>NZ_JBHVRK010000017.1:109298-179321 GCF_042885845.1 Kitasatospora sp. NPDC058032 | reverse complement strand
CAGCCGAGTACTTATACGTCCCCAACGGGAACTCCTGTTCTCCGGATCATCACGATCCAAGTGTCCAGGGTGTCCACGTTCCGGGGGAAACCTCCTATCGGGCCTTCGGGACTCTTCATGATGGATATGGGGGAACTCTATCCGGATGCGCCGAGACCCGGCCGGTGATTGCCAGGCCAAGGGCTGTCCCGTAACTGCTGGTCGAGTTGCTGAGGGACAGGCCGGGCGGCGACCAGTCGGCCGCGCCCGATATTCGCGCGACTCCAGCCAGACGGCTGTGGCAGCCTGCGGGCATGCCGGAGCTGCGAGAACATGCGGGTCGTCACTACGCCGTCCAGTTCCACTACGCCTTGCCCGACGACGCCTGGTGCGTGGAGCTGAGCGAGGCCGTCCCGGCGCCGGCCTCGTGGGCCGAGATCCCCAACACCGTTCCCCACCTCCCTGGAGCCGCCTTCCTCGTGGCGGTGATTCCCGACGAGGATCCGGATCTGGAGCCGACCGTCCACATCCACAGCCACGACGAGCACATCATCCCGTACGAGATCATGCGCTGGTTCATGGAGCAGGTGGCCGGGCAGGTGGAGCGGTGCCGGGCCGCACTGGCGCAAGAGGACCCTGAAGCGGTGGGATGATTTTTCCGCGGCTGGTGTGATCACGGCGCCGCAGCCGTCCTGGATAGCTCCGTTCACCGGGCTGGGATCACGCGACTTCCAGAAGCTGATCACGATGCTCCGCCCCGAGGGAGCCGACACGGTGCGCCGGGGCCGCACCAACCTGATGCTGCGGCAGCTCGCGCCGCTCGTCGGGGTGTCCAAATCGGCGGCCGACCGCATCATCGACCACATCGGCCCACTGCTAGCGCTCAGGCCGCGGCAACACAGGTCACACCCAAGTCGAGTACGTCTTCGCCCGGATGAAGACCTGGAAGATCCTCCGCGACCTTGTCGATAATGATCAGTTTGTAGCGAAGGATCTTCTTCACCTCGGCGTCGAGGCACGCAGCCTGCCGAACTGTCTGAAGGCAGTTGATCCCATTGTCGGCGGTGTCGAACAGGACCGAGTAGCGGGCGTGTGCGGCCTTGACTCCCAGTCCGATGGCCAGGTGGATTCTTGGCGATCCCGGGCGGGCCAAGCAAGACCACGTTCTCCGCCTGCGCGACGAACGTACCGGTCGTCAGATGTGCCAGGACGTCGCGCCGCAGCGACGACAGGTGGTCGAGGCTGGAGCTTCTTGACCTGCGGGAAGTGGGCGGTGTGGATCCGCATCATGGTGCCCTTGAACACCGGTCGGCGACCTGCCGCTGCGGCAGAGCTGCCAGATGCTCCTCGTGGGACCGTCCGGACGGACAGCAACAAAAGCAGCCATCTCGGCGCGGCCCCGGGGCCCGGTCGCCTCCCAGGAGTACACAGACCGCTTCACCAACGCGGATCGGACCAGACCGGTAAGCGGGCGAACGGTGGCGCGCCCTTGCCGCCTTGACACCGAACGACGGTGCGGCGCGATGGAGCCGGTCCTCAATCCGGCGGGCGGGTCGACCTCGGCAGCCCGACCCCGTGGCCCGGCGGTTGCAATCCGGCGGAGCACCACGATCGCCCTCCGTTTCTTCGGCCCTGTAAGTGTTCACCGTCACGGTGTTCGACCTCCCGTCGCCGACAGAGCGTCGGCGCACCGTGATGGCGGGCAGACCGTCCCGGCGCGGCCGCGCCCGCCGGGACGGCCCGCGCGGGCGCGGACCAGGCGCGCCGGGCGCGCGCCAGCTTCTCTTCCATCGGCCACCCGGCCGTGGGCCGGAACCGGTCGGGTGACCGACCGGTTGCACTCGCGTGAACCACGTCCGCCGCGCCGTTCGCGGTACCGCACTTTTCGTCACCCGTATCTGCTCCGCCGTCGAGCGCTTCGACGGCCGCGCCGACGCCGCCCTGCGGGCTCGGCTGCGCCCGCTGGTCACACGCCTGGCCGGTCTGGTGCAACGGATGGCCGCCGCCAACTGCAGCGACGCCCTCACGCGTCACCTCCCCTGCCGCACCGCCCGCGAGCGCACCCCCGACCACTCCGCAGCCACCGGCTCCTCGTCGCTCGACGACTGACCGCCGACGAGGTCTCGGCTCATCCGAGGGCGCAGCCGCTTCCGAGGGTCGACAGAGGTCGCCCGCCGACCGGTCACGCCCTCCGTCACCCGCTTCCCAGTTGGCGGCTCCGCATGCCTGCTTACGGCGCCCTCCGCACCCGGCGGCCTCACGGAAAATCACATCAACCCGACACAACCACCGGCCGCGTTCACCCATCCCTGGATAGAGTTCTGACGCACCCACCACAAAGCATCCCGAAGGCCCGAAATGCCCGATTCCCAACAAGTTGCAGAATCCCGCCCCACTCCCGCATAGACCCGCAGCTCACGAACTCTGCTCCCCGCGCGTGCGGGGATGGTCCCACCATGAGCGCGCACAAGCGCCGTTACCCCGACTGCTCCCCGCGCGTGCGGGGATGGTCCCGGCAAGTGGAAGGCCGAGGAGAAGACCGTCCCGCTGCTCCCCGCGCGTGCGGGGATGGTCCTTTGCCGGAAAAAGAGGGCCGATGGAGCTTCGACTGCTCCCCGCGCGTGCGGGGATGGTCCCGACCAGCAGAGGCGTCAGCTGCACCACTACCCCTGCTCCCCGCGCGTGCGGGGATGGTCCCCTTCTCGGCGGTCGTGTAGTAGCTCGGCTCAGCTGCTCCCCGCGCGTGCGGGGATGGTCCGGGCAGGGTGAACAGCAGGGCCGCGCCGAGCAGCTGCTCCCCGCGCGTGCGGGGATGGTCCCTTGGTCATACTGATGTCTCCTCACACTGTGGCCTGCTCCCCGCGCGTGCGGGGATGGTCCCCCGAGGGAGTGGCGGGTGCGGGCCTTGGCGTGCTGCTCCCCGCGCGTGCGGGGATGGTCCCCCGGAGGCGGACGGCTGGTCGGCGGACGTGATCTGCTCCCCGCGCGTGCGGGGATGGTCCCTACGCGCTCCCCGGTGAGAACCAATTTCTCGGCTGCTCCCCGCGCGTGCGGGGATGGTCCCGTCGCCGCCGAGCGCCGGATCGACCCGGTCGACTGCTCCCCGCGCGTGCGGGGATGGGCCTGGGGAGATCACGGGAGAGGAATCCGCCCGACCAACCATGCCAATGACATGGGTGGGCGGGATGCGGTTCGGGTTGGTCGATGGGTGGTAGGTGCTGGCGTCAGTCGAAGGGAGACCAGTGTTGTCGCGCGTCGGTGTGGGCGCGGGTTCCGCTCACAGCGGGTGTTCAGGCGGCGGTGGGACCGGTCAGGGGAGGTGGTCATCGTTCCGGCCGTTGGCACCAGCGGGGATGGCCGTGCGTTCGTTGACGGTCGGCAGCTTGGAGTGGCTCCAGGGGCGAGAGGTCGATGATGTGGCCAGCGGCGGGCGGCGGGTCGAGGTACCTGGTCGTCACTCAACGCACAGCACGCGGCGGGCCTCTTCCTCGTCCGCGCTCTCGACGGCGACGGTGCCCGCCGCCCGCAGCGTGAGGTGGGCGAAATGGGGTGCGAGGTCGGCCGCGCCCGCCGCCGGTATCGCGAGGTCGCGGACCGTCAGGGCTTCGAGCTGCGGCAGCAGCGGGGACTGGGCGAGGGCTGCGAGCACGTCGGAGGACGGGGCGTCGAACTCAACCCCGCCGAGGTCGAGGTTCCTGAGCTTGGGGTACCACCGCGCCGCGTCCGCGAGGGCGTCCAGTTGGTCCACGGAACACGCGACCCCGAAGACGTCGGTCTCCTGCTCCAGTTCCAGGGATGTCAGCTCGGGGAGCCGCCCCGGCAGGAAGAGCGAACCGTCGGAGATCACGGCGCCCCGGGTCCGCAGCCGGGTCAGGCCCTCGTGGTCCACCGACGAGAACAGGAACGCTCCCTCCAGTTCCAGGGTGCGCAGCGCCGGCAACGCCTCCCAGATCTCCGTCCGTACCAGCCCCTCGCCGTGGTGCTCCATCGGGTCGATGCGGCTGCCGGCCGACCCCTCGCCGTCCTCGAAGAGGTGCTCGAAGCCGTAGCCGAACGACAGCCGCTCCAGCCTGGGCCGCACCGAGCCGGCGAGCGCGGACGCGACCCGTCCGGCGGAGTGGTGGTAGTCGGTCAGCCGGAGGTCGAGCGCCCGCAGCCGGCGGCTCGCGGAGTGGGCGAGCAGGGCGCCGGCCAGCACGCCCTCCCACTGCTCGGGGTCGTCCACGTCGACGTCCACCGAGTCGACGTCCACCGGATGCCACGTCAGGAGGCGTTCCACCAGCTCCCGACGCCCCGACCGTCCGCCCGGCGCCAACCGGAAGGACGCCTCGTCGAGGAAGCCCCGCGACCAGCTGAACTGCCACGACCCGTCCGCCCGCAGCGCGTCCAGCCCCAGGTGCCGCTCCACCTCCGCATAGGCCTCGGCCGACCGGTCGCCGCCCCCGCACTCCAGCCGGATCGCCTCACCCCGAGGATCCCCCGCCGCCGTCAACCGCTCCGCGTACGCGAGCCACGCGGCCACGTCCTCGGTCTCCGGAACGTCCGTCATATCGAACAACTGCACACCGTGCTCCCGATCTTGCTCGCGACGCCGGGGAGGGTCGGACGCACCGTGCGTCACCCGCACCCTAGACGCCGCCAGGCTGCGACGACCGGTTGGTGGGAGAGTCTGTCGGCCGGGATCCGCGAGCAGGTCGACGGCCCATCGCGCCCGGCGTGCCGCACCCGCGCCGGAGCGGGGCGGGCCCGTACGGTCGGCGCATGCTCTTCGGCCTGCTGGCGGCGCTGGCCGCCGCCCTGCTCACCGGGTCCGCCACCGTGCTCCAGGCGGTCGGGGCCCGTCGGGCCGCGGCCGGGCAGCGGCCCGGCGGGGCCGCCGCGTTGGCGGGGGCGTTCCGGCAGTGGCCCTTCCTCGCCGGGGTGGGGATGGACATGCTCGGGTTCGGCGCCGAACTCCTCGCGCTGGCCCGGCTGCCGCTGTACGAGGTGGAGGCGGTGCTCGCCTCGGCGCTCGCGGTGACCGCCGTCGGTGCGGCCCGGGTGCTGGACGTGCGGCTGCGGCGCAGCGAGTGGGTCGGGGTGGCGTCGGTGTGCGCCGGGCTCTGCGTGCTCGCGGTCAGCGCCGGGCGCGACGGCCCCGGCCACGGCACCCCGGCGCTGCGGCTCGGTACGCTGATCTGCTCGGTGCTGCTGATCGGCGCGGGCTGGGCGGCGGTACGGCTCGGCGGGAGTCGGCGGGCACCGCTGCTGGGGCTGGTCGCCGGCCTGCAGTTCGGTGTGGTCGGTGTCGCCGTGCGGGTGCTGCCGGACGCCCGGTTCCCGGACCTGCTGACCGAACCGGCCGCCTACGCCGTCGCGTTCGCCGGGCTGGGCGGGTTCGCGGCGCTGACCTGGGCGATGCAGAACGGGTCGGTCACGGCGGCGACGGCGGCCATGGTGCTCGGTGAGACGGTGGGCCCGGCCGTCGTCGGCGTGCTGTTGCTCGGCGACCACACCCGCCACGACCTCGAACCGCTCGCCGTCCTCGGCTTCGCGGCGGCGGTGTTCGGGGCGCTCACCCTGGCCCGCTTCGGGGACGCCGAACAGCCCGCCACCGCCGGGGCGGCGACCTGACGGCGTTACGGCGGACGCGCCGCGCCGGTCACGGGCCGGGCGGACGGGCCGCGCCCGGTCACGGGGCGGTTGCGGTCCCGGCGGCAGCGGTTGTTCCGGCGGGTGGCCGGGTACCCCCGGGGCGGGGCGGGGCCCACCGGGACGGAGGGGACGACGATGGCGCTCCACTGCGAACTGTGCGGCAGCCGCACCGACGGCGCCGAGCGGCTCGGCCGCTACTGCCCGGGCGAGTACTGCGGCACCGATCTGCGGGCCGGACCGGACGCGGGTGTGCGGGCCTGGTGCGAACCGCCGCGCCGGTTCGGGACCGCCGGCGGCACGGTCCTCCTGGACCTGCTCGTGCACAACGCCGGGCCGCAGCCGACCGGTTTCCGGATCGACCCCGTCGAACCCGTCCGGGGGCGGCTGGACTTCGACCGGCGGGCCGTCGAGGAGCCGCTGCCCTCCAGCGCTACCCGCCGGATCGAACTGCGGTACACGGTGCCGTTCGACCTGGTCGGGCTGGGCCCGGACATCGCCTCCCGGTTCGGTGTCCCCGGGGCCGGTGCGGCGGGGCAGGTGCAGGGCACGCCGCACGCGCGGGTCGGGGTGGCGCTGCGGGTCTCCGCGCTCCCGGAGCGCCTGGGCGCGGCCTGCGCGGCGTTCGCGGTGGACGTGCCGGAGCGGCCCGCGCCGCCCGGGCGACCCGCGCACCCCGAGCGCACCGGCGCCGCTGCCACCGGACGCGCGCGGGCCGGGACCGGGAGCAGGAGCAACACCGGGGAGCCCCACGGCGAGCAGCCGCCCGGCCGACGGACCGGCGGCTGCGGGGCCCTCGCCCTCGCCGTGCTGGTGGCGGTCGTCTCCGGACTCGTCGCGCTCGTCCTGCTCCTCGGCGAACGCCCCGGAACGGCCTCGCCCCGCCCGGACGCCGCAGCGGTCGGCCCACGGGCCGCCGCTCCCGCGAGGACGCCCGGGATCGTCGACGCCCACCGGCTTGTGACACATCGTCAACTCCACCGAGGGCACCCCAGGATGCGACATGTCGGTGGAAGGTGCTTCCATACGGGCCATGTCTGACGATCTGCATGTCGATGGTGCCGGGGCCCACCCCGGGGAGATACCGGGAGGCCCGGTGGCCGGGACCGCGGACTCCGCGGCCGACCGGCCCGCGTGCGTCCCCCCGGAGGCCGAGTACCTCGAGGAGTGGGAGCTCTACGAGGGCGGCCCGAAGTGGCCGGCGTGGGCGGTCGGAGAGCGTGACGGCGACGCGCTCACCGGCCGGTGGCAGCTGTGGCGCCCCGACGGGACGCCGCTGGAGGAGAGCAACTGGCGTGACGGCAGGCGCCACGGCACGATGCTGCGCTACCACGACGACGGCACCCTGGCCGTCCGTGCCGAGCACCGCGACGGCGTGCCGGTCACGGTCACCGGCCACCGCTGCGACCTCCCGAGCCGCGACCCGTTCTCGTTCGACGACCTGGACCCGGTCCTCCGAACCGTGGTCCAGGAGTACGACGAGCAGGGCACGCGGATCCGTCAGGCCTGCTTCGCCGCCGACGGCACCGAGGTGACCAACGAGGGCGGGCCGGTGCCGGAGCGTCCGGCCGGTGTGCCGGAGCCCGCCACCTTCTGGCCGGACGGCGAGTGGTCGGCTCCCCGCTGGCGGCAGGACGGCGTCCTCGAAGGCGTGGCCCGGCACTGGACGGGGGACGGCACGGCGGACCGGCTCGTCTACAACCGCGACGGCCGGGAGGTCGCCCGCTTCCCCCGGGGCGACGCCAAGACCTCCCCGCTGATCGAGGCCGCCCGCGACGGCGACGCCGCGTCGGTCGCGCTGTGCCTGGAGGCGGGACTCGGCGCCTCCCCGGGCGCGGCCCGGCACGCCGCCTTCGAGGGCCTGCCGGAGCTGGCGTTGCGGCTGCTGCGGTCGGAGCCGCCCGAGGCCGGGCAACTGGCCGAGGTGCGGACCCCGCCCGCGGTGCCGTCCACCGGCGTGCCCGAGGACGCGGCGTGGGTGGCGGGCCTGCTCGCGTTCGTCGACGGCGCCGTCGACGGGACGACCGGGGCCGCGGTCGGGACGTGGCGACTGTGGGAGCAGGCGTGGGAGAGCACCTCCGACACGGAGGGGCCGAGCTACTACAAACCCGACAGCTTCTACCACGGCTACGAGGAGGCCGACTTCGCCGACGGCCGACAGGTGGAGCGCAGGAAGTACCTGAACGCCAGCACCCCGTACCGGCTGAAGCGCTACCGGCCGGACGGCGCAACGCTGTTGGATCGCGAGTACAAGGACGGGGTGCCCCGGCGGGAGCAGGAGTGGCCCGCCGACGGCAGCATCGTCCAGCGCCGGTTCCACGCCGACGGCGCCCTCCGCGCCGAACGCACCGAGCGGGACGGCGTGCTCGTCACCGAGCGCTGGTACGGAGCCGACGGCACCCGGGCGGCGGACGTCATGCCCACCGACGTCACGGTCGACGGGGCGGCGGTCGAACTGTGGCGCGCCGTGGACGCCGGCGGGGCGGTCATCGCCGAGGGGTACGTCGAGCCCGGCATCCGTGGCGGCCCGGTCGGGGACTGGCGCGTGTTCGACACCGACACCGGTACCGACGGCACCCGCACCCGCGCCCGCACCGAGCTGGGCACCGTGACGTTCGAGGGCCTCGACCTCGCCCGCGACGAGGACCTCGGCACGGCCGCCCGCGCCCTCCACACCTGGCGCGCGGCGCCCGTGCCGAGCGAGCTGCACGGCGTCGAGGAGGTGCCGTGGGAAGGTCTCGAAACCTTCTACGGCGACCCGGAGGACGTGCCGTTCCTGCTCAAGGGCCTGGCCGTCGGCGACCCGGAGGCCTTCTACCTGGCTCTGGGCGAGCTGTCCGACCTGCTGCTGCACCAGCACACCATCACGGTGGCCACCGGTCCGGCGTTCCGGTACATGGCGGCGCTGGCCGACCGCGTCGACGATGCCGGACCCCGGACCGCGCTGCTGGAGTTCCTGACCGACATCGCGACGCGCGACGGCAGCCTCGGAGCCGCCCGGGAACTCAAGCGCATCCTCGCCGATCTTCCCGCCGACGACACCGACCCGGACGAGCACTTCGCCGACCACGGCGCCGAGTCCGCCTACCACGAGGTCTACACCGTGCTCGCCGACACGGTCCCGACCTGGACCGGCCAGGCCGCCCACGAGGACGCCGGGATCCGTCGCCTCGCCGTCGTCCTGCTCGCCGCGGCGCCGGGAGACGCGGCGGCGAAGGCCCTGCACGGGCGCCTCACCGTCGAACCCGAATCCCGGATCCGCGCGGAGATCCTGCTCGGCCTGGCCCTGCACGAGGCGGGCCCCGACACCCTGCGGGCACTGGAGCGGCACCTCGCCGACGACGATCCGCTGCTCCGCTTCTGTGCCGCCCTGACCTGGGTGCGCACCCACCGCTCCCCCGCCCGTCCCGGCGCCGGGCCCCTCGTCGAGGCGCTCCGCGGCGATCTGGACGCCGCCGGCTTCGCCGACCTGTACCTCGGCTCGGGCGACCCGGCCACCGACGCGGCCACCGCCCTGGCGCTCCTGCCGTCCGAGCAGGCCGAACCCCTGCTGGCCGAGCTGTGCGCCGTGCTGGACGAGGTCAACGCCATCGACGCCGTCTCCGTCGCCAACGCCCTGCTCGACATCGTCTTCCCGACCGAGGCCTACGACGACGGCGAGCCGCTCACGGACGCGCAGCGCACCGTGATCCGGGCGATCGCCGACAGCACCGGGGCCTGGGAGTTCAAGCCCAACCTGTGCGAGGTGCTGGACGTCAACGGCCTGCCGCGCGAGGCCGGCGAGCTGCGGACCCTCGCCGACACCGCGCCCGCAGCCACGCCCGACGCCGCGCCCGGCGCGGAACCGGACGAGGCGCCGTAGAGCGGGTCCGAGCGCCTGTCCCGGGTGCGGCCCCGCACCCGGGACAGGCGGCGGGCCGCACCGGGGCCGTCACCTCATCCGCCAGGCGCCCGTGATCCAGAAGACCGCGAACCCGGTCCACAGGATCATGAAGCCCCAGAGCAGCAGGGGTCCGCCGAACAGCGCCATGGAGCCGAGCATTCCGACCCCGACGGCCACGAAGAGCCAGCCGAAGTTGGGGAAGGCGATCAGGCCCGAGAGCCGCCCGCTCACCGCTCCCCACGCGCCCGCCGCCAGGATCAGGCAGCCCAGCGCGATCCACATCAGGACCCCGCTCTCCGAGGAGGGCGCGTAGGAGTGCGTGTGGCCGCGCACCTTCAGTGCCACCACCTCGTCGCGCCACAGCCGGACCTCGGCGGGGTCTCCCGCGCGGACCTCGTCGTACGTCGCCGACGAGACGTCCAGCCAGGCGATCCGGCCGGGCCACTCGACCTTCACCTCGTGGTACGGCGTGCACGAGGTACCGCCCACGCCACCACCGATCTCCGCACCGCCCGCGCCGCCGCCGTTGGAGGTGCAGTGCTCGCCCTGCCGACGGTCGAGCACCGTGACCGCCCGGCGCCCCACGCACTCCTCCCCGTCGTTCCCCTCCCCCTCCTGGTTCCCGACCTCGCAGGCCGACGCGGCCCGGTACACCATGGTTGCCCGGTACCCTTCGGCGACCTCCTGACCGCAGAGAAGGACTCCCCACCCGGCCGCGAGGACGACCAGTCCGCGCAGCCAGCCGGGCAGCCGCCCGTAGTACCAACCCCGCCCGTACCCCCAGCTGTTCACCCCGTGGTGATTCCCCTCCAGCGAAGCCCCCATGCGGCGCGCGCGGAGGGTCGGGTCCTCCCCTCCGCGGCCCGGAGCCGCGACTGCGGACGCGGTCGGTCGCCCTACTAGGCTGCCTCCGCGGATGATCACACCGAGGGGGCGGAATGCTGACGTACCAGGACCTGACCGGACCGGAACGGCGGGTGTGGGACGCCTGCGCCACGGGCGCGGCGGTGGACCTGCGCAGCGGCGACCCGGCCGCGGACGATCCGGTCGGCGGCGCGGCCTGGGGCGAGGCACGCACGGTGCGCGCCGAGGCGATCACGACCGCCCTGCTCGGCAGCGCCGGACCGGTCGGCCCGGTCCGGACGCTGTACCTGATCGGCGCCCGCGTCGCCGGGCGCCTCGACCTGCGCGGACTGGCGGCGGCCGGCGAACTCCGCCTCGAGAACTGCTACTTCGAGGAGGAGGTGGTACTGCGGGACGCGACGCTGCGCTCCACCAGCCTGAGCGGCTGCCGGATACCCGGGCTGGACGGATGGCTGCTGAAGGTCGACGGCAACCTCTTCTTCGAGAACTCGGTCCTCGACGGGCGGCTGACCCTCACCCGGGCCCAGATCACCGGCGAACTGCGGCTCAGCGGCGCCCGGCTCACCGCCACCGAACTGCTCGGCGCCGACGGCACGGACAGCGCGGACGGTGCGGACGGTGCCGATGGCGCGGTCCCGGTCCCGGACCCGGCGCGTGCCCCGGGCGTCTGGGCGCTCTGGGCGGGCGGCCTGGTGATGGACGGCGGCTGCTTCGCCCGCGGCGGGTTCCACGCCCGCGGCGGCCTGCGGCTGGTCGGCGCCCGGTTCAACGGCGGGCTGTTCATGGAGCGGGCCCGGATCGACAACCACGGCGGCGACGCGTTCACCGGCGACGACCTCACCGCCTCCACCCTCGTCCTCGCCCGCGGCTTCACCGCCAACGGCTCGATCCGCCTCCCGGGCGCGGCGATCCGCAGCAGGCTCTCGCTCGACGCCGCCGTGCTGGACGGCTGCGGCGCGGTGGCCCTGGACGGAAACCGACTGACCGCCGGCGACCTCCGGCTCACCCCGGCCGCCCTCCCGATCGGCACGGTCGACCTCCAGGACGCGCAGACCGTCGTCCTGCACGACAACGAGCACAGCTGGCCGGCCGACACCCGCCTGGACGGCTTCACCTACGCCTCCCTCCAGACCTCCACCCCCGCCCCCGAACCCGTCGCCCGCCGGCTGGCCTGGCTGGCCGCGCTCCCCGGCTACTCCCCCCAGCCCTACGAGCAACTCGCCGCCTGGTACCGGAGGATCGGCCACGACGACGACGCCCGGCGGGTGCTCCTCGCGAAGCAACGCCGTCGCCGCCGCACCCTGGGCGCACCCGGCCGGCTCTGGGGCCGCCTGCTGGACGCCACCGTCGGCTACGGCTACCGCCCCTGGCAGGCCGGGCTGTGGCTGGCCTGCCTCGCGCTGCTCGGCACCCTGGTCTTCCGCCACGGCACGCCCCACGAGGTCAAGGCCGGCGAGAGCGTCCCGTTCAGCCCGCTCGTCTACACCCTCGACCTGCTGATCCCCATCGGCGGCCTCGGCCAGCGCACCGCCTGGTACTGGACCGGGGCCCAGCAGTGGTTCGGCTACTCCCTCATCGCCCTCGGCTGGCTGCTCACGACGGCGGTCCTGGCCGGCATCAGCCGTACGCTGAACCGTAGTTGACCCGTTGCCGACCCGTCGCGGGACCGGGGTCGACCCATGGCCGACCCATGGCCGCCAGCCGACGGGCAGCCCCCGTACGGGGTCTGCCGGGCTCCCGGACAATGCCTCGCGGGCGCCCGGCACCCGGTGCTGCCCATGGGAATTCCGTAACCATCGCCGCGCGGGCGCGTTGAGCTCGGCCGGCCGCGGGCCGGGTCGCCGGCGGCCGGAGACCGTCCCCGCCCGAACACCGGGCCGCGGCCCCGGCGGGTCACCCACCGGGGCCGCGGCCGTCGCGGTGCTGCGCGGATCAGCCGTTCGCCGGACCGGCGGCGAGCACGCCGTTGACCAGGGTGCGCGCCTCCTCCTGGACCCGGGCGAGGTGCTCGGGGCCGTGGAAGGACTCGGCGTAGATCTTGTACACGTCCTCGGTGCCGGACGGACGGGCGGCGAACCAGGCGTTCTCGGTGCACACCTTGATGCCGCCGATGGCCGCGCCGTTGCCCGGGGCCTCGGTGAGCACGGCGGTGACCGGCTCGCCGGCGAGGTCACCGGCCGTGACCTGCTCGGCCGACAGGCGGGACAGCAGCGCCTTCTGCTCCCGGTCCGCCGGGGCGTCGACGCGGGCGTAGGAGGGGGCGCCGAAGCGGTCGGTGAGGTCGCGGTAGTACTCGCTCGGGGTGCGGCCGGTCACGGCGGTGATCTCGGCGGCGAGCAGGGCGAGCAGGATGCCGTCCTTGTCCGTGGTCCACACCCCGCCGTCACGGCGCAGGAACGACGCGCCGGCCGACTCCTCGCCGCCGAAGGCGATCGAGCCCTCCAGCAGGCCGTCGACGAACCACTTGAAGCCGACCGGCACCTCGACCAGTTCGCGCTTGAGGTCGGCGGCGACCCGGTCGAGCATCGAGGAGGAGACCAGCGTCTTGCCGACGGCCGCGTCCACCGGCCACTCGGCGCGGTGGCGGTAGAGGTAGTCGACGGCGACCGCCAGGTAGTGGTTGGGGTTCATCAGACCGCCGTCCGGGGTGACGATGCCGTGCCGGTCGGCGTCGGCGTCGTTGCCGGTGGCGATGGCGTACTCGTCGCGGCGGGCGATCAGCGAGGCCATCGCGGCGGGCGAGGAGCAGTCCATCCGGATCTTGCCGTCCCAGTCCAGCGTCATGAAGCGCCAGGTCGGGTCGGTGGCCGGGTTGACCACGGTCAGGTCGAGGCGGTGGGTCTCGGCGATCCGGCCCCAGTAGGCGACGGACGCGCCGCCCAGCGGGTCGGCGCCGATCCGCAGGCCGGCAGCGCGGACCGCGTCCAGGTCGAGGACGGAGACGAGGTCCTCGGTGTAGGCGGTGAGGTAGTCGTGGCGGCCGGTGGTGGCGGCGGCCAGGGCGCGCGCGTACGGGACCCGCTTGACGCCGCGCAGGCCCTCGCGGATCAGGGCGTTGGCACGGTCCTGGATCCAGCCGGTGGCCTCCGAGCCGGCCGGGCCGCCGCTCGGCGGGTTGTACTTGAAGCCGCCGTCGCGGGGCGGGTTGTGCGAGGGGGTGACGACGATGCCGTCCGCGAGCGACTGCGGGCTGCGCCGGTTGTGGGTCAGGATCGCGTGCGACACGGCGGGGGTCGGGGTGTAGCCGTCGGCGCTGTCCAGCAGGACGGTCACGCCGTTCGCCGCCAGCACCTCGACCGCGGTGGCCCGGGCGGGCTCGGACAGCGCGTGGGTGTCGGCGCCGAGGAACAGCGGGCCGGTGATGCCCTGGGCCGCGCGGTACTCGCAGATCGCCTGGGTGGTGGCGGCGATGTGGTCCTCGTTGAACGCCGCGTCCAGCGAGGAACCGCGGTGGCCCGAGGTACCGAACGCGACCCGCTGGCCCGGCTCCTCCGGGTCCGGGTGCAGCGTGTAGTACGCCGTCACCAGCCGCGCCACGTCCACCAGGTCGCCCGGCTGCGCCGGCTGCCCGGCCCGTGCGTGTGCCATCGTCTACTCCCACTGGATTTCTCGCCGTGCGCCGGACCGCGGCCCGGCGCTTCCTTGCCCCGTGCTCACCGATCGTAGCCAGTGTGCGACCGGGCTCCGAACCGGGGCGGGCCGTCCGGGCCGGTGGCTCGGCGCCGGCTGGGCGGCGTCGGCGGGGCGGCGGCCCGGACCCCGTGGACGGCCGGACGGAGGATCAGTCGGGCATCAGGCGGGGGATCAGGCCGGGATCAGGCGGGGAGCTGCTGCCGGTGGGCTTCCAGGACGGGGGCGACGGTGGTGGCGAGGAACTCCGTCACGCGGTACTCGACCAGGCCCTCGACGGCGAACGGGTCGGTGCGCACCAGCGCCTCGACCGCCGCCCGGTCCTCCCCCACCGCGAGGATGATGCCGCCGTCCCGCGGCACCTTGCGGCCGGAGGCGAGGAAGGTGCCGGCCTCGTAGTGCCGGCCGAGCCACTCGACGTGGGCGGGCAGCAGGGCGTCGATGCGGTCGAGCGGCGCGGTGTAGGTCAGCTCCAGAACGAACATGCGGCCGAGCCTATCCGGTGCCGGTCCGGTGTGGATCAGCTGCCCGCGGGGACCGGACGCACGCCGCCCCGGGCCGTGGTACGGCCCGGGGCGGTCCGAGGTGGGCGAGGATGGATTCGAACCACCACAGCCGAAGCGGGGGCTTTACAGGCCCTTGGGCTCTCCCAGGCCCAGCTCGCCCTCGGTTGTCGTTCCCTTGATCCCGACGACTCCACTCTCTCTCGATCACCACAGCCGGACAACCGGGTTTCCGGCCACCGCCCCCGGCCGCCGGCGCCCCGTCAGCCGACGCCTTCCGCTGGTCAGGGACATGACGGCGGAGTGTCGCGACTGTCCGGATCTTGCACCCGTCCCGACAGTGGTGTAGACCGCCCCCGTCCCGGACGCGGTGACGCCCGGGACGGAACGTCACCGAAGTGTTCAGGTCCGGCCCATTGCGCGTGTACGCGGCGACTGCGATACAACACTGCTCATATGACGATTGATCGGAGTTATCTGTAATGAGCAAGTCATCCCTGCCCCGTCGCAGCGTGATCGTCGGCGCGGCGGCCACCGTCATCGGCTGGAACACCGTCGGCCGTTCCTGGGCCGTGGAGGCCCCCTCCGGGGCCGCAGCCGACGCCCCCGCCGGCGCGGCCGGGGCCACCGCCGACGCCTCCCTCGCCGCGCTGCCCCCGCTGGACGGGAGCCTGGTGACCGACGCCGGGACGCTGGACCGGTTCGGCGGGGACTTCGGACACCTGGTGACCGCCGCGCCGCGCGCCGTGCTGCACCCGGGCTCGGTGCGTGACGTCGCCACCCTGGTCGGCTTCGCCCGCCGCCACCGCATCCCGGTCGCGATGAACGGCCAGAGCGGCACCGGCAGCGCCGCGGAGCTGGAGTCGCACTCCAGCTACGGCCAGGCCGAGGTGCGCGGCGGCGTCGCGATCGACTCGCGCGGGCTGAACCGCATCGTCCGGATCACCCCGGGCCGCGCCGTGGTCGAGGCCGGTGTCACCTGGGCGCAGCTGACCGACGCCGCGCTCGCCCAGGGCTGGATGCCGCCCAGCCTGACGGACTACCTCCACCTGTCGGTCGGCGGCACGCTGAGCGTCGGCGGCATCGGCGGCGGTGTGCAGCGCTTCGGCTTCCAGGTGGACACGGTCGAGTCGGTGGACGTGGTCACCGGCACCGGTGAGCTGGTGACCGCCTCGGCGAGCGCCAACCGCGAGCTGTTCGAGGCCGTGCTGGGCGGCGGCGGCCAGGCCGGCATCATCGTCCGGGCCACCCTGCGCCTGGTACGGGCCCGCGAGCGGGCGCTGGTGCTCAACCTGTTCTACGACGACCTGGCCGACTACCTCGCGGACCAGCGGAAGCTGATGCTGGAGCGGCGCTTCGACCTGCACGTCGGCGATGTCTCGCGCAACGCCGCCGGCACCGGCTGGCGCTACAAGGTGGAGGGCGTCGTCCACTACGACGGCACCGCCGCGCCGGACCGGGCGAAGCTGGTGCGCGGCCTGCGCTGCGTGGCGGCCGACACGACGTTCATCGACCAGACGGCGCGCGAGTACGCGTTCCGGGTGGACGCCTTCGCCGGGTACCTGAAGGCGGCCGGCCTCTGGTCGCAGCCCAAGCCGTGGCTGAGCCTGTTCCTGCCGGCCTCGACCACCGAAACGTTCATGCGCGAGGCCACCGCGATGCTGACGCCGGAGGACCTGGGCGCCGGCCTGCTGCTCTTCTACCCGTTCCGCACCGACGTGTTCACCCGCCCGATGACCGTGATGCCGAAGGAGCCCGTCGGCTTCCACTTCGACCTGCTGTCCTTCCCGTTCCCTGGCGCCGACCACGCCGCCGCGCTGCGGCGCAACCGCCGACTGCACGACCTGGCGGTGCGACTCGGCGGCAAGCGGTACCTGATCGGCGCGATCCCGGACGTGACGCCCGCCGAGTGGCGCCGCCACTACGGCACCCAGTGGGGGCGCGCGGTGGCCGCCAAGCACCGGTTCGACCCGGCCGGGATCCTGACGCCGGGCCAGGGCATCCACTCCTGAGCCCGCCGACGTCCGGCCCGCCCCACGCCCGCCCCCGGGTGTGCGGCGGGCGGGCGTCGGACCGGCCGGTGCATGCCGACCGACCGGCGCCGGGCCGGCGGCTGCCGTCAATCCTCGCGTTACGGTGGGGTCATGAGCTACCGCCATCCCGCCCGCGAGCAGATCCGGATCGAACACGTCCTGACCGCTCTCGGCAACCCCGTCCGCCTCTCCGCCGTCCGCGTCCTGAACGGCGGCGGGGAGCACAACTGCGGGAGCGTGCTCGCCGCGATCGGCATCACCGCCAAGTCGACGATGACCCACCACTGGCGGGTGCTGCGCGACAGCGGCGTCATCCACCAGCAGCCCTCGGGCCGGGAGAACATCCTCCACCTGCGCCGCGAGGACCTCGACGCCCGCTACCCCGGCCTGCTCGACGCCGTGCTGTCCGGCGCCCGCGACGACCAGCGGCAGGACTCCTCCGCCGACTGAGCGCGGCGGCCCGGGGCGGACGGCGTCTCCACCGTCCGCCCCGGGCCGTTCACACGGTGGCCGGGTGCCGCGTCAGTACTGGGTGGTGACGGTGACGCCGCTGAAGGCGGTCTTGCCGTAGAGGGTGATGTAGCGGTAGCCGGCCGTGGTGTTGGTGACGGTCACGGTCTGGGTGGTGCCGCTGTTCCTGGAGGAGGCGGCGTAGTCCGTGGTGGAGGCCCAGCGGTCCGGGCTGTAGTAGAGGTAGGCGGTCCCGGTGCCGCCGGTGGTGGAGACGGTCAGGGTGGTGGTACCGGCCGGCATGTAGATGTACATCTGGTCCAAGCTTCCGGCGTCGGCCGAGCGGCCGGTGCGGAAGCAGTTGTAGTCCAGCTTCCGGGCGTCGGGGTCGGTGCAGGCCGCCGGTGCGGCCGGGGCGGTGACGGTGACGGTCCGGGTCGTGGTGGCCGTCTTGCCGTTGCTGTCGGTGACGGTGAGGGTGACCGTGTAGGTACCGGCAGCGCGGTAGGACTTCGACGGGGAGGCCGCGGTACCGGTGGTGCCGTCGCCGAAGTTCCAGGCCCAGCCGGTGATGCTGCCCTTGCCGGCGGTCTCGGTGGAGCGGTCGGTCAGCTGGACGTTCAGGTCCCGCACCGTGGCGTCGAAGGCCGCCTTCGGGATGCCCGCGGTGAGGCAGGTGTCGGTGGCGCAGGTGTCGACCCACCGGGTGAAGTCGCCGTCGTAACCGGTGCTGATGGAGTTGTAGTAGGCGTAGCCGCGGGCGTAGTCGCCGGTGCGGAAGAGGCCGAGCATGGTCTGGACGACGCCCGGGAACCGCTCGATCATGTAGCGGGCGGCCAGGTAGCCCCAGTGGTAGGTGCGGACGACGTCGCTGTTCAGGTACGTGCTCTGGAGCAGGGTGCTGAGCGCGTAGGTGTGCTTGGGGGCCTCGGAGACCGCGTTGAGGTCGGTGGCACCGCGGTAGGTGTAGGAGACGTACTCGGCGACGCCCTCGATCCACCACAGGTCGGGCACGCTGGTCTGCTGGTAGAAGTCGCCCTTGAGGTTGTAGCGGGCGTCCAGGACGTGGGCGTACTCGTGGTTGAGGTTCCAGATCCGGGCGGTGAAGCCGTTCTCGTTCGGGTGCCGGTACATCAGGGAGACCGGCTGGTTGGCCGGGTCGGTCGGGGTCCCGGTCAGGGTGACCCCGCCGTTGTTGGTGTTCGCGCCGTACATCGCGCCGGCGTAGGTCTGGTAGTCGCCCTGGCTCGCGAAGACCACGAGCTGCACGGACGACTCGTACTGGCCGGGGATGGGGCCGTTGTCGCGGACGAGGCCGTGGAAGTACGCGTCCTCACCCTTGAGGTCGGCGCAGACGGCGGCGAGTTCGGCCGCGGTGAGGTCCTGGGCCAGGACGGTGAGGGTGGCGTTGCAGGTCTGCCTCATCGGCAGCACGGCCTTGGCCAGCCGCTGCTTCAGGTCGCAGACGCCGTAGTAGGAGCACTGGCCCTTGTCGAAGTCCGCGGCCGTGTTGGCCGTGCCGACCCACAGCGCGGCGGTGGGGCCGGTCATCGACGAGCTGTCGAGCAGGGCCTTGGCCAGCGGGCGGATCCTGGCCTGGAACGCCGGGTACGTCACGAACCGGGTCAGCTCGATGGCCGCGTTGGAGACCAGGAAGCCGGGGTAGGTTCCGAGCAGGTCGTGGTGGTTGCGGGTGAACGCGTCGAGGGTATCGATGATGCCCGGGTCCGCGGTCACCGCGTCGACGAAGGACTTGCTCTCGTGCCCCCGGTCCAGCGCGGAGAGGGCGCTGTTGACGTAGGTGAGCAGGTTCTTCGAGCTGTCGTACGCGCTGGTGTAGCCGTTCAGCAGCTGCCGGTAGGTGTTCAGGTAGCGGCCCTGCTGCCCGGCGCTGTCGGTGAGGATGATGACGTCGTTCGCGACCTGGCCGTTCGCGTCGGTGACGTCCGCGGCGTGCGGGCCGGCCAGGAAGGCGTCGATGCCGCGGGTCACGGCAGCGGTCAGCGTCGCGTCGTAGGGGCCGACGTGCGCGAGGTCCTTGTCCTGCACGTAGTAGCCCGCGCGCAGGTACAGGACGACCTGCCAGGTGGCGGCGGAGTTGTCGCCGGGGTAGGAGGCGGCGGCGCTCTGGAAGGCGTCGGCCATCGTCGCCATCTGGCTCTGGCGGAACAGGGCCGAGGCGTACGGGCTGCCGCCGAGCTGGAACAGCGAGCCGATGCACTTGGGGGTCGAGGCCTTGACGTAGGAGACCAGGGCGGCCCCGGTCCGGCCGGCGAAGTCGGCCGGGGTGCACGACTGGGCGGCGACCGGCTCCGCCGCGAGCGCACGCGGTGCGGCCTTGGCCAGGCCCTTGTCAGCGCCGGTCTCCGCCGGCGCCGTGACGGACAGCGGGTTGACCAGCGGCAGCTGTGCGGCCGTGAGCGGGCGGGCCTGCGGCGCGGCGGGGCTCTCGGGATCGGCGAACGGGCTGCCGGGCACCTCCGACGAGCCTTCGGCGGCCCGGTGCTGGCTCGATATGGCCGGTGCGGGAGTGGGGGCGGCGACTGCCAGGTTCGGGCCGGCGGCCATGCCGAGCAGAGTGGCACCTGCCGCGGCGACTGCGGACAGCAGTCTGGGCATGCGTGAGAGTAGACGCATCGTCATTCCTTCGTGGGGGAAGGGCATATGAACGCGCCTCGGGCGTGGGGGGAGGGAGGCCGTCGAAGCGCGTGACGAACCGTCTCACACGACCGACCGCGCATCAATAGCCTGTGACATGTCACATGTGCATCGTTATTCAGCCGAGCCATTCGGTGAATGCACTTGATCACACCGAGTGATCACGAATGCTCTCCGGGCCGGTTCGGTACGCGGCGACGGTTGCGTTCCGCGGAACTCGCCCTCTCCTGGCCCGACCCCCGGGCGCGGCGACCGGCCGGGCGGCCTGCGGGGTGACCGGCCGGGTCCGGGGACGACGGGCGGCCTGGGCCGGACGGTGGAAGCACCGTCCGGCCCAGGCCGCCCACGCGAGGGGCGGTCAACCCGACACGGCCATGGGGCAGTCGGGGGCAACGGCCGTGGCGGCGTCCGCGCGCGCCGGGCGCAGGGTCAGCGCGAGCAGCAGGCCCAGCAGCATGCCCCCCGCCGTGAGCAGGACCACCAGGAACCCGCCGTCCGCCGTGGCGCGGGCCAGCCCCTCACCACTCAGCCCGTCGGTGCCCGCGTCGGCGACGACGGTGAACAGCGCGAGGCCGATCGCGTTGCCGAGGTTCATCGTGGTCGACGCGGCGCCGCCGGCGATGCCCTGCTCATGCGCGGCGGTCCCGGCGGCCGCCGCGATCCACATGGCCGTCCAGACCACGCCCTGGCCGACGCCGGAGACCACCAGCCCGGGCAGCAGCGCGAGGTAGCCGGCGTCCGCGTCGAACCCCGCGGCCAGCGCGGCGGTCCCGACGGCGCCGACCGCGAACCCGCCGAGCAGGGTGGGCCGCAGGCCCGCCCGGGTGGTGAGCCGCTCACCGAGCTGGGTGCCGGCGGCGATCGCGAGCGAGGGGGCGAGGAAGGCGAGTCCGCTCTGCAGCGCGCTGTAGCCGTGCACGCTCTGCAGCAGCACGGTGAGGAAGTACGGCAGGACGCCGAAGGTGGCCATGTAGAGGAAGGTGATCGCCGCACCGGCGCTCAGGCTGCGGTTGCGGAACAGCCGGAACGGCATCAGCGGGTCGGCGCTGCGGGTCTCGACCACGGCGAAGGCGGCGAGCAGGACGAGCGCGGCGGCGAGGGCACCGAGGATCCACGGGTCGGCCCAGCCGCGCTCGGGGCCCTCGACCAGCGCGAAGACCAGGAGCGTGGCGCCCGCCGTCACGGTCAGCGCCCCCGGCAGGTCGAAGCGGCGGCGCTCCGTCCGCGCCGGGTCGGGCGGGATGACGAACACGGCGGCGAGCGCGATGGCCCCGGCCAGCGGCACGTTGACGAAGAAGACCGCCGGCCAGCCGAAGCCCTGGGTGAGCACCCCGCCGAGCAGTGCGCCCAGGGTCAGCCCGCTGGCGCCCGCGCCGCCCCAGACGGCGAGCGCGCGGTTGCGCCGCGGCCCCTCCTCGAACAGCGTGTTGACCAGGGAGAGGATCGACGGCAGCAGCAGCGCCCCGCCGATCCCCTGGACGACCCGGGCGGCCACGATGACCTCGGGCGACCGGGCCAGCCCTCCGGCCAGCGAGGACAGCGCGTAGAGCACCAGCGCGCCGACGAACACCCGCCGCCGCCCGAGCAGGTCACAGGCGCGGCCCCCGAGCAGCAGGAAGCCCCCGGCGAACACGACGTAGGCGCTGACCACGAGTTGCTGGGTCTGGCCCGGGAAGCCGAGGTCGGTGCCGATCTCGGGTAAGGCGACGAAGACGATGTTGAGGTCCAGGGCGAAGACGGCCTGTCCCAGGGCCAGCAGGACCAGCGTCCAGCCCGGGCGGGCGGGAGCGATCGGTGTCACGGGCATGCGGAGGTGCTCCTCGGTCTCGGTGAGGCCACGACTGATAGTACGTATATTCACGTACGATCGAACAATCAGGCAACACCGGTCCACCCCGGCGGCACGGCCGGCGGCACGGCCGGGCCGAAAGACCAAGTCAAGCAACCTGACGATGATTTGATTCGATGTCATCCCCGCCGCCGATGCACGCCGCTGCCCCCGGAGGAGGACGTGCGGGGCGTACGGCGGGTGTGATCATGGGGCTGACGGCCCGGGGCCGCCGGGCGGGAAGGGGCGGGAACCATGACCATCGTTCAGGCTCGGACATCGCACCGGCGTGGCCGGCTGGGGAAGCGGCTCGCCGCCGTCGCCCTGGCCGGGGCCACCGTCGTCGCACTCGCCCCGGCAGCGGTGGCGACAGCGGCGGACGGGGCGGCCACGTCGGCGGAGGCGCGCCGCCCGCGCGTCGACGGACAGCAGGAGCTGCGGGACCTCGTGGACCACGGCGGGATGACCGCCGCGCTCGCGGAGATCCGCATCCCCGGCCGCTCCCCGTGGCGGGGCGCCGCCGGGACCGCCGACCTCGCCACCGGACAGCCCGCCAAGCCGGACGGCCGGTTCCGGATGGGCAGCGTGACGAAGACCTTCGTGTCGACGGTCGTCCTCCAGCTGGTCGGGGAGGGCCGGCTCCGCCTGGACGACCCGGTCGAGCAGCATCTGCCGGGGGTCGTCCCGAACGGCGGGGCGATCACCGTCCGGCAGTTGCTGAACCACACCAGCGGCCTGTTCAACTACACGGACGACGAGCGGTTCAAGACCAGGACCGAGGCCGACCTGCAGGACTACGCGTACGGGACGACGCGCTACCGGGACTACAAGCCGGAGCAGTTGGCCGCCATCTCCGCCGAGCACCAGCCGTACTTCGCGCCCGGGCAGGGCTGGCACTACGCCAACACCAACTACGTCCTCGCCGGAATGATCATCCAGAAGGTCACCGGGCACAGTTGGCAGCGCGAGGTCGAGCGCCGGATCGTCCGGCCCCTGCACCTGGACAACACGGTGTTCCCGGGCTCCGAGAGCGGCCTCCGCGGCCCGCACGCCCACGCGTACCTCGCCATGCCGGCCGGGCCCGCCGACATCACCGGGTTCAACCCGACCCTCGTGGACGCGGCCGGCAATGGCATCTCGACCACCGCCGACCTCACCCGCTTCCACGCCGCGCTGTTCGGCGGCAAGCTGCTGCGGCCGGCCGAGATGGCCGCGCTGACGGACACGGTACCGACCACGATCGAGGGCGGCCGGTACGGGCTCGGCGTGCTCCAGGTCGACCTGGGCCCGGGCTGCGAACCGGCCTGGGGCCACGACGGCAGCCTCCCCGGCTGGAGCACCCTGCTGCTCGGCAGCCGCGACGGTCGCCGGCAGTTCGCCCTGTCGCACAACCCGTACGTGGGCAAGGACGACTCGGCGAGTGGACAGCCGATCGGCTCGCTCATCGCCAAGACCCTGTGCGACCCGGCGGCGGGCACGAGTACCCTCGCGGCACCGCAGCAACTGCCGCCGCTCCCCCTCGGCGGGCCGGACCTCCGCTGAGGCTCCGCCTTCCCCGGATGTCCCCACGACCGTGGCCCGGCCTTGGGGAGATCCGGGGGAGGGCTTGGGCGACAACGACGCGGTCAGGCGGTCAAGACTCGTCGCTCTCAAGGATCATGACGGATCACGATGGCTCCGCCGGGCAGCCGCCGCCCTCGACCGGCTCGAAGCCGCCTGAAACCCGCCTCAGTTCGCGGTCGGCGGGGCGGGCCGGTAGCCCTCGTAGTCGTTCCACCCCGCCGATCGGGCGAGTTGCTCCCAGGCCGGCCAGCTCCCGCCGGTCGCCTGCCGGAGGAGTTCGCCCTGCATCGTGAACGGCGGTGCCTTCCGGGGATTTTCGAGCGCCTGGCCGACGATGGCGTCGTGCAGCACCGCCGCCGTGTGCAGACGCGGCAGCGTCCGGTGGACGCGGTCCGCGTAGCCGGGCGGGAGCTTCTCCGGGCCGCCGCCCAGGTCGAAGCCCGCGCCGAGGGCGACGAGGGCGATCTCCGGGCGCTTGCGCTCCGCGATCTCGCGGTCCATGTGCAGCGCGATCGCGTCCCACACCACCTCCGTGCGGTCCGCCGCCACGCCCTCCCCCTCCAGGAAGCGGACGGCGAGGTCGGCGCCGTCCAGTTCGAACCGCTGGTCGCCGTTCCCCTCCGCGCTGAGCCCGCAGTCGTGCAGGACGCAGCCCAGGAAGAGGAGTTCGTCGTCGTAGTCGTGGTCCGGCCGCAGTCCGCGGCGCTCGCCGAGGAGGCGTCCGTAGAGGTAGGTCCGCACGCTGTGGTGGCACAGCGCGGGCGGGAGCAGGCTCCGCGCGAACGCCAGGGTGTGCCGCGCGAGATCCGTGCCGGGGAGCGCCAGTTCGTCGTTCACGAGGTGGTGGTCCGTTCTCCTGCCGTCAGCGACAGGTAGGCGAGCGCGAGGAGCGCCAGTCCGGCGGCGGCCACGTACATCGTGGTCGCCCCCGGGCCGGCGGTCAGGCCGCCGATCAGGGTACCGGTGCCGATGCCGGTGTAGATGGCGGAGGAGTTCAGCGCCACCACCAGCGGCGCCTCCCCCGGCGCGGCGGCGATCAGGCGGTGCTGCTGCGGGGGCGTCTGGCACCAACTGCCCGCTCCCCAGGCCACCATCAGCAGTCCGACCAGCGCCGGCGCGTGCGTGCCGCTCGCGGCCAGGGCGCCGAGGCCGGCGAGCCCTGCGGCCATCACGACGTAGCCGGCCCGCAGTACCCGCACGCCGCCCAGGCGGTCGGTGGCGAGCCCGGCGGCGAGGTTGCCGAGGATCGCGCCGACGCCGTAGAGGCCGAGCGCCCACGCCGTGTCGCGGGCCGTCAGGCCGACCGCCGCCAGCGCCGGCACGCTGTACGCGTAGACCGTGTACGCCGCCGCCATGCCGAGCACGGTCAGCGGCAGGATCGCCCGCACCGCCGGGCGGCGCAGCACGGCGAGGCGTTCGCGCAGCGCAACGCGCGGGTTGCCCGGCAGGTACGGCAGCAGGGCGGCGACCGCCCCGGCCACCAGCAGGGCCAGCCCCGCCACCGCGCCGAGCGCCCAGCGCCATCCCGTCCACTGGCCGGCCAGGCCGCCCAGCGGCACGCCGAGCGCGGTCGCCACGGTGAGCCCGCCCACCACCACGGCCAGCGCCCGGGCCCGCCGTTGCGGGCGGACCAGGAAGGCCGCGACGGCGCCCGCGTTGGGCGTGAACGCCGCAGCGGCGGCCGCGGCGGCCACCCGGGAGGCGAGCAGCACGGCGAAGTCGGGCGCGAGGGCGGAGGCGAGGTTGGCCAGCGCGAGGCCGACGAGCGCGCCGACCAGCAGTCGGCGGCGGGGCAGCCGGGCGGCCAGGGTGGCGAGCAGCGGTGAGAGCAGCGCGTACGCGACCGCGAAGACGGTGACGGCCTGCCCGGCGGTGGCCGTCGGGACGCCGAGGTCGGCGGCGAGTTCGGGCAGGAAGCCGGCGACCACGAAGGCGTCGGTGCCGACCGCGAAGGTGCCGAGCGCCAGCGCCGGGACGGCGCCGAGCACGTCCCGCCCGGGCGCCTCGCCCGGCGTCGCGGCCTTCTTCGATCCGCTTAACGAGACATTGAACATCCCGATTCCCCTCCACAGGAAGGCCCGGCCGCTCGGCCGGGCCGGTCGTCGATGTGCCGTCAGGACCCGAGGCGCTCGTGGTAGCGGCGGATCCGGTCCGGAGCGCCGGGCGGACTCACGGCGAGCAGGTCGGCGATCGTCTGCGCCGCCAGCTCCCGCCGCCAGGCGAGTTCGGCACGCCGCATCGCCCCGGCGACCCCGCACGGCTTCGCGAACTCCCCGCCCACCGCCTCCACGCCCGCACCGCGCTGCCGGATCTCGGTGCAGCGGAACGCCTCGGTCGCCCCCTCCACGGCCGCCACGACATCCATCAGCGTGATCCGCTCGGGTGCCCGCCCCAGCCGGTACCCCCCGCGCGCCCCCGCCACCGAGACGAGCACGCCGGCCTTGACCAGCGGCTGCAGCCGCTTCTTGAGATACACCGGCGGCAGCTCGAAGATCTCCGCCAACCGCCCGGCGGGAATCGGCGCCTGCTCATCGAGCCACGCCAGCGCCAGACAGCAGTGCAGACCCCACTCCACGCCTTCACCCATCAGCACAATCGGGATACTACATATCTCGATATCCCCCGTCACCCCGTGCCCGCCCGCTCCCGGGGCCGTTCCGGGACACCGGGCTTGACTCTCAGGTGGCACGAGACGGCACAGTCGACGCCGTGGACAGGAGAAACCTGCTGCCGATCGGGCAGTTCTCGCAGGCCAGCGGCCTCTCGGTCACCGCGCTCCGGTACTACGGCGCCAGTGGCGTGCTGGTGCCCGCGTTCGTCGACCCGGTGAGCGGCTACCGGTACTTCCGGCGTGACCAGGTACGGACGGCGCAGCTGATCAGGGCGCTGCGGCAACTGGACATCCCGGTCGAGGAGCTGAGCCGGCTGCTCGGTGAGGAGGAGGGGCTCGCCGCCGCCCTGCGGGAGCAGTTGCGGGCGGCCGAGCGGCGACTGGAGGTGCAGCGCTCCGTGGTCCACAGCCTGTTGAGCCGACTGACCGAAGGAGCAGAGATGACCCACCGTGTCACCGTCCGCCAGGGCGCCGCCGAACGGATCCTGGTCCGCGGGGCGACCCTGGACAACTCCGGGCTGGACGCCTTCCTGCGCGGCGCGTACCAGGAGATGTACGAGGTCGCCGGCCGCGGCCCGCTGACCTTCGCCGGGCCCGCCTTCGTCCGCTTCCACGGGGTGTGCGACGACGAGAACGCGACGCTCGTCGAGGCCTGCCTGCCGTTCCGGGAGGACGGCGCGCAGCCCTCGGACCTGCCCGAGGGCATGGCCGTGCGCGAACTGCCCGCGAGCACCCTCGCCTGCACGGAGGTCGAGGGCGAGGCCGCCGCGTTCCCGCGGATCCTCGGGGCGTACGACGCCGTCGCCGGCTGGATCACCGAGCACGGCTTCGCCTTCGGGGGCCCGGCCCGGATGATCTACCGCCGCTGGACCGGCACTCCGGACCACCCGGACAACCGCCTGGAGATCGCCTGGCCGATCGCGGAGCCCGACGAGGGCTGAGTCCGCGGTCTCCACCAAGTCGGGCTCGGCGTCGGGGACCCGGCACCGGACGCGTTGTCAGTCCGGCCTGTGAGGATCCTGCCCATGGATCTCGCCACCGCCCTCGCCGGGCTCGACGACCACCCCTGGGCCCGTGTCACCGACGCCTACGGACCCGCCGACGGCCTTCCCGAGCTGCTGCGCACGCTCGCCGGCGACGACGACGAGGCGGCCGAGGGAGCGCTGTCCGAGCTGTACTCGTGCCTCCTGCACCAGGGCACCGTGCACCCGGCCAGTGCGGCCGCGGCGCCCTACCTGGCCCGGATCGCCGCCGCCGGGATCCGTCCGGTGGTCGTTCTGCGCCTGCTGGGCGGAATGGCCGGGAGCGAGGACGAGTGCGGGATCGGGGAAGGCGTGGTGCGGGACGCGGTCGCCTCACAGCTGCCGCTCCTCCTACCGCTGCTGGCCGACCCCGACCCGGCCGTCCGGCCGGCCGCCGCCTGGGCCGTCGGCCACACCCGCCGCAGCGGGAGCGTGACGATGGCCCTCCGGGACCGCTGGACGGTCGAGACCGACCCGGGCGTGCGCGCCGAACTCCTCGTCGCCCTCGGCCGATCGGACCTCGCGGCGGCCTCCGCCGAGGCCGACGCGCTGCTCGGCGACGACACCCCCGCCCGGGTGCGGCTGGCCGCGCTCCTCGTCCACCTTGAGATCGAGGAACGGTGGACCACCGTCCACCACCGTGCCGTGCTCCGACTGCTACCCGCCGGGGAGCACGGCGTCGACCGGTACGGCCCCCACTGCCGCGCGCCCCTCGACACGATCGTCGACAACCTGCTGCAGCGTGACACCGACCGCGACCGCGAGGCGGCCCTCACCCTGCTGCAAGCCGCGCTGCGCGACCCGCGCCCCGGCGTCCGGGACGAAGCCCTGCGGGCGGCCGGCCACGCCTGCCGGCTCTCCCGCAGCGCCCCGGCGCGGCTGCTGCCGACCGTCACCGAACTCGCCGCCCACCCCGAGGCGCAGGACCTGCTCGGTCTGCTCGGCACCCTCGCCGCCGACGCCGCGCCCCTCCTCGCCGAGCTCGCCGCCGGGCCGGACGACGAAGCCGCCGACCGGGCCCTCGCCGCGCTGGTGCGCGTCGACCCCCGGCGGGCCACCCCGCTGCTCGCCCGGCACCTCGACCGCCGCCCCCACAGCCTCGCCGCCGCGGGCCACCGCGCGGCGGCCGTGCCCTTCGACCCGGACCTGCTCGCCGCGGTCCGCTCCCACCTGGCCTCCGGGGGAATCGACGACAACCGGACGGCCGCCCTGGTCGGCCTGGTGCAACGGTGGGGCCCTCGCGCCGTCGCCGCCCTGCCCGAGCTGTCCGCGGTGCTCCCCCGCTTCCCCTACGCGGCGTCCGCCGTCGCCGCCGTCGCCATGGGTGCGCCGGCGACCGTCCGCGAGCACGCCGGAGCCGTCCTGGCAGCCGCCACCGGGCCGATCTCGGTGGCCCGCGCCCACTACGACGTCACGGGCGACCCGCGGGTGCTCCTTGCCGCCATCACCGAACGGCTCACCACGCCGAAGGCGCCCGCCGTACGGGAGACGACCGACGCACTGAACGCGGCCGCCGACCTCGGCCCGGCCGCCGCCGGCCTCCTCCCCGCCCTCGTGGCCCTCCAGGCGGCGGCCGACCAGGAGCGCCGCCCGACCCGCCACGCCCGGCAGGACAACGACGTCGCGACCGCGCGCGCCCTGTGGCAGATCGACGGCGACGCCGAACAGGCCGTCGACCTCCTCGCCGCCGTCCTCGACCGCACCGCCGGCGGCGAGCCGTGGCACCACCGGACCGTGGTCGGCGCGCTGCGCGCCGCCGCGTCCCTCGGCGTGGCCGGCCAGCCCCTGGTCCCCCGGCTGGAGAGGCTGCTCGACGACCCGCGGAAGGCCGCCGCCGCCGCGCTCGCCCTCCTCGACATCGAGCATCCCGACACCGTCGATCTCGGTCGGCTCGCCGACGCCGCGCTGCACGCCGTCGAGTCGGGCGCCGACACCGCGGGCGGCTGCGAGGCCCTCCGGGCGCTCGGCCCCGCCGCCCTGGACGGCGGCCGGCGGGGCGAGGTCGCGTACCTGGCCGAGAACGACCGCAGGATCGTCCGCCACGGCCTCGTGGAGGATCTCATGGGCGAGGACGAGCGGCTGCGGGTCCTCCTCGCCGAGCTCCTGGAGTGACGTCGACATCTGTGGTCGGGTCAGCGGCTTTCCGGGACGGTGACCGCGGTGACACGTCCGGACCGGCCGGAGGGACGACCGGAGCGCACGACGGCCCTCAGTCCTGGTCGCGGGTGGCGCCGGTGTGGGCGAGCGCGCTGGGGGTCAGGCGGCCGACGATCGCCGGGGCCTCCCGGACGAGGGCGTCCGCGGTCAGCGCCTCCACCATGAACAGCGCGAAGTCCACCCGGCGCGTCAGGTTGCTCGCCGGCAGCGGGTCGCCCACGTGCCGGCTCCACACCGGCAGGCCCTGGCTCCCAGCCCGGCCCGGCGGCCCTTCGCCACCACGACGCCGTCATCGGCGCGCTGCGCGCCGGCGGATTCTCGGTGCCGATGACGGCGCACGCGGTCTCACTGATCGACAGCTACCTGTACGGCTTCGTGCTCCAGGAGGTCGGCCTGCCGTTCAAGGGCGGGACGGAATCGGCCGAGATCGCGGACGCCATCCCGAGCGGGATGCCCGCTGACGCCTACCCCCACCTCGCCGAACTGGCCACCCAACACGTCCTCAAGCCCGGCTACGACTGCGCCGACGAGTTCACCTTCGGCCTCACCTTCGTCCTCGACGCCCTCCACCCGGACGAGAACCCGAACGAGACCCCGGACGGGTAGCCGGCCCGCGTCGCCGGCTAACGGCAGTACACGGCTGTCGCGATCTCGACGAAGGAGCGGATCAGCGGGTTGGCGTCACCCTCGTTCCACACCGCCACCACCCGGCTCGGCGGCATGTCGGTCAGCGGCACCACGGTCAACTGCGCGGCCACCTCGTGCCGGAGCGGGGCCAGGCCGATCGTGCCGTTCCAGAGCACGGCCTGCCGGCACTCCTGGACGGCGCGGACGACCGGGCCCTCGCGCGGGGTGCCGCCGTTCCAGTACGCCTGCCAGACCGGGTCGGTTCCCCGGGGGAACTGGAACCAGCGTCGCCCGCTCAACTCGGCCAGCCGCAGCCGGTCGCGGCGGGCCAGCGGGTCGTCGGCGCGCAGGACCACGCCGACCGGATCGGTGCGCAGCGTGCGCACCGTCAGGGCGGTCTCGTCGAACGGCGCCCGGGTCAGGGCGACGTCGACCAGTCCGGCGCGCAGGCCGCAGGTCGGGTCGGTGAGGTCGGTGTCGCGGACGCGGATGTCGACGCCGGGGTGGTGACGGCGGTAGGCGGCGGCGAGCCTGGCCACCGCCGGATCGGTGCCGTCGCCCAGGATGCCGACGGTGATGGTCGCGGCGCCGGTCGCCGCGCTCACACGGAAGCGGACGCGGTCGGCGTGGTCGAGCAGGGATCGCGCCTCGTCGAGCAGCACCGCGCCCGCCGGGGTGAGCCTGACGCCCCTGGGCGAGCGGACCAGGAGCAGGGCCCCGACGTCGGCCTCCAGCTGTTTGATCGCCCGGCTCAGCGGCGGCTGGCTGATGTGCAGTCGGGTGGCGGCCCGGCCGAAGTGGAGTTCCTCGGCGACGGCCACGAAGTAGCGCAGGGTCCGTAGCTCCACGCTGCAACGATAGGTCAGTTGTCGTCGGTGACGGCCAGGGCTTCGGTGATCAGGCGGGTGGCGAACTCCTGGTCGTCGCCGACCATGCGGTTGATCTGCTCCGCCAGCAGGACGGCGGTGGCCTCCAGGGGGTTCATCTCGGCGCGGGTCCAGTCGCCGTACTGGGCGCGCCACAGGTTGGGGCTCAGGCCGGTGCCCGAGGCGATGAGGAGGCCGGCCATGGTGGGGATGACCTCGGGGCGGAAGGTGTTGGGCATCATCCGCATCGTGGCCACCAGGGTGGGCACCACGTGCTCGATGACGTCCTTGTCGTGGCGCTCGCAGACCGTCCGCAGCCAGTCCATGTACATGTAGATGAGCGTGCAGACCCCGTCCAGCAGCGCGTCCGCGTCCTCCGGGCCCATCGAGGCGACGAACTCGTCGGCCAGTCGCTGCTGTTCGGGGTCGGTGCCGCTCTTGCCGTCGTAGATGGCCTTCAGCCGCGAGTCCATCACCATGACGGCGGTGCTCACATCGCCGGCGCGGGCGTAGGCGGGGTCACAGGGAGACGACACGGGAATCCTCCTCAACCGGCCGCACTGGGTAGCGGCGCATGTTCGTAGGGTAGTCCTCCCCGGGGGTGGGAATCCGCCGAATCCTTCTGCTCGCCGAGCGGGGGGTGGCGGCCCGTCAGCCGGTGGTCACCCGGAGGTTGACGAGCAGGGCGGTGCCGTCGGCGGAGGTGGCGAGGACGCGTCCGGAGCGGTGCCAGTAGGTGACGGTGCCGGCGTGACGGCGCACGCCGATCCGGGGATCGGAGGCGTCGGGGACGAGCAGGGTGAGCGCGGGGGCGGCGGACGGGCCGGTGCCGGCGTGGACGCGCAGGTCCGACCCTTCCGGGACGGCCAGCGCCCAGTGCTCGCCGTCGGCGGCGGGGCCGGTCAACGCCCGGCCTTCGACGCCCAGTTCGACGGCGGGGAGGTCGGAGGTCCAGCGCAGCAGGGTGCGCTCCGGCTCCGCCGCGGAGGCGGTGAGCAGGCTGCCGCCGGCCAGGGCGACCGGGTCGAGCGGCGCGTCGGTGAGGGCCGTGCCGGCGAGGGTGTCGTCCACCCGCAGACGGCCGCGCAGCTCCCAGCCGGGCAGGTCCCAGCGCCACACCTCGGTGGGCGGGGAGCCGTCGGGCAGCGGCGAGCGGACGACGGCCGCGCAGCCGTCCGGGGTGCGGGCAATGCCGCCCAGCAGTCGCTGCTCGCCGCCGAGTTCGCGCCACACCGCGGTCGGGCGCGGGGTCAGGGTGTCGAGCACGACGAGGGCGCCCTCGTCCTCGGCGAGCAGGTGCCGGCCGTCGAAGGACGGCGCCACCCGGCGGGCCCGCAGGGTGGTCCAGGGCCGGACGGCGCGGGTGGCGAGGTCGAGGCGGGCGAAGGCGCTCGACTCCGGGCCGTGGTCGGCGACCAGCAGCGCACTGCCGCCGTGATCGGCGAGGACGAGCCGGTCGGCGGGGGTGTCCCAGCGGGCGCGGGTGCGGCCGTCGGGGGCGAGCAGCCGGACGCCCGCCTGGCCGCAGGCGACCAGCAGGGAGCCGGAGGCGAGCAGGGCGGCGTCCAGGACCGGGAGCGTGCCCGGACGGTCGGCGGCGGTGTACACGGGGGCGGCCGTGCGGAGGCGGGGAAGCGGCCGGGGGCGGGCCAGATCGGCGGCGGCCAACGGGTCGGCGCGGCGCAGCAGCCGGTCGAACAGCGCCTTCTCGGCCGCGCCGCCGGGGCCACTGCCGTCGGCACCGCCGAAGCCGCCGTCGCGGACGGCGGCCCGGGCGGCGGCGGTGGCGAGTTCACGGTCCGTGGCCGGGTCGGCGGCGGGCAGGTCGGCGAGCGCGGTCGCCAGGGCGGAGCGGCCGGTGGTGTGCGGGTCGCCGTCGCCGTCGAGGACGGCGCGGGCCAGCGCGCGGGTGGCGTCACCGGCGTCCAGGGCCAGCAGGTACGGCAGGGCCCGGCCGCGGACGGGGCCGCCGAGGGCGACGGCGTCCCGCAGGTCGGCGGCGATCGACGGGCGCAGCGCCACGTCCGGCCAGGCCGCCTCCACGGCGCCGAGCCGGTCGCCGGCCGCACGGCAGTGCTCGGCCCAGGCCGCGCGCAGGGCGCGGGCGGCCTGCGGGTCGACGGCGGCCAGGCGGTCGACGGCCGCGGCGAACGCGCCCCGGCGGTGGGCGGTGCGGACGGCGCGCTCGTGCTCGCCGGCCTGCCACCAGAGCCGGACCACCAGGTCGGCGGGCAGCTCGCGGCCCTCGGCGAGTTCGGCGGCCCCGGCGTGGCGGTCGTGCCGCTCCAGCAGGGCGACGGCCTCGGCGGGCGCGTCCAGCAGGTCGGCGAGGACGAAGGCGGCCTCGTCGATCCGCCCCTGCTGCTCCAGGCGCTCGGCGGCGGCCCGGTAGAGCGCGGTGAGGTGGGCGTGGGCGGTGGGGCCGTGGAAGGGGCTCGTCACCGTCCGGCGGCCGGTCGCCGGGGTGGGGCGCAGCGGGCCGGTGAAGCGCTTGGGCAGGGTGAGGGTGAGCCAGCCGCGGGCGGTGGCTGCGGTCCGCGGCCCGGCGGCGAGCGGGAAGGCGTCGCGCAGGGCGTCGTCCCAGCGGTGCTGCTCGAAGGCGCGGGTCAGCTCGCGCAGGTAGCGGGCGTGGCGGCCGTGGAGCAGGGCGGCGGCGGGGGTGCGCAGGGTGAGGCGGGCCAGCAGGTCGCCGAGCCAGGGGTGGCCGGTGCGGCGCAGCGCGGCCGACCCGCCGGTGGGGGTTTCGGCGGTTCCGCCGCTCCCCTCCCGGGTAGCCCTTTGACCGAAGAGCAGTCCGTAGACGGCGCCCGAGACGGCTGCCACGAGCACCACACGGCCCGGGTGGAGGCCGCCGTCCGCGAGGAGTCCGACGCCGTGGAGCACCACGAGCAGCAGCGGCAGCACCACCGTCAGGGCGAGGATGACCTTCGCGGTGCGGGGGTCCACGGCGATCTGCGGGCCGCGCTGCCGCCGCGAGCGCGCGCCGGTGGCGGGCGGCTCCTCGGAGGTCAGCCGGCGGGCCCGGTCGGACGTCGGCCGGATGCCGGCCGCCGTCCGCAGGTCCGGACGGGGCAACGGCGGCAGGGACTCCTCGACGTGCTCGGCGCGGGGGGCGGGTGTGACGCCGAGCGGGCGCGGTCGGTGCAGGGTGAGTCCGCTCAGCAGGAGCCAGTCGGCGGGGTCCACCGTCGGCAGCCCGTCGATGGAATGACGGACCGTCAGACCGGCCTGCAGCAGTACGAGACGACCGGGTCCGGCGTCCTCCGATGACGCTCCCGGGGCGGCCAGCGCACCGCTTCCGGTGCGCTCCAACGGCAGGCCCGGGGCCCGGTCGGCGCGCATCCGGACCGGCTCGGGCAGCGTCAACAGCCAGCGTCCGTCGGGAAGTTCGCGCAGCCGCGCACCGTCGCACCAGAGTGCCAGGACGCGGTCGGCGGCCTCGGCCGGGCCGATCAGCGGCACGTCGAAGACGAAGCCCGCGGCGTTCACTCGTCGCTCCCGAACAGGTGGTGGATCCGGCCGGTGGTGGCGTCGCCGACGACGATCCGCCCGGACGAGGTCTCGGCCGCGATCAGCGGCAGGGTGGGGTGCACGGCGGGCGGGACGGTGCCGCCGGAGAACCGGCTCAGGGTGCGGACGCCGTCGGCGCGGACCGCCCGGATCAGGCGGCCGCCGGCCGACCAGGTGATCAGCGCGGGCTCGCGGCCGTCGTGCACCAGGCCGAGCACCTCGGCGTTCTCCCGGAAGGAGAGCCGCCGCTCGTCGCCGAGCCTGGTCCACACCGTCCAGTGCTTGCCGTCCTCCGACCAGGCGGCCGTCGCGCCCGCGTGCACCAGGTGCCGCGCGCGTTCGGCTTCCGGTCGCAGGGCGCGTTCGACCAGGCGCGGCTCGCGGAACCGGTCGAAGCCGCGCTCGCGTTCCGTCCCTCGGCCGACCGGCCCGTCGTCGGTGACCGTGCCATCGGGGGCGATCCGGCGCCAGCGCCCGGCGACCGGGAGGAGCAGATCGTCCCCGGCGCGCAGCAGCGGCAGCACGGGGCGCCCCGCGAGGCGTGCCACCAAGCCCTCGTCCAGGCCGAGTTCGGCCGGTTCGACGGAGAGTTCCGCGGGGCCGGCGAGCGGTCGGCCGCTGACGTAGCGGAGCACCCGGCCCTGGGCGAGGTGCAGGGCGATCAGTCGGCGGCCGTGCCGTCCGGCGGCGATCACCTGGCCGTTCACGCGGTGCGCCTTGGGTCCTACGACGCCGCCGTGCCGCCGCTCGATGTCGCGCACGTCCACGGCGAGCAGCGTTCCGGCGTCCCGGCCGCGGGCGAGCAGGAACGGCGCCTCGGTGGTGAAGGTGGGCAGCCCCCGCCCGAGCGGAGCCGCCGCGGGCGACGGGGTGGCGGGCTTCGGGGCGGCGCGCCGGAACTCCGCGCCGCGCAGCGTCCGGACGGCGATGTCGGCGGCGGGCAGCGGCAGTTCGAACTCCGCGCGGTCGAGGCGGACGGTGACGTGGGTGGCGCCCTCCGAGCCCCAGCGGGTCGGCTCGCTCGCGAGGACCCTGGGCAGGCCGGGGAGCCGGTCGGCGAGCCGGGGCGAGGTGAGCAACCAGGCCCGGTCGGCGGCGTCCAGCGTGGCGGCGGCGAACTGCACGTCCTCGGGCGTCGGTTCGGCGGTGCGGCGGGCCGCCAGCCAGGCGGGCAGGAGGTCGGCGGGCTCGCCGCCGAACCAGTGCACGGGCTCGTCGCCGAGCACGCCCACCAGCAGCTCGCCGCCCCGGGCGGTGGCCCGGCGGTGCAGCACCAGCAGCGCGGCCAGCTGGACGAGGCGCCCGGCGCCGGCCTGCGACGGGCCGGCGTCCACCATCGCGACCGTCCGGCCGCGCGGCGCGGCGGAATGGAACTCGGGTGCGAGGTAGAGGAGTTCGCGGTCGACGAAGCGGCGCAGGAACTCCTCGGGGCACTCCTCCGCGAGCAGCCACTCGGTGGGCAGCAGCTGGTCGGGGCGCCCGGAGCGGCCGAGCCCGCCCACGCCGTCGGGCTCGCCCGGCCCATCGGCCACCGGCTCGCGCGCGCCGACGAGCGCGTCGAGGCGGCGCAGCAACGGGCCGAGGGCGGTGGCCAGTTCAGGGGTGAGCGCGGACAGCGCCCCGGCCCAGGGAGCCAAACCGACCGGAAGCCGGGCGGCGCTCACCGCTCGGCCCGCCGGACGTAGGGTGTGAGCGCCTGCGGGTCGCCGACCGGGGCGGGCCGGGCGGCGACGAGGGCGTGGCCGGGGACGAGCACGCAGAGGTCGCCGGGTTCGGCGCCCAGCGCGGTGCGCCACAGGGCGGGCGCGGGCCGGGGGCGGGCGGTGGTGGGGACGAGCAGCTCGCCGTCGTGGCCGAGGTAGCGGGCGCCGTCCGCCCACGGGAGGTCGGCCTCCGCCCCGAGGACGAGCAGCGTGGTGTCGTCGGCGAGGACGCCGAGCCGGGCACCGTCGGCGAGCCGCTCCCGGGTGGCGGTGGCCAGGGCGGGGACGGCGGCGCCGACGGCGAGCACGGCGGCGGCGGGCAGCGGCGGCTCGCGGCGCTCCCAGCGCAGGGCCACGGCGGGCGGCGCGAGCGGAACGGGGGCGGCCGTCACGAGGGCGCGACCGCCGCGACGAGCTCGGCCCGTATGCCGGCGAGCGCGGCGGGCAGGTCGGCCGGGGCGAATCCGGCGTCGATCTCGCGCAGCGCGGCCTCCAGGCGGAGCCGGGAGTCGCGCCCCTCGGGGAGGTCGCGGTGCCCGGCGAGCAGGGCGGCGCCGGTGCGGGCGAGGCGTTCGGCGCGCGCGGCGGTGCTGCGGGAGAGCTCCTCGGCGGCGTGCGCGAGGGATTCGTTGGCGGCCTTCCCGATGAGGTCGGCGAGGGTGTCGCGGGCCAGCGCCTGGGTGTCGGCGGTGGGGGCGATCAGCGGCAGGACCCACAGGTCACGGGCGCCGGCGACGTCCCGTCCGTCCAGGACGGCGGCGGCCGCGACCAGCCGCTGCGAACGGACGGCCCGCCGGTCGCCGACGGGCACGCCGGCGGCGCGCAGTCGGCGCAGCGCGGTGGCGAGCAGCGGGGTGACGGCGTCGAGGTCGCAGGCGCGGGCGGCGGCGGTGAGCCGGTCGAGCGCGCCGAGCACGTCCGCGCCGGCGGCCGGAGCGGGCGCGGCGGGCCGTCGTCCGGCTTCCAGCAGTTCCTCGAGACGGGCGTCGGCGACCGGCTCGACGAAGACCCGGGCGAGGAAGCGGTCGGCGAAGGCGGCGAGCGCCGGGTCCTCCGGAAGGTGGTTGGCCGCACCGACGCAGACCCGCAGCGGACTGGCGAGGACGGTGCCGCCGCGCCGGAAGACCCGCTCGTTGAGCAGGCCGAGCAGGGTGTTGAGGACAGCGGTGGAGCCGAGGAAGACCTCGTCGAGGAAGGCGATCTCGGCCTCGGGCAGCATGCCCGCCGTCTCGAACTCGACCCGGCCCTCGCGCAGGCCGCGCAGGTCGACGGGGCCGAACAGCTCGTTGGGTTCGGTGAACCGGCCGAGCAGGTACTCGAAGTAGCGGCCGCCGAGCTGCCCGGCCACCCGGCGCACGGCCTGCGACTTGGCGGTGCCGGGCGGGCCGACGACCAGCAGGTGTTCCCCGGCGACGGCGCAGAGCGCGACCACTTCGGCGACCGTCTCGCGGTCGACGGTGCCGCGCCCGGCGGCGGCGACGGCGGCGCCGATCAGTTCGGCGTCCGGTCGGAGCGCGGCGGAGCGGGCGTCGGGCGGGGTGCTGATGTGGGTCACGAGCACCGGAGTCTACGGGCCCCGGATCTGCCGTCACCAGCGGGTTTCCGTCGGCCCGGGCCGCGTCCCGAGCCCCTGGGGGCTTCGCCCGCCCGCGGCGTCTACGGATCGCTGACCGGTTGTAGACGCGCCGCTGGTGTCCTGCTCGGGCCCGTGGCCCCGACCGGACGCGGGCCATCGAACCGAAGGGGAACCCCGTGTCAGACACCTCCATCCGGGCCACCGGCGTCGGCGCCCGACGGGCGAGGCTGGCTCTCGCCGCGTGCACGCTGTCCACGAGCGGCCTGGCCGTGCTCGCCGCACCCGCGGGCGCCGCGACCACGGCCGCCGCACCGGCGGGCGTCACGACGACGGCCGTGGTCGAGCAGACGATCACGATCCAGGACCACCAGAACCACCACGCGCTGGCCACCGCGGACGGGGAGGGCTCGCGGATCGTCGCGCGCGGCTACCGGGACGGCTCGACCCAGTTCTGGATCTCCAACAAGCCGAACGGCCGGGTCGACTTCGTCCGCTCCGTCAACGGCACCGAGCGCGTGATCGAGATGGACCTCGACGACGGCCGGACGACGCAGTTCATCCACTGGTGGGCGGGCGACAACCAGCAGTGGACCCTGGAGGACGCCGCCGAGGGCGGAACGTATCTGCACAACGCCCGGGGCGACCGTTGCCTGACCTACCACGGCCAGGACCGCGAGGTCACCGTCGAGACCTGCGACGGCAGCATGTCCCAGCGGTTCGACCTGGTGCCGTCCGGCACCACCACCCCGCCGCCGTCCTCCCCGGCCGAGCAGCGCTTCCTCCAGCGCCTCAACGAGCTGCGCGCCCGGTACGGCAAGGCGCCGGTGCGGCTCAACCCGACGCTCTCCCAGGCGGCCCAGTGCAACGCCGCCCAGATGGACCAGCGCCACGTCTCCGGCCACTTCTGCGACTCGGGCGCCATCGCCCGCGGTCTCGGGTACAACGCGCGGGCCTGGGGCGAAATAGCCTTCTACGGCCCCACCAGCATCGATGCCGCCTTCGACGGCTGGGTCGCGTCCTCCCTGCACCTCGCGATCATGGTCGGCGACTACAGCGAGGTCGGTCTCTCCCAGGTCGGCGCGGCCTCCTGGAACGCCGACTTCGGCACCCGCTGAGGCGCGTCCCCCCGACGGGCCGGCCGGACCTCCTACGCCCGGAGGTTCGGCCAGCCCTCGCGGTTCGAGCAGGACTCGTAGTCGTGGCGGGTGTCGTGCTCCCACTCCTCTCCCGCCGCCGTCTCGTAGGCGTCCACGTGGGCGTGGAGCAGGGACTCGCCGCTGCGGAAGGAGTGGCGGGCGAACAGCGCGGGGTCGGCCAGCACCTGCTCGTACGCGGCGCGGCCGGCGGCGACCACGGCGGCGCGGCCGTAGAGGAAGCCGTCGTCGCTCAGCGGCAGGGGCCGGTCGCTCGGGTCGTCCGGGTCCGCGGCGAGCTGGGTTCCGTACTCCTCGCGGTCGAGCCGGTACAGGGCCTCGGCGAGGCGCTCGCCGAAGCCGGTGATCTCATCCACCGGTCCGGCGGCGAGCGCCTCGGTGAGTCGTTCGCAGCCGGCGTCGAAGGTGGCGCAGACGGCGACGGCGGGCTCACCGCCGATCAGGTCGATCAGCTGCCAGAAGCGCTCCCAGGACAGCTCGGCGGGTGCCCCGTCGATGGCGATGGTGCTCACGGTCGTTCCGTTCCGTTGCGAAGGTACGTCGGAACGGATCCTGGCACGCGCCACCGACAATCGGCCCCGGTCAGTCGTCGATCCGCTCCCAGCCGCGCCGCACCGGGCTGCCGGCCGGCTGCCGGGGGTCGCGGCCGCGGTAGACGATGTACGGGCGGAACAGGTACTGCACGGGGGCGCTGAACATGTGCACCAGGCGGGTGAACGGCAGCAGCGCGAAGAGCACCAGGCCGACCACCACGTGCACCTTGAACGCGACCGGCACGTCCGCCATCCGGCTCACGTCCGGGCTCAGGGTGAACAGGCTCCGGGCCCAGGGGGCGATGGTGGAGCGGTAGTCGTAGCCGGAGTCGAGCGAGGAGTGCATCAGCTTGGCGACCAGGCCGAGCGTGATCGCCGCGAGCAGCACGACGTACATCAGCTTGTCGTTGCGGGTGGTGGCACGCAGCACGGCGGGGTTGCGGCGCCTGCGGTAGAGCAGGACGAGGATGCCGCCGACCGCCAGGAGGCCCGCCGCGCCGCCGGCGAGCAGCGACAGCAGGTGGTACGCGTGCTCGTCCAGGCCGACCGCGTCCGTCCAGGAGGCGGGCACGAACAGGCCCATCAGATGGCCGACCAGGACGAAGAGGATGCCGTAGTGGAACACCGGGGAGGCGATGTTCAGCAGGCGGGACTCGTAGATCTCGGAGGAGCGGGTGGTCCAGCCGAACTTGTCGTAGCGATGGCGCCAGACGAGGCCGGAGACCAGCAGCGCGACCGCGATGTACGGCAGCGCGCCCCAGAGGAAGGTGTCCATCGGCGGATCTCCGGTCATCGGGCAGGCAGAAGGGGCAGCAGGCCGAGGTGCCCGTACGGCGGGGTGTCCAGGCCGACCTGTTCGCGCGGCGGCCCGCCCCGGGCGAGCGCCAGCGCGGCGGCCCGGTCCCGGGGGGACGGTCCGGGCAGGGTGGCACAGACGGCGGTGAGCACATCGGCGTACGGCGTGCCGTGCTCGGTGAGGGCGAGCCGCAGCAGTTCCAGCGCGGGCCGGTGCCCGCGCAGCAGCGTCTCGTCGCCGGTGGCGGCGGTGAACTCCAGGACGGCGGGCAGGAAGTCGGGCAGGTCCTCGCCGGCGAACTCCAGGCCGTGCGCCCGGTAGGCGGCCTTGAAGCGCAGCAGGGCCTCGCCGCGCCGGCGGGTGTCGCCGTCGGTCCACCAGCTGAGGTGCAGGCTGTGCCGCTGGGTGAAGTCGAAGACCTCGACGTAGTGGCGGGTCAGTTCGCCGGCGGGGCGGCCGGCGGCCCAGCCGAGGAAGGCGCGCAGCGGCGCGGCGGCGGCGTGGCGGAGCGACCGGAGCGCGCCGGCCGGCGGGAGCGGGGTGTCCGGGTAGCAGAGGCACTCGGCGGCGGCCCGCCGGAGGAGCGCGCGCGGGTCGGCCGTCACCGCGGGGGCTCCTCGCGCGCGGCGGCGGTGTCCTCGGGCGGCTCCGGGTGGTCGGCGCTCTGGCGCCGGCGCAGCCCGTGGAAGCTCTCGACGGTGACCAGTGGCAGCGAGCGCCGTCCGGATCCGGCGCCGAACGGTCCGTCGGCGCCGCCGGGTGCGCCGTCGGTGTGGTCGAGGCCGCAGCCGGCGGGCAGTGCGGACTCCTCCAGCCGTTCGGCGTCGGCGCGGGCGGCGGTCGGGATGACGTAGCGGTCCTCGTACTTGGCGACGGCGAGCAGCCGGAAGAGGTCCTCGACGGAGGTGGCGTCGAGTCCGACGGCCTCGGCGGCGGCGTGGTCGGGCGCGCGGCCGAGGTTGACGGCGCGCATGTGGGCGCGCATCGCGGCGAGCCGGTCGAGGGCGGCGCGCACCGGTCCGGGGTCGCCGGCGGTGAAGAGTCCGGCGAGGTACTCGACGGGGATGCGCAGGGCGTCGATCGCGCCGAAGAGGTTCCCGGCGTCCTCGCCGTCGTGGCCGGCGGCGGCGACCTCCTCGACGACCGGGGAGAGCGGCGGGATGTACCAGACCATCGGCAGCGTGCGGTACTCCGGGTGGAGTGGCAGGGCGACCCGGTAGGTGCTGACCAGCGCGCGCACGGGCGAGCGGCGGGCGGCCTCGATCCAGTCGTGCGCGACGCCGTCCCGTTCGGCGGCGCGCCGCACCTCGGGGTCCTCCGGGTCCAGGAAGACGCCCAGCTGGGCTTCGTAGAGGTCGTGTTCGTCCTCGACGGAGGCGGCGGCGGTGACCAGGTCGGCGTCGTAGAGCAGCACCCCGAGGTAGCGCAGCCGCCCGACGCAGGTCTCGGAGCAGACGGTGGGCAGGCCGACCTCGGTGCGCGGGTAGCAGAAGGTGCACTTCTCGGCCTTGCCGGTGCGGTGGTTGAAGTAGATCTTCTTGTACGGGCAGCCGGTGACGCACTGGCGCCAGCCCCGGCAGCCGTCCTGGTCGACGAGGACGATGCCGTCCTCGACCCGTTTGTAGATCGCGCCCGAGGGGCAGGCGGCGGCGCAGGCCGGGTTGAGGCAGTGCTCGCAGATCCGCGGCAGGTAGAACATGAAGCTCTGCTCGTACTGGAAGCGGATCCGCTCGCCGACCTCCCGGCGCATCCGCTCGACGTTGGGGTCGGCGCCCGCGTGCTCGGGGGCGCCGCCGAGGTCGTCGTCCCAGTTGGGCGACCACTCGACGGCCATCGGGCGGCCGGTGATCAGCGAGTGCGGGCGGGCGACGGGGTAGTCCTCGCCGAGCGGGGCGTCGGTGAGCGCGCGGTAGTCGTACGTCCAGGGCTCGTAGTAGTCCTGGAGGGTGGGCATCACGGGGTTGGCGAAGATCGAGGCGAGCTTGCGGAGCCGTCCGCCCTGGCGCAGCTTGAGCCGTCCGCGCCGGTCGAGCCGCCAGCCGCCGCGCCACGTCTCCTGGTCCTCGTAGCGGCGCGGGTAGCCGAGGCCGGGGCGGGTCTCGACGTTGTTGAACCAGACGTACTCGGTGCCGCGGCGGTTGGTCCAGGTCTGCTTGCAGGTGACCGAACAGGTGTGGCAGCCGATGCACTTGTCGAGGTTCATCACCATGGCGAGCTGGGCCATCACCCTCATCAGTACTCCACCTCCTGGGAGCGGCGCCGGATCACGGTGACCTCGTCACGCTGGTTGCCGGTCGGGCCGAGGTAGTTGAACGCCCAGGAGAGCTGGGCGTAGCCGCCGATCAGATGGGTGGGTTTGAGCAGCACCCGGGTCAGCGAGTTGTGGATGCCGCCGCGCCGGCCGCCGGTCTCGGCGCGGGGCACGTTGACGGTGCGCTCCTGCGCGTGGTGCATGTAGACGGTGCCGGGCGGCATGCGGTGCGAGACGACGGCGCGGGCGACGACGACGCCGTTGCGGTTGACGGCCTCGATCCAGTCGTTGTCGGCGACGCCGATGGCGGCGGCGTCCTCGACCGACATCCAGATCACCTGTCCGCCGCGGGAGAGCGCGAGCATGAACAGGTTGTCCTGGTACTCCGAGTGGATCGACCACTTGTTGTGCGGGGTCAGGTAACGGACCGTCACTTCCCGTTGCCCGTCCGGGCCGAGGGCGGGCTCGCCGAACAGCCGGCGGATGTCCAGCGGCGGCCGGTAGACCGGCAGGGCCTCGCCGAGTTCGTGCATCCAGTCGTGGTCGACGAAGAAGTGCTGGCGTCCGCTGAGCGTGTGCCAGGGCTTGAGGTGCTCGGTATTGAGGGTGAACGGGCTGTAGCGGCGGCCGCCGGCTTCGCTGCCGGACCACTCGGGCGAGGTGATGACGGGGGCGGGGGCGGCCTGGGTGTCGGCGTAGGAGATCCGGCGGCCCTCCTGCTCGGCCGCCAGGTGCGCCAACTCCCTTCCGGTGCGCCGCTCCAGGGTGCGGAAGCCCTGGGTGGCGAGCCGGCCGTTGGTGGTGCCGGAGAGCGCGAGCACCGTGTCGCAGGCCTTGACGGCGGTGTCCAGGGCCGGGCGGCCGTCGGCCGGGCCGCCGCGGATCACGCCGTTGCGGGCCTTGAGCTGCTCGACCTCCTCCCCCGGGTGCAGCACCACGCCCTTGGCGGGCAGGCCGAGTTGCTCGACGAGCGGGCCGAGCGAGGCCATCTTCGCCGCCACCGCGGTGTAGTCGCGTTCGACGACGGCGAGGTTCGGCAGGGTGACGCCGGGGACGGGCTCGCAGGCGCCGTCCCGCCAGTCCAGGTCGGTGCCGCCGGGCTGGGCGGTCTCCCCGGGGGTGTCGTGCTGCAGCGCGGTGGCGACCAGGTCGTGGCGCGTCCCCAGGTGCTCGCGGGCGAGTTCGCCGAACCGCGCGGCGATGGCGTGGAAGGCCTCGAAGTCGGTGCGGGCCTGCCAGGGCGGGTCGACGGCGGGGGCGAAGGAGTGCACGTAGGGGTGCATGTCGGTGGAGGACAGGTCGTGCTTCTCGTACCAGGTGGCGGCGGGCAGCACGACGTCGGAGAGCAGGGTGGAGGAGGTCATCCGGAAGTCCAGTGAGAGCAGCAGGTCGAGCTTGCCCTCGGGGGCCTCGGCGCGCCGGCGGACGTCGCGCGGGCGCAGTTCCTCGCCGGCCTCCCGGGCGCGCAGCGAGGAGTGGGTGCCCAGCAGGTGCTTGGTGAAGTACTCGGCGCCCTTGGCGGACGAGCCGAGCAGGTTGGCCCGCCACAGGGTGAGCACCCGGGGCCAGTTGGCCGGGTCGTCCGGGTCCTCGCAGGCGAACTTCAGCCGCCCGGCGCGCAGTTCGGCGACGACGTGCTCCCCGGGGTCGCGGCCGGCGGCGCGGGCCTCGTCGGCGAGGTCGAGCGGGTTGCGGTCGAAGGTCGGGTAGGAGGGCATCCAGCCGAGGCGGGCGGAGCGGGCCAGCAGGTCGACGGTGGCCAGGCCCCGGAAGCGGCCGGTGCCGAGCGGGGAGGCGAGCACGTCGGCGGGGTAGGTGTCGTAGCGCCACTGGTCGGTGTGCAGGAAGAACCAGCCGGTGCCGATGGCCTGCCGGGGCGGGCGGGACCAGTCGGTGGCACCGGCCAGGGTCGCCCAGCCGGTGAGCGGCCGGCACTTCTCCTGGCCGACGTAGTGCGCCCAGCCGCCGCCGTTGCGGCCCTGGCAGCCGGTCAGGGCGAGCAGCGCCAGGAAGGTGCGGTAGATGGTCTCGGAGTGGAACCAGTGGTTGGTGCCGGCGCCCATCAGGATCATGCAGCGGCCCCGGGACTCCTCGGCGGTGCGCGCGAACTCCCGTGCCACCCGGACGGCCTGGGCGGCGGGCACCGAGGTGTGCCGCTCCTGCCAGGCGGGGGTGCCGGGGGTGTCCGGGTCCTGGTAGGAGGCGGGCCAGCGGCCGGGCAGCCCCGGGCGGCCGACGCCGTACTGGGCGAGCAGCAGGTCGTAGACGGTGGTGACCAGCGTGCCGCCGTCCAGGCGCAGCGCGGGCACGCCCCGGCGCACGGTGTCGCCGCGGCCCTGGCCGTGCTCGCCGCCGTCGGTGTCGAAGCGCGGCAGCAGCACCTCGGCGGGGGTGGTGCCGTCCTGCCCGTGCAGGGTCAGGCGCGGGCGCAGGCCCTCCAGGTCGAGGTTCCAGCGGCCCTCGCCGGAGGCGGTCCAGCGGAAGCCCAGCGAGCCGTTGGGCACGGCGGGGCGCCCGGTCGCCTCGTCCAGGACGGCGAGCTTCCAGGCCGCGCCCTCGCCGGTGTCGCCGAGGTCGCTCGCGCGCAGGAACTTGGCGGGGGTGAAGGCGCCGTCCCGTTCGGTCAGGGTGACCAGGAACGGCAGGTCGGTGAAGCGGCGGACGTAGTCGTCGAAGAACGGCGTGGTGCGGTCGACGAAGAACTCCCGCAGGATGACGTGGCCCATGGCGAGGGCGAGGGCGCCGTCGGTGCCCGGGTGGGGGTGCAGCCACTCGTCGGCGAACTTGGTGTTGTCCGCGTAATCCGGGGAGACCGCCACCACCTTCTGGCCCCGGTAGCGGGCCTCGGCCATCCAGTGCGCGTCCGGGGTGCGGGTGACGGGCACGTTGGAGCCCCACATCACCAGGTAGGCGGCGTCCCACCAGTCCCCCGACTCGGGCACGTCGGTCTGGTCGCCGAACACCTGCGGGGAGGCCACCGGCAGGTCGGCGTACCAGTCGTAGAAGGAGAGCATGGTGGCGCCGATGAGCGAGTGGTAGCGGGCGCCGGCCGCGTGCGAGACGATCGACATCGCCGGGATCGGCGAGAAGCCGGCGATCCGGTCCGGGCCGTGGCGCCTCACCGTGTGCACCTGCGCGGCGGCGACGATCTCCACCGCCTCGTCCCAACTCGCCCGCACCAGGCCGCCCTTGCCGTGGGCCCGCTGGTAGGCGCGGCGGCGCTCGGGGGCGTCCTGGATGTCCGCCCAGGCCGCCACCGGGTCCCCCAGCCGGGCCCGCGCCTCCCGGTACTGCTCCAGCAGCACGCCGCGCACGTACGGGTAGCGCACCCGGGTGGGCGAGTAGGTGTACCAGGAGAAGGCGGCGCCGCGCGGGCAGCCGCGCGGCTCGTACTCGGGGCGGTCGGGGCCGACGGACGGGTAGTCGGTGGCCTGGGTCTCCCAGGTGATGACGCCGTCCTTGACGAAGACCTTCCAGCGGCAGGAGCCGGTGCAGTTGACGCCGTGGGTGGAGTACACGACCTTGTCGTGGCTCCAGCGGTCCCGGTAGAAGGCGTCGGCGGCGCGGCCGCCGGTGAGGCGGACGCTGTGCAGGTCGGGCGCGGGCGTCCCGGGGCGGAAGAACCGGCCCGCCTTGAGGAACGCGGCTCCCGGCTCGCTCGTCGGCTCCTCCCGCACGTGGCACCCTCCGTCTCCGGGCCGGACCGTGTGCCCATCGAAACCGCGCGGGCGCGCCGCCGCACCCGGGAGGCGTCCCCCCGGGTGACCGGACCCCGGTCCGCGCCCCGGTCCGGCGCCGCCCGGTGGCCGGGCCGGCGTCCGGGCGCTGCCATGGAGCCATGAACGTACGGAGCCGCCCGCGGTGGGACGCGGTGCCCCCGGCGACCGGCGCGGCCGTGATGGCGACCGGCATCATCTCGGTCGGCCTGCACCTCACCGGCTTCGACGCCCTGTCGGCCGCCGGCCTCTGGATCGCCGGGCTGCTCTGGCTGCTGCTGGCCGCGGCTTTCCTCGCCCTGCTGGTCGGCGACCGGCGCGGCTGGACGGCGCGGGCGCGGACCCCGCCCGCGCTCACCGCGGTGGCCGCCACCACGGTGCTCGGGGTGCGCCTCGACCAACTGGGCCGGACGGTGGCGGCGGAGGCGCTGCTCGCGGTCGCGGCCCTCGTCTGGCCGGTGCTGCTGGCCTCCGTGCTGCGCCACCTCGGCCGGAGGCTGCCGGGCGCGGCCTTCCTGATCTGCGTCGCCACCCAGGGCCTGGTCGTGCTCGCCGCCACCCTCGCCCCGCACACCGCCGACTGGCTCGCCCGGGCGGCGCTGCCGGTGTTCGTGCTGGGCCTGGTGCTGTACGGGGACGCGCTGCGCCGCTTCGACCTGCGCCAGGTGACGGCGGGGGCCGGCGACCAGTGGGTGTCCGCCGGGGCGCTGGCGATCTCCGCGCTGGCCGCGTCCAAGCTGCTCGCCTGCGGCGTGTGGAGCGGCGGGGCGCACACCGCGCTGCGGGTGGTGACGCTGGTGCTGCTCGGCCTCGCGCTGGCCGGGTACGCGGTGCTGGCCGTCGCCGAGGTGCTGCGGCCTCGGCCGCGCTACGACCTGCGCCGCTGGTCGACGGTCTTCCCGCTGGGCATGACGGCGGTGGCCTCGCTGTCGACGGCCACCGCCGCCCGCGTGCACTGGCTCGACCCACTCGGCCGGGCGCTGCTCTGGGTGGCGGCGGCGGTCTGGGCGGTCGTCACCGTCGGCGCGCTGCGCCGGCTGCGGCTGCCGTGGCGCGGGCCGGGCGCGGCGGGCGGGTGACCTCCAACGGGCGGGCGCGGACGGCGGCGCGGTCTCAGTGCCCCGCCGCCGGCGGCAGCGGCCCCGCCGAGACGTCGAAGGCGTGCGTGACCTCCGGCGCGGTCCCGGGGCGCAGCAGGGCCCGGGCCTGCTCCTCGTCCCGGCGGTCGGTGGCGGTGAGCCGGCCGCCGTGCTGGGCCAGGTGCTCGGCCCAGGAGGAGACCAGGTAGGTCTCGACGAACCGCTCGGGTTCGCCGCCGTCCTGGTAGAGGCCCCAGCTGAGGGCGCCGGTGCGGCGGCGCGAGGCGGCGACCCGGCGCATCCGCGCGGTGAACGCGGCCCGGTGCTCCGGCTCCACCCGGTACGCGACGGTGACCAGCACGGGTCCGTCCGCGGCGCCCGGTTCGACCACCAGCGGCGGACGCGGCCAGTGACCGGACGGCGTCGGGTCGACCCGGTCGCCGTCGTACAGCGGCAGCCGGCGGGCGCCGAGCGCCCCGAGCAGCAGCACCGCGGCGGCGGTCAGCAGCGCGGCGCCCGGGCCGTGACGCTCGGCCAGCACGCCCCACAGCGGGGCCGCCAGGGCCTGGCCGCCCTGGAAGACCAGCAGCTGGACGGCCAGGCCGCGGGCCCGCACCCAGCCGGGGAGCCGGGTCTGGACGGCCGCGTTGAGGGTGGACAGCACCCCGATCCAGGCCACGCCGGCGGGCAGCAGGGCGAGGCCGACGAGCCAGGGCAGCCGGACCGTCGCCAGCACGGCCAGCACCCCGGCGAGCGCGACGGTCCCCGCCACCAGGGTGCCGTTGGCCCCGAGCCGGCGGCGCATCGCCGGCAGCGCGAACGCCCCGCCCACCGCGCCGACGCCGACCGCGCCGAGCAGCAGTCCGTAGCCGCCGGGGCCGAGGCCCAGCGACCGGCGCGCGACCAGCGGCAGCAGCGCCCACAGCGCGCCCGCGCCGGGCACGAACAGCGCGGTGCGCAGCAGCACCCGCCGCACGCCCGGCGCGTGCCGGATGTAGCGGCGGCCCGCGTGCACGGCCGCGAGCAGTCCTTCGCCCCCGCCGGCCGGCCCGTCCTGCGGCGCGCCCCGGTGCCAGCGCAGCAGCACGACCAGGACGCCGAGGTAGGAGGCGGCGTTGAAGGCGAACACCCAGCCCGCGCCGGCCGCCGCGACCACCACGCCGCCGATCGCCGGGCCGACCGCCCGCGCGAGGTTCATGTTGACGGCGCCGAGCGCCGCCGCCTGCCCGAGCTGCCGGCGCTCCACCAGCTCCGGTTGGACGGCCTGCCAGGCCGGGCCCATCACGGCGGTGCCGCAGCCGAGCAGGAAGGTGAGGCCGAGCAGCGGACCGGGGGTCAGCGCGCCGGCGAAGGCCAGCACCGCGAGGACGGTGGCGACGGCGAGCATCACGAGCTGCGAGGCGACCAGCACCGAACGGCGGTCGCGGCGGTCGGCCAGTACCCCGGAGGGCAGCGCCAGCAGGACCACCGGCAGACTCGCGGCGGTCTACACCAGCGCCAGCAGCGCGGCGTCGTGGCCGACCAGCAGCCACTGGGCGCCGACGGTCTGCATCCAGCTGCCGACGTTGGAGACGAGTTGGGCGATCCACAGGGCGCGGAAGACCCGGCCGGCGAGCGGGGCCCACGCGGAGTCGCCCGCCGGGCGCCGGGCGGGGGTGGTGGTCTCTGTGCTCATACCGGTCCGTTGCGGGAGAGGGTCGGGGGCGCGGCCCGACCCGGCGGCCGTGGGGGTTGCGGCGGTCCGGCGTCGGCCGTACGGAGGCTAGGCCGGTCCGGCCGCCGCGGTCCGCCCGCGGGCGCACGGCCGCTGCCCCGGGAGTGCACGGGTCCGCGCGGCCCGTCCGCCGGCCTCAGACGTCCCGGCGGTGCGCGGCGGCCGTCGCGACCAGGACCGCGCCCACCGCCCAGCCCGCGAAGGCGAGCCACGACCCGAGCGCCGTGGCCGGGTACGGCGGCAACAGGACATGCGTCGGGTCGGGCGTGGCCAGCCGCCGCCAGGCGGTGAACGGCATGGCGTGCGCGACCACCGCCGACCAGCGGCGGTCCTCGTTGAACGAAGCGGGCAGCAGGAACAGCACCAGCACGGTGGTGACCACGCTCGCGGCGGCGTGCCGCACCAGCGTCCCCAGCCCGAAACCGATCAGCGCGCAGACCGGGGCGAGGGCGGCGGCCCCGGCAACAGCCTGCAGCACCCCGGGATCGGCGAGCGACACCCCGGCGTGCCGTCGGCCCAGCAGGGCCTGGGCGAGTCCGAAGGAGACACCCGAAGCGCACACGCCGAGGCCGAGCATGACCGCCGCCAGCACCCCGGCCTTGGCCAGCAGCACCGCCCTGCGGTCCGGGACGGCGGCGAAGGTGGTGCGGATCATCCCGGTCGTGTACTCACCGACGATCACCGCGGCGCCGACGCCGCCCGCGAGCAGCATCAGGAGGTCGGCGGCCAGCCCGGTGAACGAGGCGCTCACCGCCACGGCGACGGCTCCGGAGCCGGGCGGCGGGCCACCGGGCTCGGTGTGCGTGTAGGTGTAGTGCGCGGCGTTGAGGTTGACGGCGACCAGGACGAGCACGCCGAGGCCCAGCACCCAGGGCATCGAGCGCAGGGACCAGAACCTGATCCACTCGGCGGCGAGGAGGTCGCGCAGGCGCGGCCGGGGGTCGGTGGCGGCGCGGGTCGGGGCGGTGCTCATCGTGCTCCTCCGGCGGGGTGGTCGACGCGGTCGGCGGTGAGCGCCATGAACGCCTCCTCCAAGGAGACGGTGCGGGCGGTCAGTTCGATCAGCGGGATCCGGTGGTCGAGGGCGAGCACGCCGATCCGCGCGGCGTCCAGGCCGGTGACGGCGAGCGCGCCGTCCCCCTCCGCGCGCGACACCGTGCCGCCCGCCGCCCTCAGGACACCTGCCAGCACCTCGGGTTCGGCCGCGCGGACGGTCACCCCCGGCCGGGAGCCGGCCGGCCCCGTGCCACGGGCGGCGAACTCGGCCACACTCTCGGCGGCGATCAACCGACCGCGTCCGATGACCACCAACCGGTCCGCCGTGTGCTCCATCTCGCTCATCAGATGACTGGAGACGAACACCGTCCGCCCCTCCGCCGCCAGATTCCGGAACAGACCGCGCACCCAGCGCACCCCCTCCGGGTCCAGTCCGTTCAGCGGCTCGTCGAACAGCAGCACCGGCGGATCGCCGAGCAGCGCCGCCGCGATCCCGAGCCGCTGCTTCATCCCGAGCGAGTACCCGCCGATCCGCCGCCCGGCCGCCCCGGCGAGCCCGACCGCCTCCAGCACCGCGTCCACCCGGGCGCACGGCACGGCGTTGCCCCGGGCCAGCGCCCGCAGATGGGCACGGCCGCTGCGCCCGCCGTGCACGTCGCCCGCGTCCAGCAGCGCGCCGACGTGCCGCAGACCGCGCGGCCGCTCCCGGAACGGGCGGCCGCCGACGGTCGCGGTCCCGCCGGTGGGCTCGCTGAGGCCCAGGATCATCCGCAGCGCGGTGCTCTTTCCGGCACCGTTCGGCCCCAGGAACCCGGTGACCTGACCCGGGTGGACGGTGAAGGTGAGGTCGTCGACGGCGGTGGTGCGGCCGTAACGCTTCGTCAGTCGGTGCACTTCGATCATGCCGTCCACGGTGCCGCCGAACGGCCGAGCGGCACATCGGACCCGGGCCGACACCCTCCCGGCCCCGCTGTCACCCCCGGTCGTACACCCGTGGTCCGATACCGCGCCGGACGCCGCCTCGTTACGATCACCGCATGTCCGCCACGCCCCCGCCACCGCCGCTCCTCCCACCCCGGCTCCGGCGGGTGCCGCCCGGCGCCTGGACGGCGCTCGCCTGGTGCGTCTCGCTGCTCTACCCCTCCCTGGTGCTCGGCTCCGGCCCCGGCCACCGGACGTCGGTACGCCGCGGACTCGCCCCGCCCGCCCCGCAGGACTGGGTGATGGCCGCCTTCACCACTCCCGTCGCGTTCCTCGCCGCCGCTCTGCTGCGCCGCCGGCCGCGCACGGCCGTCGCCCTGCTGCTCGCCGCCACCGTGGCGCAGACCAAGGCCTGGCAGTGGAACCTCGAACTGCCGCCGACCGCGCTGCTCGCGGTCGCCGCCGCCCTCTGCCTGGTCACGGCCGCCGAACCGCGCCGGACCTCGCGTGCCGCACTGGCCATGGTGCTGGGCGTGCTGACCTTCCATCTGATCCTCTCCCCCGCCCTCGGCGGCGGCCTGCTGCTCACCGGCACCCGGATCGGCGCCAACGACGCGGGCGTGCTGGTCGCCGTCATCGCCTGGCTGGTGGGCCGCTCGGTGCACCAGTCCCGGGAGCACGCCGAGGCGTTGAGCACCCGGGCGGCAGCCGAGGCGGTCACCGCCGAACGCCTGCGGATCGCCCGCGAGATGCACGACACCGTGGCCCACAGCATCGGCATCGTCGCCCTCCAGGCGGGCGCGGCCCGCCGGGTCATCGACACCCGGCCGGACCGGGCGCGCGAGGCCCTCGGCGAGATCGAGACCGCCGGCCGGGAGACCCTGGCGGGCCTGCGCCGGATGCTCGGCGCGCTGCGCCGGGCCGACGACGACGCCGAGCCCGTGACCGCCGCCCTGCGTCCACCGGGCCTGGCCGACCTCGACGCGCTGGCCGCCGCCACCACGGCGGCGGGCGTGCGGGTCGACGTCCGGTGGCAGGGCGAACGGCGGCCGCTGCCACCGGAGATCGACCTGGCGGCGTTCCGGATCGTCCAGGAGTCGGTGGCCAACGTGGTCCGCCACGCCGCCGCCCCGTCCTGCCGGGTCACCGTCGACCACCGGCGTCCGGCGGAACTCTCCATCGAGGTCACCGACCGCGGCCGTGGCCACGGCACCGACCCCGGCGCCGGCTACGGCCTGGCGGGCCTGCGCGAGCGGGTCGCCCTGCTGCACGGGGGGTTCGACGCCGCGCCGCGCCCCGGCGGCGGCTTCCGGGTCGCCGCCCGGCTGCCGGTCGTGGAGAACACCGTCACCGCAGGGACCGTCACCGAGGGGGCCGTCACCGAGGGGGCCGTCACCGAGGGGGCCGCACGATGACGTCCACCGTCCGCGTCGTCCTCGCCGACGACCAGCCGCTCGTCCGCGCCGCGCTGGAGATGGTCATCACCGAGGCGCCCGACCTGGAGGTGGTCGGCGAGGCCGCCACCGGCGCCGAGGCCGTCCGGCTCGCCGAGGAACTGCGGCCCGACGTGGTGGTGATGGACCTGCGGATGCCCGTGCTCGACGGCATCGAGGCCACCCGCCGGGTGACGGCCGGACCGGACGCGGCCCGGGTCGTCGTGCTGACCACCTTCGACGAGGACGAGAACGTGCACGCGGCCCTGCGCGCCGGGGCCTCCGGCTTCCTCGTCAAGGACATGGCCCTGGACGACATCCTCGGCGCGATCCGCGTGGTCGCCGCCGGCGACGCCCTGATCGCCCCGAGCGTCACCCGCCGTCTGATCGCCGAGTTCGCCGCCCGCCCCGCCACCGCGCCCCCGGCTGACCGCCGCCTCACCGGCATCACCGACCGCGAACGCGAGATCCTCACCCTCGTCGGCCGGGGCCTGTCCAACACCGAGATCGCCGGCGAACTCGTGCTCAGCCCGGCCACCGTGAAGACCTACATGACCCGCCTCCTCACCAAGCTCGCCGCCCGCGACCGCGTGCACCTGGTCATCCTGGCCTACGAATCCGGCCTGGTCGGCGCCCCCCGGTGAGGGCCGGATCCCTCGGCCCGCCGGCCGAGAGGATCACGCCCACCGGCTGACCGGCCGCCGTCGGCCACCCGTTCCCCGTCGACCGGCGGGCCGAGCCCGGCCGGCGCGAGCCGAAGACCACCCTGGGCCCGAACCCACCTCGAAGGCCGCTCCGGGGACCGGCCGGCACCGCCACACCACCGCCGCCCGCCGCCTCGTGCCCCGGCCCGGAGCCGCCCCGAAGCTCCTGCTAGCTGTTCAGATGGCTCCCGATCGCCAGGAAGGCCTGGACGAGGGGGACCTGGGGGACGGCCGGGGAGACGATCTGGGAGGCGTAGTGGACGACGACCAGGTCCAGCGCGGGGCAGATGAAGAGCCGCTGGCCGTGGATGCCGCTCGCCATGAACGAGCCGTACGGGTCGTTGGGGATCCACCACAGGTCGTGGTACGAGAGGGTGGCCGGCGCGTCGGCGGGCGCGGCGGGGAAGCGGACGCTCCGGGGATAGCCGTCCGGGACGCCCGAGACGATGGTCGAGGCGACGGCCTCGGGGATGACCTGCCGGTCGCCGACGGCGCCGCCGCAGCGGATCATCTCGCCGAGCCTGGCCACGTCGCGCGCGGTGGCGCTGAACCCGCCGCAGGCCGCCTCGGTTCCCTCGGCGTCGACGATGTAGTAGGCGTCCTCCTCCGCGCCGATCCGGGTCCAGATCGTGTCGGACAGGTGCGCCGAGGTGGTGGTGCCGGTGACGCGGCGCAGGACTTCGGCGAGCGCCTCGACGTTGCCGTTCTCGTAGCGGAACTCGGCGCCGGGCGCACCGGTCGCCCGGGCCGTCGCGAGGTGCTCGCGGATACTGGCGGGACCGCTGTAGCCGTAGGGCCGCAACTGGGGTGCCAGGACGGCGAAGTAGCGCTGGGCCTCCAGTGCCTTGTCGTAGCGGCGGCCGGCGTAGCTCACCCGGGTGCCCATGTGCAGGAGGTGGTCGACGGTGGCCTCGCCGAAGGCGGTGCCCGCGAGTTCGGGGACGTACTTCACCACCTCGGTGCCGCGGTCGAGCCGCCCTTGGTGGATGAGGACGGCCGCGAGCAGACCGAGGTAGGACTTCGCGGCCGAGGCGTTGAAGTGCGGCACGTGGGGTTCGTAGCCGTGCAGGTACTGCTCGTGGACGATCCTGCCCCGGTGCAGGACGAGCAGGGCGTCGGTCTCGGCGTCGGCGAGCAGTTGCCCGAGTCCGAGCGTACGGCCTCCCGGTCCGGTGAAGGCGAGGCCGTCGAGGGCCCCGGGCGGTGCGGTGGGAAGGTCCCGGGGGCCGCCGCGGCCCCGCCAGACGGCGCGGCTCGGAACGGTCTCCCGCCCCGAGGTCGTGTGGCGGCGGGCCCAGGTCGGATCCGTGAATCCGCGGGCCCAGGCCAGGTCGGACAGGGGCGGCATGGCAGTCATGCGGTAGCTCCGCTCTCTCAGGCGTGCCTTCCAAGGGTCGTTACCGTACATCGTGTTCGGTAAATCGACCAGAGTCGCCCCGGGGCGCGGAGGCGGAGGCGGGCCCGCCGGTGCGCGGACGAGGCCTATGGCATCAGGTCCAGGGCCCCCGGGGCGTCCGAGGGGGCCAGTCCGGTGGCCCACACCCGCCCGTAGACGGACAGGTCGCGCAGGTGGGCGGTGATCTCGGCGGCGCTGTAGCCGGTGCCGCCCTCCACCCACCAGGACAGCAGGCCGACGAGTTCGCCGGTCCACGCCCGCGCGACGAGGTCGAGCGGGATCCGCGGCGTCGCCCCGAGCTGCGCGGCCCGGTCGCGGAACGCGGCCTCGGCGCGCTTGCGGATGAGCTCGGTGAACTCCCGCAGCGCCCGCCCGTCGCCCTCCCCCCGCAGGATCACCTGGTAGACCGGGCGCTCCTGCTCGGCGTGCTCGAAGATGTACTTCACCGGCAGCCCGGTGAACCCCTGGGCGTGCGCCTGCCGCACCGCCGGCAGGAGGCGCTCGCGGTCCTCGGCGAGGTCGCGGACGATGCCGACGAGCAGGTCCTCCTTGTCGCGGCAGTGCGCGTAGAAGGTGGCGCGGCCGATGTCCGCCCGCTCGGTGATGTCCTCGACCGTGATCGCCTGGAACCCCTTCTCCAGGGTGAGTTCGACCAGGGCGCGGCGCAGCGCGGCGCGCGTGCGGCGGACGCGGCGGTCTCCTGCGGGCTTCGTGTCCACGTTGTCTTCCTTCTGCTCCGGACCGTTGACCTGACCCTAACGCTGCCCTTAGGTTGCCGGACACCAAACTACTTTCCGAACAAATAGTTCGGAATCCCTGTGGAGGTGCCCATGAATCTCGGGCGGTACGTACGCCGGACGGCCGGCCATCACCCGGACGCCGAGGCCGTGGTCTGCGGCTCGCTCCGGCTGACCTACGCGGAACTCGACGACCAGAGCGACCGTCTGGCGACCGCGCTGCGCGGGATGGGGCTGGACAAGGGCGACCGCGTCGCGACGCTCTCGGCCAACCGCGCCGAACTGGTCGTCACCGAGGTGGCGCTGTACAAGGCCGGACTGGCCCGCGCACCCGTCAACGCCCGCCTGGGCGACAGCGAGGTGGCGCACCTGCTCCGCGAGTCCGGGGCCCGCGTCCTGCTCGCCGACGCCGGCCATCTGGAATCGGCCCGCGCGGCGGTCCCCGGGACGAGCGTGGAGACGGTGCTCTGCTACGACGGCCCCGGGGAGCTGGGCCCGGGCTACGCGCGGACGCTGGCCGACACCGCCCCCGACGCGGTCGACGTCGAGTGCGACGAGGGGGACACCGCCGTCCTCCACTTCACCTCCGGCTCCACGGGCCGGCTCAAGGCGGCGGTCCAGACCTACGGCAACCGGCTGGCCCTGATGCGCAAGTCGGTGATGAACGCGGACACCCGGGTCGGCCCGGGAGAGCGCCAGATCCTCGCCGGCCCCGTGACCCACGCCTCCGGCATGCCCCTGATGGGCGTCTTCTTCGCCGGCGGCTGCGCGATCGTGCTGCCGCGCTGGGACGCCGAGGAGTTCCTCGCCACCGTCCAGCGGGAGCGCGCCACCCACGCCTTCGTCGTACCCACCATGGTCAACACGGTGCTCGCGCTCCCGAACGCCCGCGACTACGACCTCTCCAGCCTGCGCCGGCTGGTCTACGGCGCCGCGCCCATGTCCCCGGCCCGCATCCGCGCCGCCTGGGACCTGTTCGGGCCCGTGCTCTCCCAGGGGTACGGGTGCGGGGAGACCACCTCCGGCGTCCTGTTCCTCTCCACCGAGGACCACCGGCGGGCGATCGGCGGCGAGGACGAGGAACTGCTCCTGTCCTGCGGGCGCCCGGTCGCCGAGGCCGACGTCCGGATCGTCGACGACACCGGCACCCAGGTGCCCGACGGCGCGATCGGCGAGATCACCGTCCGCGGCCCCGACGTCGTCCCCGGCTACCACAACGAGCCCGCGCTGACCGCCGAGTCCTTCCGCGACGGCTGGTTCCTCACCGGAGACCTCGCCCGCCGCCGCTCCGACGGCTACGTCTTCATCGTCGACCGCAGGAAGGACATGATCATCTCCGGTGGGTTCAACATCTACGCCGTCGAGGTGGAATCCATCCTCCACCAGCACCCGGACGTCTACGAGGCCGCCGTCGTCGGCGTCCCCGACGAGCAGTGGGGCGAGGCCGTCAAGGCCGTGGTCGTCCTTCGGAACGGGGCCGAGCTCACCGAGGCGCAGCTCGCCGAGTTCTGCTCCGAGCGCCTCGCCCGCATGAAGAAGCCCCGCTCCGTCGACTTCGTCACCGCCCTGCCCCACAACCCCAACGGCAAGATCGACCGCCGCGCGATCCGCGAGCCGTACTGGGCGAACGCCGAGCGCCGCGTCCACTGACCCGCCTGCCGCAGCAGCAACAACACCACCAGGAACAGGAACCGCCCCGTGCCCTACACCCTCACCCCCTCCTACGACGACAACCCCCGCCTCCAGGACCTGGTCGTCCGGCTGCGCGGCTACCTCGCGGACGAGCTGATCCCCTACGAACGCGAGCACGGCATCACCCCCGAGAGCAAGCTCGACCGCGCCACCCTCGAACACGTCTGGAAGCGCAGCACCGAACTCGGCTTCTACGGCATCAGCCTGCCGCCGGAACTCGGCGGACAGGGCCTGACCCTCACCGAACTGTGCGCCCTGAAGGAGGAGCTGACCGCCTCGGGGGCCTCCCTCTCGCATTCCGTCCTCGGCGACATGGGCGGGCCGCTGCGGGTGGGCGCCATCGTCAAGTACGCCACCGAGTACCAGCTGGAGCGCTACCTCCTGCCGGTGATCCGCGGCGAACGCGCCTGCTGCTTCTCCCTCACCGAGCAGGACGCCGGCTCCGACGTCCGGCGCATGACCACCACCGCCACCCCCGACGGCGACGGCTACGTCCTCAACGGGCACAAGGTCTTCAGCTCCGCCGCGCCCTTCGCCGACTTCGCGATCGTCGTCGCCCGGATGGCCGGCACGGACGAGGCCTACAGCGCCTTCCTGGTCGACCTCGACACCCCCGGCTGCCGAGTCCTCGACGGCGAGGTCCCGATGTCCGGCCAGCAGATGGAAGGAGACCTGCTCCTGGAGGACTGCCGCGTCCCGGCGGCCAACCTGCTCGGCGCGATCGGCGAGGGCCTGCGCATCGGCATCGGCCGCGTCACCCTCAACCGGCTGCTGCACTGCCCCTCGCTGATCGGCGCCGCCCGGCGCGCCTGGGACCTCTCCGTGGCCCACTCCAAGGACCGGATCGCGTTCGGCCGGCCACTGCTGGCGCTCCAGGCCATCCAGCACAAGCTCGCCGAGATGGCCACCGACATCTACGCGGCCCGCTCCATGGTCATGGCCACCGCCGGCCGCGCCGACAGCGGTGCGAACATCGCGGTGGAGGCCAACATGTGCAAGCTGTTCACCTCCGAGGCGTGCTTCCGCGTGGCGGACCAGGCCGTCCAGATCCACGGCAAGGCCGGCCTGACCCGAGGTCACGAGGTCGAGCAGATCTTCCGAACCCTGCGGATGTTCCGGATCGTCACCGGGACCACCGAGATCCACAAGAACGCCATCGTCAAGGCGCTCGTCTGACCGACACCCTCACGGAGTGCGGGGCCGCCGACCACGCGCCCCGCACTCCCCGCGCCCCCGCGCTCCCCACCGGTGCGACCGCGCCCGCCGACGTCACGACCCCCTGCTCCACCCCCACCCGCAGGAGTCACCCATGGCACCCCGCCCCCTCGCGCCCCCGCTCGACCGCACCGGCGCCCCGGCCACCGACCCCCCGTACGACCGCCGCCGTGCCTGGCTGATCACCGCCATGATCGTCGCCTTCATGGTCATCAACTTCGCCGACAAGTCCGTCCTGGGCCTCGCCGCCGTCCCGATCATGGACGAGCTGGACATCGACAACAGCACCTACGGTCTGGTCTCCAGCGCCTTCTCCCTGCTCTTCAGCCTCTCCGGCCTGCTCGTCGGCTTCCTCTCCACCCGGATGTCCAGCCGGACGCTCCTGTTCGGCATGACCCTGCTGTGGGCCGTCGCCCAGCTGCCCGTCCTGCTCGCCGCCACGGTGCCCGCGCTGATCGCCGGCCGCGCCCTCCTCGGCGCCGCCGAGGGGCCCGCCGCCTCGATGTCCATGCACGCGCTGTACAAGTGGTTCCCCCCGCACCGCCGCGGCCTCCCGTCGGCCCTGCAGATCGGCGGCGCGGCCCTCGGCACCCTCATCGCGGCACCCGTCCTCACCTGGCTCATCACCGCGTACGGCTGGCGCTCGGCCTTCGCCGCCCTCGCCGTCGTCAGCGCGCTCTGGGGCCTGCTCTGGTGGCGCGTCGGCCACGACGGCCCCTTCGACCACGCCCGGGCCGCCCCCGCCGCCGACGGCACACCGGCAACCGGCCCGCACCACCTGCCCTACCGCCGGCTGCTCACCACCGGCACCGTGCTCGGCAGCATCTCCAGCGCCTTCGGCGCCGCCTGGGCGCTCTCCCTCAGCCAGGCCTGGCTCCCCTCCTACCTGCGCACCGAACTCGGCATAAGCCCGAGTGCCGCCGCCACCACCATCAGCGCCGTCTCCGCCTTCAGCCTCGTCCTGCTGCTGACCGTCTCCCCGCTCATGGACGCGCTCAAGTCCCGTCGTGTTTGCAGCCGTTGGTCAACCGGAGCCGCCCAGGGAACGGCGGTCTGCGTGGCCGGCTGTGCGATGGCCGCCTTCCCCTTCGCCAACGCCGCCGTACCCCGCCTGCTCCTGATCGCGCTCGCCTTCGGCACCGTCGCCGTCGCCATCCCCCTGCACTACATGACCGCCGCCGAGGTCGTCCCGACCGCCCAGCGAGGCGCCCTCTTCGGCATCGTCGCCGCCACCGGGACCCTTCCCGGGCTCCTCGCCCCCTTCCTGACCGGCCGCCTCCTCGACACCGCGGGCGATCCCGGCACGGGCTACCGCACCGCCTTCCTCATCGCCGCTCTCGTGATGACGGTGGCGGGAGCGATCGCGCTCGTCACCATCCGCCCCGAGCACGACGCCCGACGCCTGGGCCTGGGACCGGAACAGGCACCGGGCCCGAGCACACCCGGACGCCCCGGACGCCCCTGACGGCCGCGGCCCGCCGGGGTGCGCCGCGCGACTCGGGCCTCGGAGCCGTGCGGTGGGTCGTCGAACGGACCAGCGCCCGGATTCCCCGCCGGCGGCAGGTCCCCGGTATGCCGGCTGGCCGTTTATCCGATGTCCAGCGGCCGGGTGCACCATCGGCGGCCACGGCGGAGAGAGGATCGCATGGACCGCACTTCCCCCTCGGTAGCGCGCCGGAGCCTGCCGGCAGCCCTGCGGCGGGCGGTGTACGCCGCCCGCCGGGCCGCCGACTCGGTGGCGGTGTTCGAGGATGCCGTCCCCGCACTGGCCCGGGCCCTGCCGTTCGACCTGTGGGCCGGCGTGCTGCTGGATCCGGTCACCCTGCTCAACATCGGCGGCAGCTTCCGGCACGGCGTCAGCGCCGAGTGGATGCCCCGGATGCTGGACATCGAGTACCGGGTGGGCGACGCCAACCAGATGCCGCACCTGTCACGGATGAGCACTCCCGTGGGCAGTCTGATGTCCGCACTGGACGGGCGCCTCGACCGCAGCGTGCGCTACCGGGACATCTACCGCCCGCTGGGGCTGGCGGACGAGATGCGGGTCCTGCTGCGGGACGCGGGCCGGGTGTGGGGCGCGCTGGTCCTGGTCCGCGCCGCGGACCGTCCGCCCTTCTCCCAGGCCGAGCTGGATCTCGGCGGCGCCCTGTCCGATCCCCTGGGGCGCGCACTGCGACGCTCGCTCGCGGCCCCGGCCGGCGGGCCCACCGTCAACCCGGCCGCCACCGGGCCGAACACACTGACCCTGCTGTCGGAGGAGTACTCGGTCGTGTCCCAGAGCCCGGGCGCCGAAGCCCGGTACGGCGAGCTCACCGAGGCCGGCGCGCACGGGACGGGCCTGCCGGCCTCGGCCTACGGCGTGGCCGCTGCCACCCTGCGGAGCGAAACCGGGGGCAGCCGGGTGTGCGTGCCGACCCGCGGCGGCGGCCTGGCCGCCATCGAGGGTTGGCGGCTCGACACCGCCGACGGCACCCGGGTGGCCCTGAACATCGGCCCGGCCATGCCGTCGGACCGGATCTCCTCCTTGATCCACGCCTACGGACTGACCCCGCGCGAGTGCGACATCCTCGCCCACGTACTGCGGGGCAGCCCGACGGCCGAGATCGCCCACCACCTCGCATTGTCCCCCTACACCGTGCAGGACCACCTCAAAGCGGTCTTCGACAAGACCGGGGTGCGCTCGCGCAAGGAGCTCGCGGGTCAGATCTTCTTCCGGCACTACCTCCCGGAGCTCTCCCTCACCGACGGACCTCGGTGACCCGCCCCGGGCCGTCGGCTCCCGTCGCACGGGCGGGGCGGCCACCGGTGCGGGCGTCCGCGAAGGCGGGCGCCCGCACCGGAACCGGGATCAGACGGTGTTCGTGAAGTTCAGGTTGAGGGTGGCCCAGTCCTTGCCACCGTTCTCCCCGTTCTTCAGGTACACGGTGTAGGGCAGCGACTGGCCGGCCGGGACCTGGAAGCGCAGGCCGGTGACCTCGTCGTCCAGGTCGGTGGTCCGGTCGTTGGTGCCCTCGAAGAACAGGGCGTCGAGACCGAACTCCAGGGTGCCCGCAGCGTCGATCACGGTCGCGAAGGCGTGCAGCTCGACGCGGATCTCGCCGCCGCAGTACGTGCGCCACCACTCGTAGGGGCCCGTCGAGGTCTCCGTCCAGTTCACGGCCTCGATGTCACCGCGGCAGTACGTGCCCGCCGCCCACCCCTCGTCGTCACGGATCGTGAACGTCCCACTGATGACGGCCTTGCGCTGGAGCCCGGCGACGGAGGTCTGCCCGTCGGCGGACGCGGGCGCCGCGACCGCGGAGACGGACGGTGCGACGACAGCCCCCACCAGCAGGGCCGCGACGGCCGAGGCGCGCGCCAGAGAACCGAAGTGCTTCCTGAGGAACATGAGTTGATCCTTCCTCGTGTTGTGGACACCGGGCCCGGGAGAGCCCCGGGCCGGTGCACCCCACACTGGTCGCGCGCCGCGGCGGCGAACATCCCAGAAGTCTGGTGGGAAGCCTCCGGAGCGTGGAGGGGCTGACACGAGGCTCGGACACGTCGGTGGGCGCCCACGCGGCGGGCCGGTTCGAGGAAGGACCGTGGAACTCAGGTGTGCGCGACCACCAGGAACTCTCCGTCGCCGGAGCCGACGGGTTCGCGGTGCCATCCACCGTAGATCCGCTCGACGGTGAAGCCCGCGTCCCGCAGCGAGGCCCGGAGGTCGTGCTCGCCGCGGAAGGCGAGCGTGCCCGTGCTCAGCAGTTCCCCACCGTCGGCGAAGCGGTAGTACTGGGAGAAGCTCACCACGCCGGGCCGGTCCTCGGTCACGTCGTTCCACAGCGCGACCTCGCGGCCGTCCGGCAGGGTGACGTGGCGCAGCGACTCGGCCGGGGTCCACTCCTCCCATTCCCGGGGCCGTGGGTCGCGGGCGTCGAAGACGATCCGGCCGCCCGGTACGAGGCTTCGCCGCAGGTCGGCGAGCACCTCCGCCCACGCTTCGTCCGTCACGAAGAACTGTGCGACATGGCTGCTCATGACGGCCACGTCGAAGGCCTCGGCGGGAAGGTCGCGCGACGTGCCCTCCGTCCAGGTCACCTTCTCGGCGCCGGGTTTGGCGCGGGCGGCGTCGAGCGACGCCGCGGCCGGGTCCACTCCCGTCACCGTGTGCCCGGCGGCCGCGATGCCGAGGGCGAGGCGGCCCGTGCCGCAACCCAGGTCCAGGACACGCAACCGCGCGGCCTCGCCCGCCGCGGCGCGGGGCCGCTCGGCCGGCTCCTCGACGATCGAGAGGAAGAAGTCGTCCCGGTACGACCAGGGAAACTCGGCGTCGTACACGGCCACCAGCAAGGGATCACGGAACTCGGCGTGGAGCATGACCGGATCGTAGACGGACCGTCGTCCGGGCCGCCACGCATGATCCGCTCCGCCCCGGGGCGCTGCGCGACGTACGGCCGAAGGTGGATGCCACGAGGTGCCCGCCTCCGCCCGCGCGGTTAGCGTGAGGACGCAGCCGGCTCGGCGGCCGGATTCCCGCGCCCGCCGCGGCCGGACCCGTGCAGCGAGAGGATCCTCCGCAGATGGCTTTCGTGACCACCGAGGACGGCCCGTCGATCTTCCACAAGGACCGGGGCAGCGGCCGGCCGCCGAACGGCGCCGCCGGGGATCCGCAGGCCGCGTTGGTGGCCGGCCACGGCCTCCGGGCCGTCGCCCACGACCGGCGCGGGCACGGACGCTCCTCGCAGCCGTGGCACGGCAACGACCTCGACACCTACACGGACGACCCGGCCGAGCCGATCGTCAAGGACTCCACGTTCACGGTCCAACGGAGGGCGGCCATGCCGATCGACCAACCGGAGTTCGCGGCCGAGCGGCGGCTCCATGACCTGCGCACCGAGTTGACCCCGGCGGACGAGGCGGATCCCGCCGTCGTGACCGGGTTCGCGGCGGGGCGGGGGCGACTCGCGGTGCTCGCCGAGCTGGCGGCGCAGCAGGAGCGGGTCATCGCCTCCGACCGGCGCAGTCTCCTGCTGCTCGCCACCCGGTGCGCCGACGGGCCGCTGGGCGCGTGGTTCGCCGGGCTGGCCGAGGGCGAGAGCGCCGCGCTGCGCACGCTGCCCGCGCTGGCGGCCGCCTGCGGTCCGGCCCCCGCCGGTCCGACCTACACCGGGCCGACCGCCGCCGGGGCGCCGCTACCGGGGTGCCAGGCCTACCCGGCGTACCTGGCCTGGCTGGCGCTGAACGGGCGGCCGGCCGCCGTGGCGGCGGCGCTGGTGGCCAACTTCGCGGCCTGGGGCGGGTACTGCGCGACGCTGGCCGGGGCGCTGCGGCGGTTCCACGGGTTCGGCGAGGAGGCGTGCGCGTTCTTCGACTTCTTCGCGCGGCCCGCGACCGCGCTGGAGCGGGCGGCGGCCGAGGCCCTCGGACCGGCGGGGCTGACCGCCGGTCCGGAGCTCGACGCCGCCCGCGAGTACGGCCGGCTGCTACAGGCGTACGAGCGGCTGTTCTGGAGCACGCTCGCCGAGCTGCCCTGAGCCGCGTCCGGGCGCGGGAACGGGAGCCGGGCTCACGCCTGCCAGTGCGGCTTGCCGCTGACCATCACGCAGCTGATCACCCGGCCGCTCGCCTCGTGGGTGCTCTTGCCGAGGTCGTCGTTGCGGCAGAACTGGCCGGCCTTGTAGCAGTTGCCGGCGTTCGACTTGATCTCGCAGTCGCCGGTGGCCGCCGCGGCCTTGGTCTCGGCGGGCTTGGTCTCGGCGGGCGCCGGGTCGGGATCGGTCGGCGGCTGGGCGGTCGTCACCTTGGGCTGCGGCTCGGCCTTGGTGGGCGTCGGCTGCGGCTTGGGGGTGTTGGCGGGGGCGGCGGTCTTGGTCGGCTGCGCCTTCGGCGCAACCGCCGGGGAGGTCGGCGCGGGCGCCTCCGCGGTCGGCTCCGGTGCCGGGGGAACCGGCGGCGGCGTCTGGACGGGCGCGGCCGGCGGCGGGGTGACCACCGGCGCGGGCGGCTCCGGAGCCGGCGCGGCCGGGGTGGTGGCCGCGACCGTGACGGCGGGCGAGGAGGCCGCGGTGGTCGCGGCATCGCCCGTCGTGGGGTCACAGCCGGTCAGCGCGAGGCCGACCGTGAGGACGAGTCCGGCGACAGCAGCCAGGCCGCGACGACCGCCGCGCATCCGTGAAGGCATGGACGTGAACGCTCCGTTCCGCTTGGAAGAGGTTCGCGAGTCAACCAGATAAGCCACACGATCTGTCCATAGTTCAAGCACTTGTAAGCAGATCGAGATCTGATGATCACGGAGCGTCGATCAGTGGAGAGTTTCGATCACATACCGCCTCATTCGCTCCAGCTGAGCCATGGAGCCGTCAGTACCGCTTCCTCACCCAGAGAACCGCGCCCGTGACCACCAGAACGGCCACCACCGCGAGGACGGGGCCGCCGACGGTGAGGAGCCGCTGGAGGGAGGTCGCCGCGGCGTATCCGGTACCGGCTTCGGCGACGGCCCACAGTCCGGCGGCGCAGGCACTGTAGGGGGCGATGCTCCGGTAGGACAGACCGGTGGCGCCGGCCAGGTGGGGAGTGAGGGTGCGGACCACGGGAAGGAACCGGCCGAGGAACACGGCCCGCCCCCCGTGGCGGGCCATCAGCCTCTCGGCGTGCTGCCAGGCCGCGGCGGGGATGCGCGCGCCGAGGCGGCCGGCCCGCAGGCGCCCACCCATCACGCGGCCCGTGCGGTGGGCGAGACAGTCGCCCGCGAGCGCCGCCGCGGCGGCGGCCGCGACCACCAGCGGCAGGCTGATGTCGCCGGCGCGGGCCAGGGCGCCGGCGGTCAGCAGGAGCGCGAGGGTGGGGGCGAACGCGCCCAGCACCAGGACCGACTCGGCACAGACGGTCAGGGCCACCACCGTGTACACCGCGATCGGCGACAGGCGGCCGAGGGCGTCGGTCAGGACGTTCACCTCCGGGCACCGGCCTGCTCACCGGCCTGCTCACCCATCGCCCCGGGGCGCCGGAGTTCCCACACGTGAGCCGGGGGCAGATTGGCGAGGACCGTCCAGCGACCGGTGGCGTAGCGGCGCCGGTAGGCGGCCGTGACCGCGTCGACGGCGGCGTGGCGGCGGACCTCGGCACGGGAGGCGAGGAGGGTCCGGGCCCGGCGGGTGCCGAGGTAGGCGAAGTAGGAGAGGGTGCCGCCGGGGTGGAGCAGGTCCAGGTAGCGGGCCATGATCCGTTCGACCCGGTCGGGGGTGAAGTTGGTCAGCGGCAGGCCGGAGACGATGACGTCGTAGCGCTGCTCGGTCTCCAGGTCCTCCACGTAGGCCTGGTGCACGGTGACCCGGATGCGCCGGGCGGGCGGGGCCGGGTGCGCGTCGAGCAGCTCGTGGAGCCGGGCGACGAAGCGGGGGTTGGCCTCCACGATGTCGAGGCGGCTGCCACGCGGCAGCTGGGGCAGCAGGGCACGGGTGACCGCACCGGTACCGGCCCCCGCCTCCAGGACGGACAGCGGTCGCGGGGCCCGGACGCGGATCGGGTCGGTCACGGTCCGGGCCAGGGCTCTGCCGCTGGGGGCGACGGCGCCGGTGGCCCGCAGATCCCGCACGGCCTCCCGCAGGAACGTCCAACCGTCCGCACGGCCGAGTGTCGTGGAGGGGCCTCGGTCCGCGGCCTGCCGGTCGGTGTGCTTCATGGACTCGACGGTAGGAAGCGCCGGGCCGCCCCGGGACTGCCATTGTGCGACGCGGTCCCCCGACGAAAGTGGGGGCCGCCCCATCACCACGGCGTGACGATGTCGGAGGCGTACACCGTGGTGGGCCGACCCGTACCGGCCGACAGCGAGGTGATCCTGACGGCGTGGGCCATGACGGCGGCCCCGCCCCGAAAACGGTGCGGAGCCTTCGCGTTGACCATTACTGTACGAATCGGTAATGGGGCCGTGATAGCGGAAAGTATGCGGGGATCGGCTCTTGAAGCCGTGACATCGGAGTGTGAGACTACAAGAAAAGAAATAACCTGCCGAGGAGGTGGGTCTTGTGGCATTGCAAGCGAGTTGGGTCCACGGGAACGCCATGGTGGTGGAGAATCCCGAGAATCTCAGCCGCAACGGACACTTCGGATGGGGTTCCGATGTGGACATCACACCGGGGAAGTCCAGCTGGTTCCACGTCGCCGTGCCGACACCGGTGATCGTCAATGACGCCCGGACGAACCTGGTCAGGGTGTTCGTCCTGTTCAAGACCGACGTCGGATTCGGCCGGCTCACCCGGGTTCACGTCTGGGACGGCTCCGGAGGGCCGCTCCAGCAGTTCGAGAACCTCGCCTCCGAGGGCGAGCACCGCACCGGGCTGGACGGTCAGAACACGTTCACCCTCGATCAGCCGCATTCGGTGGCCTTCGGTATCGGAATCTCCTTCTTCGTCGTCGCGGCGATCGGGTTCGACTCGCCGATCGCCCCCTCGCGCCTGATCCTGGGAACGGCGGGCGGTGATTTCACGACCTGACACGGCCTGACACGATCTGACACGGCCTGGCCGGAAACCTGATGGGAAATCAGAATCCCGGCCGCTCAGTCCACCGGCGCCGAGCGGCGTTCGAAGACCTCGGGACGGGCTCGGTCGAGGGCGGTGGCGACGGCGCCCAGGAGGACGGCCTCCTCGCCGAGGCGGCTCGGGGCGAGGGTGGGCCGCATGGGACTGAGGTGGCCCAGGGCCTGACCGAGGGGGTCGAGAAGCAGGTCGGCGCCGGCACCGATGCCGCCGCCCAGGACGATCAGGTCCGGGTCGAGCACGGCCGACAACACGGCTACGGCGTAGGCGAGTTGACCGGCCGCGCGGTGCACGGCGGTGGCCGCCAGCGGATCGCCGGAGCGGGCCGCGTCGAACACTCCCTTGGCCGTCAACGGGCCGGTCATGCCGAGGTCCAGGGCCGTACGGACGACCGCGTCGGCGGCTGCCGCCTGCTCGACGGTGCCGCCCGGCGTCCCGTCGGCGTGCGGCGGGAGCGGTACCAGGCCGACCTCGCCCAGCGCGCCGTGCGCACCGACCAGCGGCTCGCCGTCCTTGACCACGCCGACGCCGAGGCCGGTGCCGACCAGCACGTAGGCGAACATCCGGCTGCCGCTCCCCCGCCCGGCGCCGAGCGTGTACTCGCCGAGCGCGGCGAGGTTGGCGTCGTTGCCGACGGTGATGGTGGTCGACAGTCCGGCCGCTATCCGGTCGAACAGTCCGGGTCTGCCCCAGCCGGGCAGGCTGGTGGCGTACCGCACACCGCGCCGCCGCTCGTCCCAGACGCCGGGCGTGCCGATCACCGCGTGCACGATGTCGGCCGCCGCGACACCGGCCTCGGCGATGGCCTCGTGGGCGGCGGCCACCACCGCGTCGGCGACCGCGTTCGCCGTCCGCCCCTCGTTGGGGACGGAACGGCGGGCCACGATGTCCCCGGCGAGGTCGGCGACGGCGACCCGTAGCCGGGCCCGGCCGATGTCGACGCCGAGGACGTGCCCGGCGAGCGGGTCGGGTTCGTACAGCACGGCGGTGCGCCCGCGCTCGGGGATGAACCGCCCGGCCTCGCGGGCCAGTCCCGCCTGTTCGAGGGCGGCCAGGGCGGCGGAGACGGTGGGCTTGGACAGGCCGGTGTCGCGGGCGAGTTGGGCGCGGGAGGACGGTCCGCCGAGGCGCAGCCGTTCGAGCAGCAGCCACTCGTTGTTGCTGCGCAGCCGCTGCCGGTTCCACGGCTGCGCCGGCGCGGGGCCCGGCGGAACGGTGGTCGGCAGGTCGCGGCTCATCGGGTCCTCCGGTCTCGGGCGCGGCGGTGGGGCGCGGTGGGGCGCGGCCAGGCAGGCGCGGTCCGGGATGCGCCGGTCGGCGCCCGGGCCTGGGCATCAGCCAGTATGACCGGTCGTCAGGGCGCTCAGTCAGGGCGCTCACCGGTGGGACTTCCCGCGCGCACGGACGGGAACGGAGGGAGGAGGGCAGGGAGCGGAGGGACGGCACACTCCTCCTGCCACTCTCAAGCTGTAGCGCACGGGGGGTCTTGCCGCAAGGCCCCGGCCCTGGCGCACAATCGTCGGCCGAAGCCGGAACCAACCCCCCTTGGGAGTTTTGCGTAGTGCATCAGCTCGTGCCGGATTCCAGGACCGGAGCCGCCGCCATGACCGCCCCCGCCACCAGCACCCTCACCACCAGTGGGTTCGCCACCAGCGCGTTCGACCTCCCCGACCGCCTTCGCGCCAAGGCCGACCTGGCGCTCGTCGCCCAGGACGAGCGGCACTTCGCGGCCGTCGCGCGGAGCCTGGAGCGGGCGACCGCCGAGGTGTCCGAGCTCCTCGACACCGCCCGGCGGGCGCCCGGCGGCGCCGGCCGGGCCGCGATGGACCGGGACATCGAGGTCCACCGCCTGACCGGCCGGCTCCGCACGCTGCGCCGCTTCGGCCTGGACCTGTGCCTGGGGCGCATCGTTCCGGCCGACGGCGGCGAGCCGGTGTACATCGGCCGGCTCGGCCTCACCGACGGCGAGGGCCGCCGGCTGCTGCTCGACTGGCGCTCACCTGCCGCCGAGCCGTTCTTCGCCGCGACCCACGGCGACCCGATGGGCCTGGCCGGCCGCCGCCGCTACCGCTGGACGGACGGGCGGATCACCGACTACTGGGACGAGGTGTTCGCCGCCGAGGGACTGGAGGGGCATGCCGCCCTCGATGACCAGTCCGCGTTCATCGCCACCCTGGGCGGCAGCCGTTCGGCGCGGATGCGGGACGTGCTGGCGACCATCCAGGCGGACCAGAACGCCATCGTGCGGGCCGGCTCGCGCGGCGCGCTGGTCGTCGACGGCGGGCCCGGCACCGGCAAGACGGTGGTCGCCCTGCACCGCGCGGCCTATCTGCTCCACTCCGACCCGCGGCTCGGCCACCGCCGCGGCGGCCTGCTGTTCGTCGGCCCGCACCAGCCGTACCTGGACTACGTCTCCGACGTGCTGCCCAGCCTCGGCGAGGAGGGCGTGCGGACCTGCACCGTACGGGACCTGGTCGCCGAGGGCGCGGACGCGGCGCCCGAGCCCGATCCGGAGGTGGCACGGCTGAAGTCCTCGGCGGCCATGGTGCGGGCGGTGGAGCAGGCGGTGCGGATCTACGAGGAGCCGCCGACCGAGGGGATGACCGTCTCGACGGACTGGGACGACCTCTGGCTGAGCGCCGAGGACTGGGCCGAGGCCTTCGAGGCACCGGATCCGGGCACCCCGCACAACGAGGCGCGCGAGGAGATCTGGGCGGAGCTGGCCGAACTGCTGCTGGCCAAGCTGGACGGCGGCGAGGAGATCCCGGTCGAGACGTTCCTGCGCTCGCTGCGCCGGGACGAGGAGCTGGTCGCCGCCCTGCACCGCGCCTGGCCGCTGCTGGAGGCCGCCGACCTGGTCGGCGACCTGTGGACGGTGCCCGCCTACCTGCGGCTGTGCGCCCCGTGGCTCGCCCCCGAGGAGCTGCGCCGGCTGCGGCGCGCCGAGGCGCAGGCCTGGACGCTGTCCGACCTGCCGGTCCTGGACGCGGCACGCCGGCGGCTCGGCGACCCGGAGACCGCCCGGCGCAAGCGTCGCCAGGAGGCCGCGCTCGCCGCCGAGCGGGCCCGGATGGCCGAGGTGATCACGGACATCCTCGCGGCCGACGACGACGGCGAGGGGGCGGTCACCATGCTGCGCGGCCAGGACCTCAGGGACACCCTGGTCGACGGGAGCGCGCTGCCCGCCGCCGGCCCGGACCGACTCGCCGGGCCGTTCGCCCACATCGTCGTGGACGAGGCGCAGGAGCTGACCGACGCCGAGTGGCAGATGCTGCTGGCGCGCTGCCCTTCGCGGAGCTTCACCGTCGTCGGGGACCGCGCCCAGTCCCGGGACGGCTTCGCGGAGTCCTGGCGGGAGCGGTTGGCGCGGATCGGCCTGGACCGCGCCGAGGTCGCCTCGCTGAGCGTCAACTACCGCACGCCCGAGGAGGTCATGGCGGAGGCCGAGCCGGTCATCCGGGCCGCCCTGCCGGACGCCAACGTGCCCACCTCGGTGCGGCGCAGCGGGGTGCCGGTCACCCACGGGGCGGTCGCGGAGCTGGACGGCGTGCTCGGCGCCTGGCTCGACGCGCGCGCCGAGGGCACGGCCTGCGTGATCGGCGACGCGGCGTTCACCGCGGTCTTCGCGGAGACGTTCGGGGAGGCGTTCGCGGAGAGCGACCGGATCCGCTCGCTCACGCCGGAACTGGCGAAGGGCCTGGAGTTCGACCTGGTGGTGCTCGTCGACCCGGCGTCCTTCGGCGAGGGCGTCGCGGGCGCCGTCGACCGCTACGTCGCGATGACCCGGGCGACCCGGCGGCTCGTCGTGCTCACCGGCGGCGGCTGAGGGCGGGCGGGTGCGGAGCGACCGTGCCGGTCGCAGCCCGATGTTCAAGGCCGCGACCGGCACGGTCGGCATCCGTCCGTTCCGAGTGCGTCCTAGCAGTCGGGGATGGTGGTGCCGTTGTTGTCCCTGGCGCTGTCGTTGCCCCACCGGGACAGGTAGAACGCCGACACCCACTGGCCACGGGGGCCCGAGTCCGGGTCGGTCTTCAGCCACCAGTGGTTGAAGCTGCCACCACTGGACACCTCACGGC
>NZ_JBHVRK010000017.1:0-109200 GCF_042885845.1 Kitasatospora sp. NPDC058032 | reverse complement strand
GCCCCACGCCTTGCAGTACACGTAGTTCGTCCCCTGGTACAGCGTCCCCGTACTGCTGGTCGACGTCGGCGAACCGTACACCGGGGCATTGGAGAGCGTGTCCACCCAGTACTTGCCGGCGGCGGGCGAGGTGCCGCCGCCCGGGCAGTCGGGGACGGTGGTGCCGTTGTTGTCCTTGGCCGTGTCGTTGCCCCACCGGGACAGGTAGAACGCCGACACCCACTGACCGCCCGGGCCGACGTCCGGGTCCGTCTTCAGCCACCAGTGGTTGAAGCTGCCACCACTGGACACCTCACGGCCCCACGCCTTGCAGTACACGTAGTTCGTCCCCTGGTACAGCGTCCCCGTACTGCTGGTCGACGTCGGCGAACCGTACACCGGGGCATTGGAGAAGGTGTCCACCCAGTACTGGCCACCGCCCGACGGGGGCGTGGTCGGAGGCGTGGTCGAGGAGGAGCCGGATCCGTACAGCCGGATGGCGCCGTAGTAGTCGCCGTGCGAGGAGAGCGCCGCCACCTGGACGTAACCGCCCGAGTACGGGGCCTCGACGATCCAGCCCTGCCCGAGGTACATGGCGACGTGGTGGATGGTGGAGGCGGTGTTGCCGAAGTACACCAGGTCGCCGGGGAGCAGCGGCGCCGTTCCGTCCGCCCGGTAGTAGCGGGCGATCGCTCTGGAGGTCGGCCACTGGGTGCGGGTGGTGCCGTTGATGACGTCCTCGCCGACGGCCAGGTCGTAGGCGTAGCGGACCATGCCGGAGCAGTCCAGGCCGCGGACGTTGCAGTCGTTGGGCGCGCCGTTGGCGGGGTCGCAGAGCCCGTACGTCGGGCCGGGCGTCGCGCCGTGCCCGCCGCCCCACGAGTACGGGGTGCCGATCAGCCCGCAGGCGGAGCGGACGGCGGCGGTGGCCTGGGGCGCCGCACCGGTGGAGAGCACCCCGCAGGCGGGCGCCGCCTGGGCCGCTCCGGCGCCGGCGAAGAAGACCCCGACCGATACCAGCACGGACAGCAGGGCCGCCCACCGTAACGGGGAGATCAGCCGACGTGACAGAAGGTTTACGCGCGTAGTCATGACCCCGAATCGTTCCAGCGGCACTGACGGCGGGTCAATGATCTTTAGGTGAACATGCTGAAACGGGGCAGGCGGCGCGGGCGCAGGCTCACGCGCAAGCCCAGGCTCAGGCGCAGACTCAGGCTCGGGCGCAGGCTCAGGCCACCCAGCCGCCCGTCACACCCTGAACGGCGGAACCGTCGAGGTCGGCGAGCTTGGCGCCGACGAAGGCGCGGGCCCGGTCGGAGGTCTGCAGGCGGAACGGCGGCCGCTCGGCGGTGAGCGCGTCGAGCACGGTCTCGGCGGCCTGCTCGGACGTCTGCGCCTGGTCGAAGGCGGCCCGGGTGCGCGCCGCATAGGCCTCCAGGGCGGGCGCGTACGGGCCGGCGGCGGCCAGCAGGGCGGGCAGGTCGATGCCCTGGCTGGCGACGAACTCGCTGGCCACCGCGCCGGGTTCGACGACGGAGACGGACACGCCGACGGTGGCGGCGACCGGGGCGAGCGACTCCATGAACCCCTCGACGGCGAACTTGGCCGCGCAGTAGGCCTCGTTGAACGGCTGGCCGACCACGCCGCCGACGCTGGTCACGGTGACCACCCGGCCGCCGGTGGCCCGCAGGTGCGGCAGGGCGGCCCGGGTCACCTCGACGACGCCGAAGAAGTTGACCTCCATGACCTCGCGGACGGGGAGGAGCCCGTCCTGCTCGACGGTGCCGACCCGCCCGGCGCCCGCGTTGTTGACCACCGCGTCGAGCCGGCCGTGCCGGTCGAGGACCCCGGCCAGGCACTCGGCAACGGAGGCGGCGTCGGTGACGTCGAGCCGGGCGAGCTCGACCCGGTCGGCAACCCCGGCCGCCTCGGCGGCCTTGAGCAGCGCGCCGGAGCGCCCGGTGTCGCGCATGGTGGCGATGACGCGGAAGCCTGCGCGGGCCGCCGCGACCGCGGCGGCGAGGCCGATGCCGCTGGAGGTGCCGGTGATGAGGACGATCCGGTCGCCGGCCATGAGGGCTCCTTCGTGCTGCGGCTTCGGCTTGCGTGCGTGCACACACACCATAGCAAGATGTGTGTGCGCGCACGCACAAAGGTAGGCTGACGGGCATGGCGCAGCGCACCGACCTCACCCTGGGAGACCTCACCGCCCGCGATCACGCCTTCTACGGCCTGGTCTGGGCCGGCACCACCCTCAGCACCCGGGTCGACCAGGCCCTCACCCGGGCCCACGACCTGCCGCTCTCCTGGTTCGAGGTGATGCTCTGGCTCTACGCCCAGGACCGGCCGGTGGCCGCCTCCGACCTGGGGGCCAAGACGCTGCTGAGCCGCAGCCAGGTCTCCCGGGTCGCCGACGCCCTGCAGGCGCGCGGCCTGGTCGAGCGCGCCACCTCCCCCATCGACGCCCGCTCGGTGCGGATCGCGCTGACGCCGGAGGGCCGGCAGTTGTTCACCGCCGCCGACGCGACCCGCCGCGCCGCACTCGCCGAGGCCTTCGACGACCGCCTCGACGACGCCGACATCGCCGCGCTGGAGAGGGTCTGGGCGAAGCTCAAGCACGGCCCGGAAGCCTGAGGCATCCCCGACCCGGTCGCCCTACGGTCGCATTATCGGAAACCCGTCGACCGGTCAAGCACCCGCCACTCCGTGGGCGCGCCGCGCCCCGGGGCGTGATCATGGGGCTATGCGGTTCCGACACGGCGGCGGAGGAGGAGAGGGCGGCACCCCGGCGGGCGCGGACACCGGCGCGCTCACGGCGGCGGCCGCGGCGCTCCGCGGGAGGGCCTACGGCGCCACGGAGGGCGACGGTCCGGATCTGCTCGGTGAGCTGATCGGCGTCCTGCCGGCCGGAGTGGCGCTGCTCGACGCCGAACTGCGCTGGCTCTACCTGAACCCGGCCTTCAGCACGGTCACCGGCCTGCGCCGGGCCGACCTGCAGGGCCGGCCGGTGGAGGCCACGGCCTTCGCGGACGCCGTCGGCACGCTGCGCCGCGTGCTGGCCGACGGGCGGGACCGCGAGCGCACCACCGGCGGACCGGACGGTCCGGGCGCGCCGGTGCCGCCCGGCCTGCGGGTGCGCTACCGGCCGCTGACCGCCGACGGCCGCCCCGCCGGCGTGGTGGTCCTGGTCCTCGACGACCCCGACCCGGACCAGGAGCTGCGGCGCGAGCTCGCCCAGGCGCGTACCCGCCTCGCCCTCCTGGAGGCCGCCGCCGAACGGATCGGCACCACCCTGGACGTCGACACCACCTGCGCCGAACTGGCGGCGTTCGCCGTGCCCCGGCTGGCCGAACTGGCCACCGTCGACGTCCTGCCGCCGGACGCCGACGCCCGCACCGGCCGGGCGCCGGGCCGTCGCTTCCACCGGGCCGCGCTCGACTGCGCGGAGGGGCTGCGGCCGGCCGTGGACCGGCTGCCGCGCCCGGGCGAGTCGGTGCGCCACCGGGAGGATTCGACGGCGGCCCGGGCCCTGGCCTCCGGGGTCGCCGTGCTGGTCGCGCTGCGCACCGCCGAGGAGCTGGCCGAGGCGGCGCCCGACCGGGACAGCGCGGCCGTGTACCGGGTCGCCGGGGTGACCTCGCTGCTGGTGGTGCCGCTGACGGCGCGCGGCCGGCTGATCGGACTGCTGACGCTGGCCCGCACCGCCGCCTCCCCCGCTTTCGGGCCCGACGACGCGGTGCTGGTCGGCGACCTCGCCGCCCGGGCCGCCACCGGCATCGACAACGCGCGCCGCTACAGCCGTTCGCAGGGCATCGCGCTCGACCTCCAGCGCGCGCTGCTCAGCGAGCCCGGCCACCCGCACCAGAACCTCGAACTCGCCTCCCGCTACCTGCCGTCCGGCAGCAGCTCGGTGGTCGGCGGCGACTGGTACGAGACGGTCCGCCTGCCGTTCGGGCGCACCCTGCTGGTCATGGGCGACGTGATGGGCCACGGCGTCGAGGCGGCCGTCGACATGAGCAGCTACCGCGCCACCCTGCGCGACGTCGCCGCGATGGACCTGCCACCGCACCGGATCCTGCGCCAGCTGGACACCGTCATCGCCGCCAACGAGTCCGCCCGCCCGGCCACCTGCCTGCTCGCCCTCGCCGACCCGGGCCGGGGCCGGTGGACCTTCGCCAGCGCCGGGCACCTCCCGCCGGCCCTAATCGCCCCGGGCCGGCCCACCGAACTGCTGCGGCTCCCGACCGGGCCGCCGCTCGGCACCGGGCTCGGCGGGTACGAGCAGGCAGGCCGCGACCTGCTGCCGGGCGAGACCCTGCTGCTGTACACGGACGGTCTGGTGGAGCGGCGCGGCGAGGACATCGACGCCTCGCTGGCCCGCCTCGCCGCGCTGCGGCTGCCGGCCGCCGGGCCGCTGGAGGACCTGCTGGACGCGGCGCTGCGCGGCGTCGGCCCGGATGCGGGCCACCCGGCGGAGGACGACATCGCCGTGCTGGCGGCCCGGCCGCGGCCCCGGCCCGCGGCGTAGGGTCACGGCGGAGGGTCACGGCCGGTGATCCCCGCCCCCGGCCGCCCCCCGACCGGCGCCCCGACCGGCGCCGGTCAGAGTCCGGCCAGAGCCTGCTCCAGATCGGCCCAAAGGTCCTCGGGGTGCTCGATGCCGACGGCGATCCGCACCGTGCCGGGGCCGATGCCCGCGGCGGTCAGCTCGTCGTCGGACAGCTGGCGGTGGGAGGTGCTGGCCGGGTGCAGGACCAGGGTGTGCACGCCCCCCAGCGAGGGCGCGAGCGAGGCCAGACGGACCGCGCCGACGAAGACGCGCGCGGCCTCCCGCCCACCGGCCAGGTCGAAGGCGAACACCCCGCCCTGACCGTCCGGCAGCAGTCGGCGGGCCCGCTCGTGGTCGGGGTGGCCGGGCAGGCCCGGGTGGTGCACCGCGGCGACCGCCGGGTGGGCGGCGAGCCGCCCGGCCAGGTCGAGCGCGACCTCGTTGTGCCGGCGCATCCGCAGGCCCAGGGTCTGCATCCCGCGCAGCGTCAGCCAGGCGGCGAACGGGTCGAGCGCCGCGCCCTGCTCCAGGGCGTGGTGCCAGACGCGGCGGTGCAGCCCGGCGTCGGCGAAGACGGCGAGCCCGGCCAGGACGTCGGAGTGGCCGCCGAGGTACTTAGTGGCCGAGTGGAGCACGATGTCCGCGCCGTGCTCGATCGGGCGGCAGAGCAGCGGCGTGGTGAAGGTGTTGTCCACCACGCTCAGCACACCGGCCTCGCGAGCCGCGCCGATCAGCGCCGGCAGGTCGGTGACGCGCGCGACGGGGTTGGAGACGGTCTCCAGGTACAGCAGCCGGGTGGTCGGCCGCAGGGCGGCCCGCACCTCCTCCGGGTCGTCGCCGCGCACGAAGGTGACCGTGACGCCCCAGCGCGCCGTCAGGTCGGCGAGGGCCGCGAAGGTGCCGCCGTACAGGCTCTGCTGGGCGATCACGTGGTCACCGGAGCGGAGTAGCGCGAGCAGCACGGTGGTGATCGCGCCCATGCCGGAGGAGGCCGCCAGCGCACCGCTGCCGCCCTCCAGATCGGCCACCGCGCGCTCCAGCGAGCGGACCGTCGGATTGCCGAACCGGCTGTAGAGGAACGCCCCGTCGGGGCCGCCGAAGGCGTCCGCGAGCGTGTCGCTGTCGGGGAAGGCGAAGACGTGGCCCTGGTGCAGCGGCACGCCCAGCGGGCGGCTGCCGGTCACCTCTTCGACGGGCGGGTGGACGATCCGGCTCTCGGGGCGCAGCGCGCGGTGGTGGTCGCTCATGCCGCCCATGCTGGCGGGGCGTGGCGCGGCGGGAACAGGTCCAATTCGGGCCCTGTGGCCCCGAGACGGCCCCTCGGTCGCTCCACCGGCCGAGGACGCCGGGTCTGCCGAGCGGCCCGGGCGGCCCGGGCTTGCCGGGTCTGCCGGGGGCTCCGGGTGCGCCGGGTGCGCCGGGTGCGCCGGTCCGGCGGCGTCGCGGTTCAGCTCGCCGCGCGAGCCGCCTTGGCGTCGATCTTCTCCTGGAGCGCGACGAGCAGTCCCTGGAGGAGCTCGATGGTGGTCCCGTCGGTCAGGTCGCCGTTCTCGTCGAAGCGCTCGTGCGCCCGGAAGACGATGACCTCGGGCTTCACCACGACGTCGGTGTCGGTCCAGACGAACACCTGGCGCAGCGCCAGCTGGGCCCGGACGGTGCCGAAGTTGGTCGGCGCGGCGCCGAGGATCGCGGCCGGCTTGCGGTGCAACGGCAGACCCTCGCTGCGCGTCCAGTCGGTGCTCAGCCAGTCGAGGGCGTTCTTCAGGACACCGGGGACGGAGTAGTTGAACTCGGGGGTCGCGATCAGCAGGCCGTCGGCCTCCTGGACCCGGCGACGCAGGTCCTGGACGACGGCCGGCCGCAGCTCGGGGGTGTCGAGGTCCAGGTCGTACGGCGGGATCTCGCGCAGGCCCTCGTAGATCTCGATCTCCTGGCCGCCCGGGTTGAACTTCTGCGCGGCACGCAGCAGGCGGGTGTTGTGGGAGTCGGCGCGCAGCGAGCCGGAGATGGCGAAGATCTTGGACGCGGTCATGAGGGGCTCCTCGGACGTGGTGCGGGTGATCGGGCTTCCGTTGGGCGTCGGGCTCGCCGACATCGAGAAAACTAAACGGACCAGTTCAGTCTGTCAACTGAACAGTTCAGTCTTGACTGCAGACCGGTCCGTATAGTTCAGTCGGTCCGAGACCCGAGGCTTTTGCGTACCGAACGGTTCAGTTCATAGGCTGACCTGTGCAGTCCACCGAACGAACCGTCCAGGACAACGGACCGGACCGGTCAGTACCCGGTCGGCACTCCCACCCTCAGCACTCCCCCACCCGATGAAAGGGCGGCCGCACATGGCAGCCGAGCGCCAGGACGCCACCGACGAGTACGGCATCCCGATCATTCCCGACCCGGGCGACGCCGCGACGCGCAAGCGACAGGCCATCATCGACGCCGCGCTCGCCGAGTTCCTCGCCGAGGGCTACTCCGCCGCCTCGATGGACACCATCACCGGCCGGTCGGGCGTCTCCAAGGCCACCATCTACAAGCACTTCGGCAGCAAGGAGCGCCTGTTCCTGGCCGTCGTCGGCGGCGTGCTGCCCAAGACCTACGCCGATCTGACGCCGCCCGCCCGTACCCTCGCCGACGCCCCGGACCTGCGCACGGCGCTCGTGCGCCACGCCACCGCGCTCGCCCGCATCCTGCTGCGCCCCGAGGTGATGCTGCTGCGCCGTCTGGTGATCGGCGAGATCGACCGCTTCCCGCAGCTCGGCCGGCTCTGGTACCGCGTCACCTACGACATGAACAACGGCCCGCTGGTCGACCTGCTCACCGAGCTGACCGACAGCGGCGCGCTGCACGTGTCCGACCCGAAGCTCGCCGTCCAGCAGCTGGTGGCCAGTACCGTCGGCATCCCGCAGCTGGTGTACACCTTCGCCCCCGCCACCCCCGTGGACGAGGCCGAACTCGCCCGGGTCATCGGGGCGGGCGTCGACCTCTTCCTCGCCCGCTACGGCACCGCCCCGCGCTGGCACGGCCCGGCGTGAACGGACCCGCCGCCCCCGACCCCGGAACGACCGGGACGGAGGCGGCGGCGGTGACCCGGTGACCTGTCCGGCCGGAACCGGAGCCGACGTCAGCGGTCCCCGGCCCCGGCCCGCGCGGCCCGGCGCCGCTGCCAGAGCGCGAACGGCACGGCCGCGGCCACGGCGGCGGCCTCGGGCGCCGAAGGCTCGGCCGGCCGGTCGCCGCCGGGTCGACCGCTCCCGGCGTCCCCGACATCCCCGGCGACCCGGGCAGGCGCGCCGGACGCCAGGCCCTGCTGCCCGAAGGTGTCCGGCACCGGCAGGGTGTCCCAGCGCGACAGCGGCCACGCGATCACGAACGCCCGGCCGATCACGTTCTTCACCGGCACGAACCCGTTGCCCGGCTCGTTGACGTGGAAGCGCGAGTCGCGCGAGTCGTTGCGGTGGTCGCCCATCACCCACAGATGGTCCTTGGGGACGGTCACCTCGCCCACCGGCGCGTCGTCGCAAGGCGTGGCACCCGGGAACAGGTACGGCTCGTCCAGCGCCACCCCGTTGACCTTCAGCGGGCTGCCCTGCCGGCACTCAACGGTGTCGCCGCCGACCGCGATCACCCGCTTGATCAGGTCCTTCTCGTTGTCGGACGGCAGCAGGCCCACGGTGCTGAGCACCGTGCGGATGCCCTCGACGACGGCGTTGCCCTTCTCCCGCGGCACCGAGTCCAGCCAGCCGCCCGGGTCCTTGAAGACCACCACCTCGCCGCGCTCCGGCTCGGCACCGAACCACGGCGTGAACTTGTCGACCAGGACCCGGTCGTTCTTCTCCAGCGTGTGCTGCATCGAGCCGGACGGGATGGAGAACGCCTGGACGAAGAAGGTCTTGATGCCCAGTGAGAGCAGCAGGGCGATGCCGATGAGGATCGGCAGCTCCTGCCAGAGCGGCCGCTTCTTCTTCGCCGCCTTGCCACGCCGGCCGCCGTCGGCCGCGCCGCTGCCCTCGCCGTCCTCCCCCGGCCCTTGCGGCCCGTCCGGACCGTGCGAGCCGTCCGGCCCCTCCGGTCCCTGCGTGGCGGTCGCGGTGCCCGCGGCAGCCGAGGCCGCCGGGACGGCGGACGACGCCGCCTCCCCCGTCCCCGCTGCGCCCGCCGGGCCGCTCGCCGGGCCGGCGCCCGCACCGGCCTCACCGTTGCCCGCCGAACCCGCGGTCTCCTCGATGCTCATCCCTGGCCCCCTCCGGACGGCCCGGCGGGCCCCGCCGCGGGACCCCCCGTTGTCAGCTAACGAACGGTGGTTCCCGCCGACCCGTCAGAACGTACACCCGCGACCCCGTGCCCAGGCAGGCCACCCGACCGGGTCGCCCCCTGCTACGCCGTCCCGCCGCCGAGCATGATCCGCGCCACCAGCTCACGGCGGCTGGCCACCCCGGCCTTGGCGAACACCGACTTCAGGTGGTCCTGCACGGTGTAGGGCTTCATCGCCAACAGCCGCGACACGTCCCGGGTGTCGCACCCGCGCACCAGCAGCAGCGCCACCTCCTGCTCACGCGCCGTCAGCCCGTACGCGGAGAGGTAGAGCGGCATCGCGTCGGCGGGGGTCGCCGGGGCCGCGACCACCGTCACCTCGCCCTCGCTGCCGCCCTTCAGGGTCGAACCGTGCAGCACGTACCACCGGCCGTCACCGTCCTGCACCCGGATCTTCGACTGCGGCGTGGCCAGCCCGCGCGCCGCCCGGCGGGCCTGTTCGGCGGCCACCGCGAACGCGGTCGGCACACCGAGCGAGGTCCGGCTCGGGTCGGCCAACCGGCCGAGCAGCTCCTCCGCCGGCCCGGACAGTGCCAGCGGCCGGTTCGCCGGACCGAGCACCACCACGGCCGGACCGTCGTCCCGCGACCAGCCCGGCTCCGCCTCCCCGCGGCCCTCGGCGACGGCCGGCGGCACGTGGCAGGCCCGCAGGGCATTGCCCAGGTGGCGCGCGGCGAGGTCCGCGAGCTCCCGCTGCTGGGCCAGGAACGGCCCCCGGTCGGCGGCCCGCATGAACGCCGCGCAGCCCCACATCCCACCATGTGCGTCGAACACCGCCCGCAGTTCGTCGCCGAACCCGGCCGGGCCGATCAGTTCGCGGAACCGCACACTGTCCGCCGGCCGGCCCTTGGTCGCCCGGCTGAGCGTCTCCGCGCGGACACCACTGCGGCGGATCGCGGGAAAGGTCGCCACGTCGTCCGCCCACACCTCCAGACGCACGGCGTTCTCGAACCCCACCAGGCTGAGGTCGTCGCTCAGCACCGAGGTCACCAACCCGGTCGCCGGGTCCGCCGAGTGCCAGCAGACCGCGTCGTACTCCAGGAGCGTGCGCAGCAGTTCGTCGGCCCTGCGGAACACCTTCTCGGCCGTCAGCCCCGCTCCGACGAGTTCCCGGAGCCCCTCGATCGCCTGTTGCGCCGCCATCCCACGTGCTCCACGTGATCCCATGGTCCGGGAAATTAGCAGGCACACCGACTACCGGCCCATGCGCCGACAGGCGGATCCTCCCTCCGCCTCCGGTCGGGCCCCCGACCCCGGCACCTCATCCTCCTGAAGGTCCGCACCACCACCGACAGCACCGCCACGGGCCTTGACACGAAGGCTTCGCCTCCCAACCAAGTCGCCCACGCCATCCCTTTACTGACGCCAGGTCACCTCCCGCCGCAAGGGACCGCGCTCGGACCAAGCGCGGCGCTCCCGAATCGTGACCATCCGTGGGCGCCCCGTCGGCAGACCTCCTATCGCGAAGCGCCTGCGGCGGCCATCCTCCCCTGGCACCCCTTCGTCGTCCGTGACGCCGGAGAGCGCCCTCCACCGGGCGGGATCGCACGAGCGCACCACCCAACGAGTGCAACTGCCCTGCCTCGGGCACCTGACGGTCACGCCGCTCCTCTGACTGCCGCTCGGGCCGGCCGACGCACATCACCACCGGCACGTCCCGCCCGAGACCGGGCCACCGCCCTTTCCGCCCAGTCACTCGCCGTCCAGCTCACCCGGGCTCCGGTCCGGCTGACACTTGCCCTCTTCTCCGGCCCGCACCGCCGACTCTTCGGCGTCGCCGCCATCGCTGCCGCATCCTGCCCTGGACTCGCCGCAGCGAGAAGACCGCCCATACCAGCCGTCAGAGCCAGTCGCGACGCTCGCAGATCAAGTAGAGGCTGGCGTCCTGCAGCGACAGTTCCCTTCAATGCACTCTGCCTACGGTGCAGCCGCAGCAATCGGCAGTGCAGAGTGCGGCCGCCCCTCCAAAATGGCGAGCAGCGGGCATTCCGGCTGCGCGCCGCCGTGCGCCCCCGAGTGTGCCCTTTGCACCTGCGGTCCGAGCGGCAATGCGAACCGCCGCGCCGAAGGCCTGATGTGCTGTACATATGATTCACGCTTCAAATACGAATGGACAACCGTTTCTCGACACCCTGACGCCTGGGGCACACGCAGCCTTCGCCCAGCTCGGAAGTCGGCACACCTTCGCCGCGGGGGACGTACTGATCAACGAGGGCGACCACACCCACGAACTGCTGGTGATCCACAAGGGAATGGTGAAGGTGACTGCCCGGCTCGACGGCGACCGGGCGTCACTCTTGGACATCAAGATCGCCGGAGACGTAGTGGGTGAGATTGCGGCGATCGACCGCGAACCGCGATCGGCAACGGTCACCGCCTGCGGTGACGTGGTCGCCACCGTCGTGCCGAGACATGAACTACTGCCGTTCCTCCAATCCAATCCTGAGGCACTGGCGCCCCTGATGAATGTCTTCTGTGGCCGTTTGCGTCGGTCCGACCGCTGGCGTCTGGAGTTCGCCGGATACCCCGTCCTGGTCCGGCTGGCCCGCGTGCTCGTCGAGCTGGCCGTGTCGCACGGCCGACGGGAGTGGAACGCGGTACGCATCGACGTGAGCCTCTCCCAGTCCGAGTTCGCCGCCCTCATTGGGTCCAAGACCCACACCGTGCACAAGACGCTGGCCCGGCTGCGCAGGGACGGACTCATCAATACCGGCGAGCGGCAGACCTACGTGCGAGATCTGCCTCGGCTGTGCCAAGTGGCCCGGCTCACCGTGCCGAGCCTCTGAAGACATGACAATAAATCCGCATTAATGCGGATTTCTTCGACGGCGCCGGATCCTCCCGCACAGTTGGCGTGCACGGCACCCAACAACCGCTGGAAGGTGGCAGCTGCCATGAACGACACTTCCTCCGCTCACCCCCTGGACGGCATCCCGCACCGCCGACTGTGCATCGCGGCGGACATGTCGCAATACAGCCGTCTCGACACTCGGGCGCAGTCGGCCGCTCAGGCCGACCTGGTCCGCGTGTTGGACGAGGCTGCATCGCTGGCCGGACTGGACCGCGCGGCTTGGGCCCGCCAGCCGCAAGGCGACCTGGAGTTCTCCGTCCTTCCCGATGCCGCACCGGAAGCCGAGGTTCTTGGTCCCTTCGTGAACCATCTGGCGGCCGGCCTCAGCGCACTCAACACCCGCCCGGCCGTCCCGCGCATCAGGCTCCGACTGGCCGTCGACGCCGGGATCGCGGCAGACGCCGCCCTCGGCCACGCCGGACCCGCGCCGGTGGCCGTGGCACGCTACGTGAACGCTCCACAGGTGGTGACCGTACTGGCCGCCCTCACCTCAGCCGATCTCGCCCTTATCGTGTCCGACCGGCTGTACCAGGATGTCGTGCGGTACGGGTACCCCGGTCTCGACCCGGCACAGTACGTTCGCGTCCACGTACAGGTCAAGGAGTTCGAGGGCTACGGCTGGATCCGTGTGCCGGGCTACGGGCCCGACCGCGTGCGACCGATCGTCGATGGAATGGCTACGCCACTGCCGTCAGCCACCGCCCCCGCCACGTGTCGGAAGAACCTCTCCCAGTACGTCCACCACGGCGTCGCCGTTGGCCGGGACGTCAGCGGTGGTCTGAGTGTCGGCCTGCCCGCGACGCCCTCGTCGGCCGACCCCTGGCGACCTTGGTGACCGCCCCGCAGGAGCCCGCACTCCGCCCCGAAGCGGACAGCACCCAGTGGGCCGACATCGGGGTGAACGTCGGCCACAACATGTACGGCGACATCCATCTTCACACCCCCGCCGCCGCGGTTGGACCGTCCCGGTTCCAGTCCGAGGCGGTGAGCCCGATCTCGATGAGGAGCCATGCGGCTTTGCAGTCGGCGCTGGCTGCCCTTCGGCGCACCTGCGAGCGAGCCGCCGTAGCCATGTCGCACGTCGCCCTCTTGAGGTCGGAGAGGAGAAACAATGACCACGAATGACCCGGGCGGCGCGTTCGCCCAGATCGGGCAAGCCCTTCTCCGGACACCCGGCGGTCCACGGCGGCCCCTCACGATCAATGTGGGCGACCGACCGGTACGACTGTCCCTGGACGAGTGCCGGAACGCCCTGTACGGGCCGACACGCAACGAACGTCTGGGGACGGCAATCTGGCGGCAGGTAGTCGCGGATGCCCGGCAAGAGCCTCGCGGGGGAGTCGGCACCGGACGCCTGGTCGTCGTCTGGCTGGCGGTCCCCGGCCTCTACCGCAATCTGCACCGGATCCTACGCCAGTCAAGAGTCGAACGCGCCGACCTTGAGGCCGAGGCCGTACTGGCCCTACTCGCGGCTATTGACACCAGCGAGCCGGATGACCCGGACGCGGGTGGTCAGATGATCAAGGAGGCGGTGAATCAGATGTGGGCATTTGCCAACCGCGTCAGGAGGGAGGTACCCGTCATCGACATCGCCCGTTTTGCCGAATCCCGCAACGTCACGGTGGCCCAGGATCAACCATGGCAGCCGGCCGACAGATGGGAACTCCATCTCACTCCCCCGCCACGGCGTGACGGGTTGGCGGCGACCATTCGCTTCGCGGAGTCGCCCACTCGGCGCGAAGGGGAGCGGGTCGGGGCTCTCGCATACTGCGTGGGCCTGCCCGACATCGTGTTTCGGGCCCGCCGTCACGACGAGGCCGACCTCATCGGCACCTTGGTGCTGCACCCTGCGCGAGCCCGACGATGAGCGCCCGGTCCGGCCCGCCCCTGGGCTTCGCAGAGGCCTTCGACCTACCCCTGAGCGTGGACCTGCGTACCGCCGCCCGGGCCTTCGGGGTCTGTCCCGGTACAGCGTACAAACTGATCCGCTTCGGTAGCTTCCCGTGCCCCGTACTGCGTGTCGGCAGGAACTACCGCATCCCGACCGCGCACCTACTGCGTTCCCTCGGCATCGAGGAGCGACCGGTGTACGCCGCCGACCTCGAAGCCGGCGCTAGACACGCCGCCCTACTCGACAACACCCACCCTCAGACAACGGAGGACCTCACATGAGCGCGTCGCAAGCTCTCCGGCGCGAGTCCGACCGGCCCCGTATGTGTTTCGTCGTCGGGCCGATCGGCGATCGCTACGCCCCCCATGGCACCCCCGAGCGTGAGGCATACGAGCACCACCTCGGGATCTTCGAACAGGTCATCGCCCCTGCCTGCGAGAAGTACGACATCACCGCTGTGCGTGCGGATGGCATCGCACAGGCGGGTGACATCAACGAACAGATCTGCCGGCACGTCATCGATTCCGACCTCGTCATCGCCGACGTCAGCGGCGGCAACCCCAACGTGATGTACGAGCTGGGATTACGTCACATCATCGGCAAGCCGACGATCCACATCGGTGAGGCGGGGCAGTTGCCCTTCGACATCGCCTCGATCAGGACGATCCGCTATCAACGGGCGCGCAGCCACTTGGCCGGTGCGCGGCGCGAGATCGAGAGCGCCCTCGAAGTAGGGATTCGGGACGGCTTCGAACTCCTCACCCCGGCACGGGTGGTGCGGGCACTCGAGACCTCCGACGGGCAGTTGCCATCCCAGCAGAGCCCGGATCTGGAGGACGAAACCGACGAGAACCTGCCGGGCCTGCTCGACGACTTCGCCGCGATCGAAGACGGGCTCGAGGCGATGGCCGCTCACCTGAGCACGATCACAAAGACGATCGAGACCATCGGGACGCTGACCGAACAGAGCAACGTCGAGATCACCGATCTCACCCAGTCGAACGCCCCGGCGAGCGCACGGCTTGCCGCTGTGATCCGCTACGCGGAGTTGCTCAGCGCACCAGCCGGGGAAATGAACGCCACCGCAGGGGCCTTCGCGGAGCAGATGGCCGTCATGGACAGCGGCATGAGAGCCGCGCTCGGCCTCGTCGAAGTGACGCCGCCCAGCGAACGGGACGCAGGAACGAACGAATTCCTGGAACAGCTCATCGCACTGGACGAGTCCGCTCAGACAGGACTGTCACAGATCGGTTCTCTCGGCACGTCTGCGGAGGGCCTGGTTCGTTTGAGCCGACACCTCCGCAAGCCGGTGAGGGACATCTCCGCCGCGGTGAAGCAGATGACCTCTGCCGTCAGCTGCATGGGGGAATGGGCGGACAAGGCCCGGGATCTGGTGCAGAGCACCGAGTAGTGGAACTGCCCGATCGGGACCCGGACCTCTGCGGTCCGGGTCCCGATGCCATGGCTGCTCAAGCAGGGGCCGACAACTCATGGCCCCGTCGGGTACCCAGCCGCCGCCGTTCGCTCTCCCCACGGACTGGAGTCGACCGCGCACGTCGTTTGCTGGTGTGCTGTTGATCGGCGAGACAGACTCGCCGTCTACAGCCAGTTGCGGCGCTTGAAGATCAAGTAGAGGCTGGTGCAGACGAGGGCCATCAGCGCGATGGCGAAGGGATAGCCGAAGGCCCAGTGGAGTTCCGGCATCTCGTCGAAGTTCATGCCGTAGACGGTGCCGATCAGGGTCGGGGCGAAGAGGATGGCCGCCCAGGAGGAGATCTTCTTGATCTCGTCGTTCTGGGCGTGGCCGGCCTCGGCGAGCTGCTTCATCTCCTCGTTCTGCCGCTGGGAGACCAGGGTGGCGTTGACGGTGAGGATGTTCTGCAGCATCTGGCGGAAGCCGTCGACGCGCTCGGCGGCGTAGGTGGCGTGGTCGGCGACGTCGCGCAGGTAGCGCTGGAGCTCCTCGTCGGTGCCGTACTTGCCGAAGCCGGCCTCCAGGCTCTTCATGATCTCCAGCAGCGGGCGGGTGGCGCGCTGGAACTCGATGACCTCGCGGGAGAGTTCGTAGATGCGCCGGGACACCTGCGGGTCGCCGCCGAAGACCTCGGTCTCGATCTCGTCGATGTCGTGCTGGAGGCCGGCGATGACCGGGGCGTAGCCGTCGACGACGGCGTCGAGCACGGCGTACAGGACGGCCTCGGGGCCGAGGGCCAGCAGTTCGGGGTCGGCCTCCACGCGGCGGCGGACGGCGGAGAGGTCGGGGGCCTGGGAGTGGCGGACGGTGAGGACGAAGTCGGGGCCGACGAAGAGGTGGATCTCGCCGAAGTCGACCTCCTCCACGTCGTCCAGGTAGCGGGCGGCGCGCAGGACCACGAAGAGGGTGTCGCCGTAGCGCTCCAGCTTGGGGCGCTGGTGGGCGACGATGGCGTCCTCGACGGCCAGTTCGTGCAGGTTGAACCGCTCGGCGGCCTCCAGCAGCTGGGCCTCGGCGGGGCGGTAGAGCCCGATCCAGGCCATCGTGCCGGGCTTGCCGGGCAGTTCGCGGTAGACGTCGGCCAGGTTGGCGGCCGACTGCACCCGGTGGCCGTCGCGGTAGACGGCCGCGTCGACGACGGAGCGCTCCAGGCTCACGTGCTCGACCGGCTGGTCCGGGCGCGGGTCCATGGAGTGCTCGGGGGCGGGCTGGGCGGGCGCGCCGCCGGCCGGGGTGACGGGACGGGTGAAGGGACGCTTGCTCGCGCGCACAGCGCGCACACGCCAGTCGGACATGACGGGGTACCTCCGCGGTTCGGGGGCCGCCGCACCCGGGGACGTGGCACGTCGCGGGATGCGGGGCGGGCGGGAGGCGCCCGGCCGTCCTCCACCACGCACCGCGCCCGGGCCGCGCGCGTCCGCGCCGGGGTCAGCGGCGGGCGGTGCGGCGGGGGTCGGGAGCGGTACGGGAGGAGGGGTGCCGGGTGCCAGGAAGAGTGGGGGACGTCCTGGGGCGGGGCCGACTTCGACCCGGACTACCGCACTCCACTGCTCTCACCTCCTCGCCGTCGGGGCGCCCGCGCGGGGTCGCCGTTACCGGGCCACCAGGAGGCTCCACACCGCCGAGCGGGCGCACACGGGCGCCGCGACGACGGGCGGGCACCCCTGAATCTCGTCAGAGCTTTGGCACGCCACGGCGTAGCGCCCCGGGATTCCGGGGTGCAGCCACTTGGGGTCACCCCTTAGGCCGGGGAGACCTGTCCTGACCCTGGGCGTCTCTCGACGTCGTGGGGTCAGTGGCCTGTGTCCATGGCGACGCCTCACCGAACGAGGTGCCTTCACAACCTCCCCGAGTCTAGTACCCCCGAAAGGGGTCCTTCGACCGGGGGTCCTGCGGTGACCCGGCAGGGGCGCGCAGCGGCGGCGGGCACCGCTGCGCGCGGTTCTCCGACGCCGCGTCACGTTCCTCGGGTGGACCGGGGGTCGGGCCGGAGCCGGATCGGGAGCGGCTTCGGGGGGCGGCTCCGGGGTCAGTGGGAGGACCCGAGGTGGGCCGCCACGTACGGCACGGCGACCGCCTCCAGCGCGCCGGGCGAGCCGAACGCGGGGTGGACGTTGACCTCGAAGACCACGCCGCCGCTCTCCGCCGCGAGGTCGACGGCCGCGAACGGCAGCCCGACCGACCCGGTGGCCGCCACCGCCAGCTCCGCCAGCCCGGCGGGCAGCTCCGCCAGCGGCAGCGGGGTGGAGACGGCGCCCCGGGCGAGGTTGCACGGCTCGTCCGGGTCGTCCTGCACGTGTTCGACGGCGCGCAGTGCCCGCCCGCCGAGCACGGTCACCCGGTACTGGTGGCGGCGGCCGTCGGCGGTGAAGTTGCGGGCGTCCCGGGCGAGCAGCCAGTCGCTGCCGACCTGCGCGTAGCACTCGGCCGCCTCGGCGAGCTGGGCGTGGGTGGTGACGTGGAAGACGTCCTGCCCGCTCATACCGACGGTCGGGCGGGCCCAGACGTCGCCGCCGAGCCGGTCGAACACCTCGGCGGCCTCGGCGGCGGTGGGCCGGGAGAGCGTGACGGTGGGCATCTGGCGCACGCCGTCGCGGGCGAAGCTCTCGACGGTGAGCCGCTTGTCGCTCGCCGTCCGCCATCCGTCGGCGGCGGTGCCGAGCGAGCGGACGCCGTGCTCGCGCAGGATCCGCTGGCAGTCGACGAGCTCCGGGCGCCGGTGCGGCGGTATCTCGTAGAGGATCACCGACCGGGCGGTCACCGCGAGGCCCTCGGCGGGAACCTCCAGGGCGACGCCGTCGCCGGTGCCGCGCACCCGGCCGCCGCCGGCCGGCCCGTCCGGTCCGCCGGTCATGAAGTGCCGCGCGTCGAGCAGCACCGGTGCCCGTCCGGTGAGCCGCCGAACGGCGGCCGCCAACGCCTCCCGGCTGCCTTCGGTCGAGCTGTGATCGGTCATCAGAACGAGCTCGCTACGCCCCATGGGCACATCGAACATGTCACGGACATGCCCGGGCAAGGACTTTCCGGAATGTCGGTCCCCCGGTAAATCGGGATGCGCCCGCCGGGCGCCGCGGGTTAACCTCGGCGCCATGTCGACGCCCCGCATCTCCTAGCTGACGGACCCGCCTCCACGCCACCCGCGTGTCCGCTAGCTGTTACGGAGCGTCATCCCCTTGATCACCACCCGTGGTGTCGACGTGCGCGTCGCCGCCCGCCTGCTGCTGTCCGACCTCACCCTCCACATCGCCCCCGGCGACCGCATCGGCCTGGTCGGCCGCAACGGCGCCGGCAAGACCACCCTGCTCGCCACCCTCGCCGGGCAGCTGCGCCCCGCCGCCGGCACCGTCACCCGCACCGGACCGGTCGGCTACCTGGCGCAGGACTCCCGTACCGGTGACCCGGCCGTGACCGTCACCGGGCGGATCCTGTCCGCCCGCGGCCTGGACACCGCCGTCCGGGAACTGCGCGCCGCCGAGAGGGCCATGGCCACGGCCGGCGACGAGCGCGCGCAACGCCGCGCGATGACCGCCTACACCCGGGCCGAGGCCGAGTTCCAGGCCCGTGGCGGCTACCCGGCGGAGGCCGAGGCCGCGCGGGTCGCGGCCGGCCTCGGCCTGCCCGACCGGCTGCTGGACAGCCCGCTCGGCGCGCTCTCCGGCGGCCAGCGGCGCCGGGTCGAGCTGGCCCGGATGCTCTTCGCCGACCACGCCACCCTGCTGCTCGACGAGCCCACCAACCACCTCGACGCGGACGCCGTCGCCTGGCTGCGCGGCTACCTGGCCGGCTACCCCGGCGGCCTGGTGCTGATCAGCCACGACGTGCCGCTGCTGGCCGGCACCGTCAACCGGGTGTTCCACCTCGACCCGCAGCGCGCCACGGTCGACGTCCACAACACCGGCTGGGCCGCCTACCTGGCACAGCGCGCGGCCGACGAGCGCCGCCGCTCCCGCGAGCGGGCCAACGCCGAACGCAAGGCCGCCGCCCTGCACGCCCAGGCCGACCGGATGCGGGCCAACGTGGCGACCGCCGTCACCGCCCGCTCGATGGCCCGCCGGGCCGACCGGATGCTCGCCGCCCTCGAACCCGTCCGCCAGGCCGAGCGCACCGCCCGCATCCGGCTGCCCGAGCCGGCGCCCTGCGGGCGGATGCCGCTCGGCGCGGTCGGCCTCACCAAGTCGTACGGCGGGCGCACCGTGCTCGACGGGCTCGACCTCGCCGTCGAGCGGGGCAGCCGGCTCGTCGTGCTCGGTCCCAACGGGGCGGGCAAGACCACGCTGCTGCGGGTCCTGGCCGGCCGGCAGACCCCGGACGGCGGGCGCGTCGTCCCCGGTCCCGGACTGCGGCTCGGCTACTTCGCCCAGGAGCACGAGACCCTCGATCCGGGCCGCACCGTCGGGGAGAACCTCGCCGCGGCGGCGCCGGCGCTCACCGACGGTGAGGTGCGGCAGGTGCTCGGCGCGTTCCTGTTCCGGGGCGACGACGCGGACAAGCCGGCCGGGGTGCTGTCCGGCGGCGAGAAGACCAGGCTCGCGCTGGCCGGGCTGGTCCACTCGGGCGCCAATGTGCTGCTGCTGGACGAGCCCACCAACAACCTCGACCCGGCCTCGCGGGACGAGGTGCTGGCGGCGGTGGGCGGCTACCCGGGCGCGATCGTGCTGGTCACCCACGACCCCGGGGCGGTCGAGGCGCTGCGGCCGGACCGGGTGCTGCTGCTGCCCGGCGGGGACGAGGACCTGTGGAGCGAGGACTACCTCGACCTGGTGGCCGCGGGCTGACCCGCGGCCCCGGTGACACCGCAGGCCGGTGGAAACCGGTGGAAGCCGGCTGAGGCCGGCGGTATCGGGGACTGCGGTGGCATCAGGGCTTGCGGGCCTCGATGAGGAACCGGGCGGAGTGGGCGACGAACGGCCCCTCCGCCCGGATCAGGGCGTCCAGCTCGCGCAGCCGCGCCCAGTGCGCCTCCACGGTGAAGCCCGGCACCATCCAGATCACCTTGCGCAGGAACCAGACCACCGCGCCGATGTCCAGGAACTCCACCCGCAGCCGCTCGGACCGCAGGTCGACCACCTCGAGACCGGCGGCCCGGGCGGCGTCCGCGGCGTCCTCCGGCCGCCGGGCCCGGCGCGCCTCCGGCTGCGGCCCGAGGAAGAACTCGACCAGCTCGAACACCGAGGCCGGACCCACGTGCTGGGCCAGGTAGCTGCCGCCGGGGCGCAGCACGCGGGCGACCTCCGCCCACCACACGGTCACCGGGTGACGGCTGGTCACCAGGTCGAAGGCACCGTCGGCGAAGGGCAGCGGCGGCTCGTCCGGATCCGCCACCACGAGCGCGCCGAGCGGATGGAGCACGGAGGTCGCCCTTGCCGCGTTCGGCGGCCACGCCTCGGTGGCGGCCATCGTGCGCGGGAAGCGGTCCGCCACGCCCGCGAGCACCTCCCCGCCGCCGGTCTGCACGTCCAGCGCCGCCGACGCGAGCGCCAGCCGCTCCCCCAGCAACCGCTGGTACCCCCAGGACGGGCGCTCCTCGGAGGCCCGGCCGTCCAGCCAGGAGAAGTCCCACCCGTCGACCGGGGCCTCGGCCGCCTCGTCCACCAGTTCCTCGAAGGTACGCTCCATGCCGCCCATCCTGCCGCGTCCGCCGTCGGCCCGCCCTACAGCTGGGCGGCGATCAGCTCGTTGCCGTAGAGGTCCCGGAAGTGCAGCGAGCGCCCGGTCCGCCGTCCGGCGCACCGGGGCGGGCGGGCACACCGAGCTGCGTCGGCCTGACCGCCACCCGGTCGAGGTCGTCGGTTCGTCGTTGATGTCGCGAACCGTGGACCACCCCGCTGACACCGGTCCGGCCGCGCCGAGGACGGCAACGGTCACCGACCGCCGGGACCGGCCAGCCAGATGTCGATGACCCGCTTCGCGATGTCGCCGACCTGCTGGTCACTCGTGTCGATGACCACCGTGGCGGTCGAGTCCGACCGCCCCATCCGGTCGAGCTGCCGGATCGTCCTGCGGAGTTGGTCGTCGGCGCCCGAACCGATCTCCCGGCGGAAGATCCTGGCCTCCAGGGTGGGGAGATCGGCGATCAGGCGGACGGGCGTGATCTCGGCGTCAGGGACGGCGTCGGAGATCCAGCGGAGTTCGTCGTCGAGGGCGGCGAACACCCCCGCGATGATCAGCCGCGTATGGCCGAGGGCCGCGAAGTTGGCCCAGAGCGCGGCGAGGTTGCGGCGGGCCAGCTCACTGGATTCCCGCCCCTCCAGTGGCCAGGGATGGACGCGGTCCAGTTCGTCGGAATCGATCAGGGCGTGGGGGATGTTCCGCTCGGCGAGCAGACGGGCGACCTCGTAGGCGGTCGAGGACTTGCCGACACCTGCGGGACCGCAGATCACCAGAACTGTCGTTGTGGGCATGGCCGGGATTGTGACGGGGATGTCCTCCGTCCACCACGCAATTTTTCCTGGCGGTGACGGACAGCTCCGGCTGCGGGGGCGTAGCCGGACGACGGATCACCCGGTCCCGCGGGGCAGGTCGACTCACGTCGGCCGACGTTCCCCGGCCTCCCTCCCGGCCCGGCCGGCGGCGACCTTCCAGGCGGCCGTGACGGCGTGGTGGGCCCGCGCCGTGGCCTCGGCGGTGTCGGGCGGCAGGTGCAGCGGGCTGCCGAGGTGGACGTGCAGGGCGGGGCGGCGGACGGGGGCGGTGGCCAGGCCCGCGAGTTGCTTGAGCGGCCCACCGGAGGTCAGCCGGCGGGCGCCGGCCTGGCCGAGCGGAACGACCGGGGCGCCGGTGGCCCGTGCCAGCCGGGCCAGGCCACTGCGGAACGGGCCGGGCGGCAGTTCCCCGGAGTCGCGGCGGCGCGGCAGCCCGCCCTCCCCGTAGATCAGCACGACCCGCCCGGCCGCGAGGGCTTCGGCCGCCGCGTCGAGCGACTCGGCCGCCCGCGCGGTGCCGCGGTGGACGGCGATGTACCCCTCCCGGCGCAGCACCGGTCCGAGCACCGGGACCCGCCAGAGCCCGGCGGTGGCCAGGACGACCGGGCGGGCGCCGAGCCGGTGCAGGGCGGCGAGCACGACTGCGGGGTCGGCGAGCGAGGTGTGGTTGGCCGCGACGATGCTGCCCGGCGCGGGGCGGCCGGCGTCAGTGGCATTGGCGGCACCAGTGCCATCAGTGGCGTCAGTGGCATCAGTGGTGTCGGCGGTGATGTGCAGGCGCCCGAAGGCGGGCACGAGGAGGGCGGAGGCGCGGCTCAGCATGGTGGTGGCGTGGGTCCTCGGTGACGGCGGTGCGGGTCGTGCCGACCAGTCTGCGCGGGCCCCGCCGGGCAGCGCCTGAGTAGCTGTACTCAGCCTGCTGCGGATATCCCCCGGGCCCCTCGCGGCCGCTCGCCGAGCGCGGGGAACCGATCGCGTCTAGGCTCGAACGAATGAGGCGACTGGACGTCATCGACCGGGCTCTGTTCCACCGGGTCGCCGCGGCCGACCGTCCGTTCGGAACGGGGTCACTGACCGGCCGCTGGCTGCGCCGGTTGAGCCGGGCCGCCGACCACGGGATGCTCTGGTTCGGCACGGCCGCCGCACTCGGGGCCGTCGGCGGGCGGGCCGAACGGCGGGCGGCGCTGCGCGGGGTGAGTTCGCTGCTGCTCGCCTCCACCGCCGCCAACATCGCGGCCAAGCAGCTCACCCGGCGCCCGCGACCCCCGCTCGGCCCGGTCCCGGCGACCCGGCGGTTGCTCCGCCAGCCGGTCACCACCTCCTTCCCCTCCGGCCACTCCGCCTCCGCCGCCGCCTTCGCCACGGCCGTGGCGATCGAGTCCCCGGCCGCCGCCGCCCTGGTGGCACCGGCCGCGCTGGCCGTCGGCGTCTCCCGGGTGTACACGGGCGCGCACCATCCGGGCGATGTCCTGGCCGGATTCGCGTTGGGTTCCGCGCTGGCGGTGCTCACCCTCCGGTGGTGGCCGCGCGCCTCCCACCTGCGGCCGGCCGCCGCACCGCCGCGCCGCCCGGCCCCGGCGCTGCCCGAGGGGGCCGGTCTGTCGGTGGTGGTCAACTCCGGTTCCGGCAGCGGCGCGTTCTCCGGCGACGGCCCGCAGGACACGGTCGCCGCGCTGCGCGACCTGCTGCCCCGGGCCGACGTCCGGCTCTGCGAGCCCGGGGACGACCTGCCCGCCCTGCTCGCCGAGGCCGCCGACCGGGCCGCGGCGGCCGGCGGCGCGCTGGGAATCTGCGGGGGCGACGGCAGTGTCAACCTCGCCGCCGGGCTGGCCGTCGAGCGGAACGTGCCGCTCGCGGTCTTCCCCGGCGGCACGCTCAACCACTTCGCGCTGGACCTCGGCATCGACGGCATCGAGGCGACGGCGGCCGCCGTGACCGCCGGCCAGGCGTGCGGGGTGGACCTCGGCGTGGCCGCCGACGACACCGGGCGCCGGCACTTCCTCAATACGTTCAGCCTCGGCGTCTACCCCGAACTGGTCCGGCTGCGCGAGGAGTTCGAGGGCCGGATGGGCAAGTGGCCGGCGCTCGCGGTGGCGACCGCCCGGGTGCTGGCGACCGCCGGGCCGGTCACCGTCCGGGCCGGCGGCCGCGACCGCCGGCTCTGGCTGCTGTTCGCGGGCAACGGCGTCTACGACCCGCCGGGCTTCGCCCCGACCCACCGGACCGGGCTCGCCGACGGCCTGTTGGACGTCCGGGTGGTCGACGGCGGGCGGCCGTTCGCCCGGACCCGGCTCGCCGCCGCGTTCCTGTCCGGCACGCTCGCCCGCTCGCGGGTCTACCACTCCGCCCGGATCCGCGCCCTCGACCTGGACGCTCTGGGCGACGCCGGCCGGATTGCCGTCGACGGCGAGTCCGTGCCCGCCGCCGGCGCGCTCCGGCTGGCGAAGGACCGCCGGGCGCTGACGGTCTACCGGCCCGGGACGGACCGGGCGGGGCCACCGGAAACCCCCGGGACGGGCCGGCCGGGGTTTCGGTAGCGTGACCGCATGAGCGAACCGACCGTCCCGAGCACCGCGCCGTCCGAGGCTGCGCCGACCGGCGGGCCGGTCCACTCGGTCGCCCGCTTCTACGACCAACTGGCCGCCGACTACCACCTGGTGTACGCGGACTGGGCGGCCAGTGTGACCCGGCAGGGCGCGAGCCTGGACGCGCTCCTGCGCGACCGGCTCGGCGACGCGCCGGCGGAGGTGCTCGACTGCGCCTGCGGCATCGGCACCCAGGCGATCGGCCTCGCAGCGCACGGCCACCGGGTCACCGGTACCGACCTCAGCCCGGCCGCCGCCGCCCGGGCCGGCCGGGAGGCGGCGGCGCGCGGGCTGCGCCTGCCGACCGCGGCCGCCGACATGCGCCGACTGCCCTGCACCGACGGACGGTTCGACGCCGTGGTGTGCGCCGACAACTCACTGCCGCACCTGCTCACCGCGGCGGACGTGCGCGCCGCGCTCGCCGAACTGCACCGGGTGCTGCGTCCCGGCGGTCTGCTGATGCTGTCCACCCGGCCGTACGACGAACTGCGGCGCAGCCGGCCGACGTCCACGGCGCCCCAGCCGTCCGTGGACGGCTCGGGCCGACGGACCGTCACCTTCCAGCTGTGGCACTGGCACGAGGACGGCGAGCGGTACGACCTGGAGCACTTCCGGCTCGCGGAGCGGGAGGGCGGCGGTGCGGGGTGGGGCGAGGTGAGCGTGCGCCGCAGCTCCTACTGGGCGCTCACCCGGGACCAGATCGGCGGGTTCGCCGCCGGGGCGGGCTTCACCGACGTGGAGTGGCTGCCACCCGCCGCCAGCGGCTTCTTCCAGCCCGTCCTGCTCGCCCGCGCCGCCGCGCCGGGCCGCAGCCGCTGAAGACCGTCTTCAGCGATCACGCCCCGGACGGGCCGGACAGACCGGACGGCCCGGCCGCGTCGAGCGGTCCGAGCGGTCCGAGCGGTCCACGGAACCCGACCCCGTGCCGGCGCCGCAGCAGCACGATCTCGATCACCGCCGTCACCGTCACCCCGACCGGGCCCGCGAGCAGCGCGACCAGTGCCGGGCCGTGGGTGGAGGTATCGTCCCTGTCGACGAACAGGACGTGCCCGAGCGCGGTCAGCCAGACCAGCAGGGTCGCCACCAGGGGCCTCACCAGTGGATGCGCCCGCACGGCGAAGGAGTTGCGGTGCACGAGGTAGAGCACGCACAGGTTGAACGGCGCCAGCCACAGCAGGAGCACGCCGGCCGGCGGAAGGAGGGCCGACCGCATCATGACGACGAACACGACGGCGGTGAACACTCCCACCAGGAGCGGCCGTGCCACCAGCCGCCCCACCTGCCGCCGGGTGCCCGGATAGGCCAGGAGAACCAGCGGCAGACAGCCCAGCAGCAGCGCGATCGGGCCGGTGAGCAGCATGACGACGCTGTCCTCGCCGATCAGCTCGATGAGCAGGTCGCCGGAGGTCCAGGTGCCGGTGACCGTGCGGACGAGGAACAGGACGATGCCGAGGCCGAGGAGGGCGCGCGGCATGAGCAGGCGTTCGACGACCGGGTCGAGCGTTTGCGCGGCGACCCTGGTCACGACCGGTTGGGCGTACGGGCCGAGAACCTCGGCACCGACGGCCGCGGTGACCCCGGAGGCGGTCAGCCGCATCATCCGGTACGGTCCGTAGACCCGGCCGGCCAGCCGCCAGGGCAGCAGCACGTCCAGGACCGGCTGGCGACTCTCCCGTGCCGGCGGCGACGGCATCCGGTAGGGCGGCCGGGCGTAGGCCGCCGCCAGCTCAGTGGGCGATCGCGACGCCGTCACGGGCGCTCCCCCGTCCCCCCGTTCCCGTTCCGGTCGGAGCTCGACCGTAGGTGCACTGTGACAGCGCGCCGGTGGCCCCGCAATCCGGTTTTCCCGATGCGCGCCCCACTGATCGGCGCCATTCGGACGCTAACGACGGACAAGGTCAGATGACACGCACATCAACCCCTTCGGGTGACATGCCTATCTTTGACGCGGCCCCGGTATCTAGGGTTTGAAGCACCGTTGGTTCACGAAGGGATACCTACCATGTACCGCACCGTCCGTACCTTCGCCGTCCTCATCGCCGCCATCGGCGCCGTTTCCCTGCCCACCACCCAGGCCTTCGCCGACGAGGTGACGGTCAACACGACGACCATCACCGTCATCGGCACCGGCAACCAGCTCGCCGGTGGCGAGATCACCAACGTCGGCGGCGACGCCATCATCGGCTCCTTCGACGGCATCGACGTCCACTGACCCCACCGCAGCACCGAACACACAGCATCGAACACGCACCGCCCGCGCCCGTCCCAGGCGCGGGCGGTGCCGCGTCCACCCGCCCGGACCCGCCGGGACGGGTCAGCACCGGGACGGTCAGCGCCGGCCGCCGAACTCCCAGCGGTGGACCTCGACGGCGGCGTAGTGGTGCGGGGTGAGGACGGCCCGGGCGGCGTCCGGATCGGGGGCGCGGAGCAGGGCGGCGGTGCCCAGCCAGCAGCCGGCGTCGTCGGAGAGGAGCGGACCGTAGGCGATCAGCTCGTCGCGGTCGGGCGGGGGCGCGAGGTCGGCGGGCCGACCGGCGCCGAGGCCGAGCACCAGGTAGCGTTCGCCGCCGGTCGGGCCGCCCGGGAACTCCGCCATGGTGCGGCCGAGGAGGTTGCGCCACCGGCGCACCAGGACGTCCCGGTAGGCGCCCGCCTGGTAGCAGGGCTCGTCGAAGGCGAACGCGCGGGCCGCGGCGGGGTCCGGCAGGTCGAGGACGTGGACGCTGCCGGTGGGGGTGTCGGCGTCGGTGAAGGTGGGGCCGCGGGCGATCATCTCGGCGGCGAAGCCGTCCATGTAGGACCAGTGCTCCTCCCGCAGGTCGTGGCGACGATCAGGGAATTCCCCACCTGCATCGGTGTTGGCGTCACGTAATTCCCCACCCGGACGTTCACGTAATTCCCCATGGGGACGGCGGTCGACAGGCGTCGCGTCCATTGGTGCCCGCCCCCAGGTCGGATGATCAGTGCACGACATTCGCTGGTTGGGGTGGTTTGAGCAGTAGGTAGTGATCCATCCAGATTCTCCTGATTCCCCATAGGCATGCCGGAGTCCGGGTCGAGGGCCGGGCCACCGCGAAGGTGCCGTGTTCCTCGATCTTCGGACCGAGAGGTCGACGGACGCACCGGATGGCAAGGAGAACGTTCACCGTGGTCGACGTCATCGAGATCTACGTCCACTGGTACGCGGGCCGCTCGAAGAGTCAGGTCGCCGCGTCGCTGGGGCTGGATCGCAAGACGATCAGGAAGTACCTGGGGCCGGCGGAGGCGGCCGGGATCACGCCGGGCGGGCCTCCGATGAGCGAGGCGGACTGGGCGAAGCTGATCAAGAACTGGTACCCGGACCTCGCCAGCCGGCGGTTGAACCAGATCACCTGGCCGGAGATCGACCAGCACCGCGACTACATCAAGAGCCTGCTGGGCACATCCACGGTCACCACGATCCACCAGCGCCTTCGTGGCGAAGGAAAGTTGAAGGCGTCGATCTCATCGTTCCGCCGCTGGGTGCACGCGAATCTGCCGGACGAGGCGATCAGATCGAAGGTCACCGTGCTGCGGGACGACGTCGAGCCGGGCTCGGAGGCCCAGATCGACTACGGGTTCCTGGGGCAGTGGATCAACCCGTCAACCGGCAAGCGGCACCGGATCTGGGCGTTCGTGATGGTGCTGCCCTGCTCGCGGCACATGTTCGTCCGCCCGGTCGTGCATATGGACCAGCGCGCCTGGACCGAGGCCCACGTCGAGGCCTTCCGCTACTTCGGAGGCGCCCCGCGCCGGCTCGTGCCGGACAACCTGCGCACGGGCGTCGACAAGCCCGACCTCTACGACCCTAAGATCAACAAGGCGTATGCCGAACTCGCCACCTACTACGGCGCGTTGGTGGATCCGGCGAGAGCCTCGCATCCCAAGGACAAGCCGCGAGTCGAACGGCCGATGCCCTACGTCCGCGACTCGTTCTGGAGCGGGCGCCAGTTCACCTCGATCGAGCACATGCAGGCCGAGGCCATCACCTGGGCAAGGAACGTGGCCGGTCGCCGGCAGTGCCGGCCCCTGGGAGGAGCCAGTCCGCTGTCGGTGTTCGAAGCCGTGGAGGCCGAGGCCCTGCTGCCGCTGCCGGACGCGCCGTTCGTGCTCGCCCGCTGGTCCATCGCCACGGTCGGCCCGGACATCCACATCAAGGTCGGCCGCACCCTCTACTCGGTGCCCTGGAAACTGATCGGGCGACGGGTCGACGTCCGCTCCACCGCGACCATGGTCCAAGTCTTCTATGAGGGCGAGTTGGTCAAGACGCACGCCGCTCTGGACCAGGGCAAACGGACAGACAGGACCGACTACCCGCCGGAGAAGATCGCCTTCCAGATGAAGACGCCGATCTGGTGCCGCAGTCAGTCCTCCGAGGTCGGTGATGCCTGCCGCGAGGTGATCGACCAGTTGCTGGAGGTCAACGCGCTCTACCGGCTCCGCGCGGCCCAGGGGATCCTCGGGCTGCGGAAGAAGTACGGCGACCAGCGGCTGGAGGCGGCCTGCGCCAAGGCCATCGCGGTCGGCGACCCGTCCTACCGCACCATCAAGGGCATCCTGATCGCGGGCACCGAGACCGATCCCGAGCCGGAGACCGGCGACGCCGGGGCCGCGGCCTTCCTCCACGGGCCCGAGGGCCTGTTCGCCGCCACGATCCCCACCCAGACCGCGAACGAACTCCGCGATGACCAGGGCCGTGACGAAGCCGAGGAGGTCGCGCGATGAGCGTGATGGACACCGCACTGCGCGAGTCGCTCAAGACGCTTCGGCTGTCGGGGATGCTGGAAACCCTCGACGCCCGCCTCGCTCAGGCCCACGGCGGCGAGCTCGGGCACCTGGACTTCCTCCAGATCCTCTGCCAGGACGAGATCACCCGCCGCGAGACCGTCGCCTTCCAACGTCGCCTACAGAAAGCAAAGTTCGAGCAGCAGGTCACGCTGGAGGAGTTCGACTTCACTGCCTCCCCGAAGCTCCCTGCGGCCCAGATCCGGGACCTGGCCGCCCTGCGCTGGCTGCACGCCGGGGAGTCCGTAATTCTGTTCGGTCCGGTCGGCGTCGGGAAGACGCACGTCGCCCAGGCGCTCGGGCACCTGGCCGTCCGGCAGGGCGCGAACGTCCGTTTCGCCAAGACCAGCCGGATCCTCGCCGAACTGGCCGGCGGCCACGCGGACCGCACCTGGGACAAACGGATGCGCGAGCTCATCCGCCCGGACGTGCTCATCCTCGACGACTTCGCGATGCGCCAACTGTCCGCGGTCCAGGCCGACGACCTTTACGAGCTGGTCAGTGAGCGGCAGGGCAGGTCCCTGATCATCACCAGCAACCGAGCTCCCAGCGACTGGTATCCGCTCTTCCCGAACCCGGTCGTCGCGGAGTCGCTCCTGGACCGGCTTATCAACACCAGCCACCAGGTGATCATGAACGGCCCCAGCTACCGACCGAACAAGCGGCCCCGGAACCCGACCGACATGGCGGCTTCCAGGTGAGTTGTCGGAGATCACCGGCAAGATCTTGTCTATGAACACCGACGCCTTCTGGGAACTCATCGAGGACTGCCGACGGCAGGCCACCGGTCGGGACGAGCGGCTCGCCTGGCTGCACACCGAGCTGTCGCAGCGGCCGGTGGCCGAAGTCGTACGCTTCCAGGCGAGTCTGGAAGAGGTCACTGATGACGGCTACAGCTGGGAACTGTGGGCGGCCGCGGAGCGGATCTTCGGCGGCTGGTGCTCGGACGACGGCTTCTTCTACTTCCGGCTCTGGCTGGTCGCTCTCGGGCGAGTTGCCTTCGAACGAGCCCTGGCCGAGCCAGACACGCTGGCTGACGCACCGGAGGTGCGGAAGCTGGTCGGCTGTCCCCGGTCGGCCTGGGGCGAGGACTGGCCGGAGTGGGAAGAGCTCGACTACGTGGCGGCCACGGCCTTCGAATCGCTGACCGGGACACACGACGAGGGCAACACCTTCTACGACCTGGTCGAGGCGGAGGACGGCCGCAGCACGAAGTCGGACGCAGAGCCCGCTGGCATCCGCTGGGACGTCCGCGACGAAGCGGAGGTAACCCAACGGCTCCGAGGCTGAGCGGGTTGTTTCCGATCGATCACACTCACTAACCCCCGAAGAACCCGGTCACGGGCCCACAGCCTGGGGAATTGTGTGAACTTCGCCCTGGGGAATTACGTGATCGTCGACAGGTCGTGGCGCAGCGACCTGGAGTGCGGCCGGTCCCGGTGGTAGGTGAAGAACTCCATGCCCGCAGGGTGCCGCCCCCGGCTCGGCGCGTCGACCCGATTTCCGCCACGGCCCCGGCAACCCGGCCCGCGCGGCATCGGCTCCCCTGGTGAAGCGGCCCTTCGACGCTTCCCTCTGCTGTTGTCAAGGAACGAGGACGCCCCGGGCCGCACCGCCGTCCGGGACCGGCTGCCCCGCGCGAAGCACCACGCGCTCAGGTCTGACGCTGCGGGTGGTACTCCGCCTCGGGTATGCCGAAGGTCCAGGCCACCCCGGCGCGGGCGGTGAGCGTGCTGGGCGGTACCCGCAGCCAGTAGGTGCGGAAGGTGCCGTCGGGCTCGGCGGTGGAGTTCACCACCTCGACCATCACCACCGCCTCGTCGTCGGGCAGCTCGATCCGCCAGAGCACCCCGGTCTCGTCCTGGTGCACCGGGACGGCGCCGGAGTCGGCCAGGTACCGCTCGTAGCCGTAGTGCTCCAACAGGACGCGGCGCAGTTCGGCGTTCTCCTCGGTGCGGATCCGCTCGACGGTGACGGTCCCGAGCCCGGCGAGGAACTCGGCGGGCACCGGCATGCCCCGCCAGGCATGCAGGGCGAAGCCGTCGGAGTACGCCAGGGCCGGGCCGTCGGCGCGGTCGAGCCGGCCGGCCTCGTCGCGGTGCAGCGCCACCGGGCGCTCGCTGACCAGCGCCACGTCCGCGTACGGCCACCACCAGCCGGCGCCGCCGGCGACCTCGGCCAGCGCGGCGATCGCCTCGCCCGCGGGGCCGCCCGGCACGTCCGACGAGGAGCCGAGCACCCCGGCCGCTTCGAAGGCGGCGAACCAGGGGGCGTCGTGCTGGCCGCGGACGGCGTCGAGCAGCGCGATGCGGACGGCGGTCCGGCGCTCGCGGGCCGCCTCGGCCACGTCGTCATCGTCGTTCTCGGTGTCCGGCTCGGGCGCGAGCCGGTCCAGGACGGCGCCGCGGATCCGGTCGGCGAGCGCGTTGGTCACCGGGCCGAGCTCGCCGCCGGTCAGTGCCCAGAGCGGCGCCCAGCCGGCCGCGCCGGTCCGTTCGACGGCCTGTCGGCGCACCGCGTCCCAGGGCAGGGTGCGGACCGCCTCGCGCACCGTCACGGCGCCCGCCTCGCGCAGCTCCAACGCCGCCTCGACGGCCGCCTGCGGCGAGCCGAACCACCGCACCGCGGCGGGCTCGGCCAGGCCCGCCGCCCGGTACGCGGCCCGCACCGCCCGCTCGACGCCGGCCCGGTCGGCCGGACCGGTGGCGGCGGCCGCAGCCCGCCAGCGGGCCGTCACCTCGGCCGGCCCGCCCGCCACGGGGGCCGGTGCCGTCTGTCCAGTCACCATCACACTCTCCGTTCCCGGCCGGGCACCCCGCCCGGCCGTGCCGCGGGCGCCGCGCGCCCGCCCCGATCCTCGTCCCTCGTCCGCGCGCCCCGGCGCGCGCCGCCGTCCGTCAGTCCGCGACCATGCGCACCGCGCCCGGCGCGTACTCGCGCTGGCGGACCACCCGGTACCAGCCCTTGGGCAGCGGGATCGCCGCGTGCTCCTCGTGCACCACCCGGCCGCCCTCCGGCAGGTGCAGCCACGCCGTGCCGAACGGCCCCGACTCGCGCCGCAGCTCCCCGGGGCCGACCACGGCATGCGCGTGCCCGGTGACCTCGCCCAGCGCCAGCACCAGCCGGCCCCGCGCGTCCCTGGGCTGCGCGGCCAGCGAACCCACCCGGCCCGGCACCGCCGGCTCCTCCACCGGCACCAACAGCACGTCTCCCTGACGGAACATCAGCTCTCCCTCGCCGACTCGACGACGCATCGGAATCCCACGCCACGGACCATAGGGCAAGGGTCTGACAACGACGCCCGGTGCCCGGGTGGCGGCTGTGCCGGACGGGGCCGGTGGGGCGTGCGGAGAGCAGAGTGCAACGCGCCCGGGCGACGCCCCGGGCACCGGATTGTCGGTCCGGGCTGGTAGACACTTGTTCGGCCCGCACCGACCCTCCGAGGAGCAGCGCATGACGGTCAACAACCACATCGAGGAGTTCCACGGCCTTCCCGTCTTCGATTTCGTCGCCGCCGTCGACGAGGGCGCCGCGCTGCCCGAGCCCGCCGCCGTGGCCTGGAAGATCGCCGTCGAGTTCGAGGCGGACCAGGACTGGGCCGCGCGCTGGCAGCAGTTCCTGGAACGCGTGGACACCGCCCGGGTGACCGCCGTGGTGGTCGGCGAGTGGTCGCAGGACGGCCCGGAGAGCTTCGCCGGACCGCTGGCCGCGATCCTCGGCGCCGCCGGCCGGCTGCCCGCCCTGCGCGGCCTGTTCATCGGCGACATCACGTACGAGGAGAACGAGATCTCCTGGATCCAGATGGTCGACGTGACGCCGGTGCTGACGACCTTCCCGCAACTCACCGAGCTGGTCGTGCGCGGTGCCTCCGACGAATCGGGCGGGGGCGAGGGCATCTCGCTCCGGCCGGTGCGGCACGAACACCTGCGGGCGCTGCGGTTCGAGTCGGGCGGCCTGCCCAGCGAGGTGCCGAAGGCGGTCGCGGCGAGCGAGCTGCCCGCGCTGGAGCGGCTGGAGTTCTGGCTCGGCGTGGCGGGCTACGGCGGCACCACCCGGCTCGCCGACCTGGAGCCGTTCCTGGACGGCACGCGCTTCCCCGCGCTGCGCCACCTCGGCCTGCAGAACAGCGAGATCGAGGACGAGATCGCCGCCGCCGTCGCACACGCCCCGGTGGTGCCCCGGCTGGAGTCGCTGAACCTGTCGATGGGCGTGTTCACCGACCAGGGCGCGACGGCGCTGCTGGAGGGCCAGCCGCTCACCCACCTCAAGGCCCTCGACCTGCACCACCACTACCTCACCGAGGCCATGCAGCAGCGGCTGGGCGAGTCCCTGCCGGGCGTGGTGATCGACCTGTCCGGGGCCGGCCGGCCCGACGACCAGTGGCGCTACGTCGCCGTCGCCGAGTAGCCCACGCCCGCGCCCACGCCCACCCGTCCGTTACCCGTATCCGCTCGAGCACCAGCGCCAGCGCCAGTCATGCCGCCCAGGGGGGCACCCGTGTTCATCACCGAATCCGTCGACCGCTTCCTCCACCTGCCGGTCGTCACCTTCTCGCTCAACGAGCCCCACCGGGGCGAACGGCACAGGCTGATCGACGAGCTGCCGGCTGCGGACGCCGCCGCGTGGCGGCTGGCCGTCGGCTACGGCTCCAAGGCCGGCTTCGACGACGTCTGGTCGGCCTTCCTCGCCGCGGTCGACCCGGCCGCCGTCCGCGCCCTGCTCATCGGCCCCTGGTGGATGCGGGACTACGTGCCGGTGGGCGAGACGCTCGCCCGGATCGTCGCCGACGCCGAGCGGTTCCCTGCCCTGGAGGCGCTCTTCATCGCCGACGTGACGTCCGAGGACTGCGAGATCTCCTGGCTGGAGATGTCGGACATCACCCCGGTGCTGAAGGCGTTCCCGCAGCTCACCGACCTGGTGGTGCGCGGCGGCAACGGACTCGTGCTCCACCCGGTCCGGCACGACCGGCTGACCGGCCTGCGCTTCGAGAGCGGCGGGCTGCCGGACGACGTGGTGCGGGCGGTCGCGGCGAGCGAACTGCCCGCGCTGGAGCGCCTGGAGCTGTGGCTGGGCGTCGACGAGTACGGGGGCGACGCGACGATCGACGACCTCGCGCCGTTCCTGGCGGGGACGCGGCTGCCGTCGCTGCGCCACCTCGGCCTGGAGAACAGCGAGTTCCAGGACGAGATCGCCGCCGCCGTGGCGCACGCCCCGGTGGTGCCGCAGTTGGAGTCGCTGAGCCTGGCCATGGGCGTGCTGAGCGACGAGGGCGCGGCCGCGCTGCTCGACGGCCAGCCGCTCACCCACCTCAAGTCCCTCGACCTGCACCACCACTACCTCACCGACGCCATGCAGGAACGGGTGCACCAGGCCCTGCCGGGCGTGGAGGTCGACCTCTCCGACGCCGAGGAGGACGACGAGGACGAGTGGCGCTACGTCGCGGTGGCCGAGTAGGAGGGCTCCGATGCTGACGACGACCCCCCAGACCGCCGGCCAGGCCGCCCCCCGGGCCGACGACCGGGCCGACGACCGAACCGGGGCCCGGGCTCCTCGCCCGGCCCGGCCGGAGCACCGGCTCCCGCCGGACGGGCGGCTGACCGTGCTCGGCAATCCCGGCCACCGCCGGGTGACGCTGTTCGCGGCCGCCGCGCGGGCCGCCGGCCTGCCCGAGCCCGCCGTCCTGCCCTGGATCGACCTGCTGCGCGGTGCCTACCGGCTGCCCGAGGGCACCGTGCTGCGCATCGAGTCGCCGGGAGAGGAGGAGGCGGTGGACGCGCTGCTGCGCGGACCGGCGCTCGGCGCGCAGTACGCGCCGACCCGGGTCGAGGGCGGCGCGGCCTGGTACGCCGGGGTGACGGCCGCGCTGCGCGCACTGGCCGGGACTCCCGGGGTACGGCTGCTCGGCGACCCCGAGGAGATCGCCGTGATGTTCGACAAGCGGCGGACGCACGCACTGCTGTCGCGCGCCGGCGTGCCGGTGCCGCGCGCCCTCGGCGGGGCCGCCGTCACGGGCTGGGAGGACCTCCGCACCCGGCTGGACGCCGCCGGGCTGCGCCGGGTCTTCGTCAAACCGTCCCACGGCTCCTCCGCGTCGGGGGTGGTGGCGCTGGAGTTCGGACCGCGCGGCCAGCTGCGGGCCACCACCTCGGTGGAACTCGCCGACGGGCGGCTGTACAACTCGCTGCGGGTGCGTCGCTACCGGGAGGAGCGGCTGGTCGCGGAGCTGGTCGACCGCCTCGCCCCGGACGGCCTGCACGTCGAGCAGTGGGTGCCGAAGGCCTCGCAGTCGGGGCGCTCGGCCGATCTGCGGGTCGTGGTGGTCGCCGGACGGGCCACCCACGCGGTGGTCCGCACCAGCGCCCAGCCGATGACCAACCTCCACCTCGGCGGCGCCCGGGGCAGCCTCGACCTGGCCCGAGAGGCCGCCGGACCGGCCTGGCCGGACCTGCTGGAGACGGCGGAACGGGCGGCGGCCTGCTTCCCGAACTCCCCGACGGTCGGCGTCGACGTGCTGCCGACCGCCGCGTGGCGGCGGACGGTGGTCGGCGAGGTCAACGCCTTCGGGGATCTGCTGCCCGGCCTCACCGGCCTGCCCGGCGGCCCCGCCGAGGGCCTGGACACCTACGCCGCCCAGCTCGCCGCCCTCGGCGCCGCGCCCGCACCAACGATCCACCCACGTACGGAACAGCCCTGATGAACCACCGCCCCAGCACCCCCGCCCCCGCCGTCCCGGCCGACTCCCCCGACATGAACGCCGTGGTGGGCAGCCACGACCTGCTGCTCGTCACGCTCGACACCCTGCGCTTCGACGTCGCCGAGGAACTGGCCGCCGCCGGACGGATCCCGCACCTGGCCGCCCACCTGCCCGGCGGACGCTGGGAGCGACGGCACTCCCCCGGCAGCTTCACCTACGCCGCCCACCAGGCGATCCTGGCCGGCTTCCTACCGACCCCCGCCTCGCCGAACGGGCCGCACCCGCGCCTGTTCGCCGCCCGGTTCGCCGGTTCGGAGAGCACCGCGCCGCGCACCTGGGTGTTCGACGCCCCGGACCTCCCGACCGCGCTCGCCGGCGCCGGCTACCGGACGGTCTGCATCGGCGGGGTCGGCTTCTTCAACAAGCAGGGCCCGCTCGGCTCGGTGCTGCCCGGTCTCTTCCAGGAGAGCCACTGGTCACCGGAGATGGGCGTCCCCTCGCCGACCTCCTTCGAGGAGCAGGTCGCCCGCGCCGAGCGGGTTGCCGCCGAGCAACCCGCCGACCAGCCGCTCTTCCTCTTCGTCAACGTCTCGGCGCTGCACCAGCCGAACTGGTTCCACCTGCCCGGTGCCACGCGCGAGCACGGTGACAGCCGGGCGAGCCACGCCGCCGCCCTGGAGTACGTGGACGCCCACATCGGCCGGCTGTTCGCGGCGATGAGCGCCCGTCGGCCGTGTTTCGCGATCGTCTGCTCGGACCACGGCACGGCCTACGGCGAGGACGGCTACACGGGCCACCGCATCGGCCACGAGGTGGTCTGGACGGTCCCGTACGCGCACTTCACGCTCCCCGCGAGCACCCCGCCGTCCGCCACGCCCGCCGAGGAGACCGCATGACCACCGCCCCCGCCCGGCCGGCCCACGACCCGGCGCCCGCGACCCCCTCCGCACCGACCGCCGAGCCGCCGTACGCTCCCCCGTACCAGTCGTACGTCTACGCCTACCCCCACAAGACCGCCTACCGGGAACTGCCGGACCGACCGCCGCTGCGCGAGCTGTGGGCGGGCGAGGCGCAGCACGCGCTCTCCCTCTACCTGCACATCCCGTTCTGCGAGGTGCGCTGCGGCTTCTGCAACCTGTTCACCCGGATCGGCGGCCCGGACGGTCTGACCACCGCCTACCTGGACGCGCTGGACCGGCAGGCCGTGGCCGTGCGCGCGGCGCTGGACGAGGGCGCCCGGTTCGCGCTCGCCGCGTTCGGCGGCGGCACCCCGACCTATCTGAGCGCCGCCGAGCTGGAGCGGCTCTGCGACATCGCCGAGCACCGGATGGGCGCCGACCTGCGGGCGGTCCCGCTGTCGGTCGAGGCCTCCCCCGCCACCGCCACCGCCGACCGTCTGGCGGTGCTCGCCGAGCGGGGCACCACCCGGCTGAGCCTGGGCGTGCAGTCCTTCGTGGACGCGGAGGCCCGCTCGGCGGTCCGCCCGCAGAAGCGCGCCGACGTCGAGGCCGCGCTGGGCCGGATCCGCGACGCCGGGTTCCCCGTCCTCAACATCGACCTCATCTACGGCATCGACGGCCAGACCGAGGCGAGCTGGCTCCACTCGCTGGACGCCGCACTGGCCTGGCAGCCCGAGGAGCTGTACCTCTACCCGCTCTACGTGCGCCCGCTGACCGGACTGGCCCGGCGCGGGGAGGCGGAGGGCCCGGCCGAATGGGACGCCCGCCGGCTGGCCCTCTACCGGGCCGGGCGCGACCACCTGCTCGCCCACGGCTACCAACAGGTGTCGATGCGGATGTTCCGCCGCGCGGCCGCGCCGCAGGCCGGGGTGAGCGAGTACGCCTGCCAGACCGACGGCATGGTCGGCCTCGGCTGCGGTGCCCGCTCCTACACGTCCCGGCTGCACTACTCCTTCGACTACGCGGTGGACGCGACCGAGGTGCGCCGCATCATCGACGACTACGTGGCGACCGAGTCGTTCGACCGTGCCGTGGTCGGCCGGGCGATGACACCGGCCGAGGCACGGCGACGGCACCTCGTGCAGTCGCTGCTCCAGGCCGAGGGGCTGGCGCTCGACGACTACCGGGCCCGTTTCGGCGGCACGCCGGCCGAGGACTTCCCCGCCGAACTGGCGGAGTTCGCGGCCCGCCGCTGGCTGGCGGACGACACGGACGCGGCCCACCGACTGCGGCTGTCCCCCGAGGGGCTGGCGCACTCGGACGCGGTCGGACCGATGCTGTTCTCGTCCGAGGTGCGCACGCTGATGGCCGGATACGAGGCGAAATGACCTTCCTCGGCATGCCCACCGCCGGTCCGCCCGCCGTCGGCCCGGCCTCCACCGACGCCGCTCCCGATCGGCCCGTCGACCTCGGCATCCTCTACCGGGGCCCGCTGGCCTCCTGCGACTACGACTGCCCGTACTGCCCGTTCGCCAAGCGACGCGACACGCCCGGGCAACTGCGCGCCGACCGTGCCGCGTTGGAGCGGTTCGCCGACTGGGTGGCCGGCCGCGCCGGCACCGGCGACACCGTCTCGGTGCTGTTCACCCCCTGGGGCGAGGCGCTGGTGCGGTCCTGGTACCGCCGCGCCATGGTGGAGCTGAGCCACCTGCCGCACGTCCGGCGGGTCGCCGTCCAGACCAACCTCAGCTGCCGCACCGGCTGGCTGGCCGAGGCCGACCTCGACACCCTCGCGCTCTGGGTCACCTACCACCCCGGCCAGGTCGACCACGACCGCTTCCTCGCCAAGTGCCGCGAACTCGACGCCCTGGGCGCGCGGTACAGCATCGGGGTGGTCGGGCAGCCGGAGCACCTGGCGGCGGCCCGGCGGCTGCGCGCCGAGCTGTCCCCCGCCGTCTACCTCTGGATCAACGCCGCCGAGGGGTGCACCTACACCGACGAAGAGGCGGCCGACTGGACCGCGCTCGACCCGCACTTCGGCTTCAGCCGCCACGCCCACCCCAGCGCCGGCCTCCCCTGCCGCACCGGCGAGTCGGTGCTCTCGGTCGACGGCGACGGCACCGTCCGCCGCTGCCACTTCGTCCGCGAGGAGCTGGGCAACCTCTACGACGGCTCCTACCGCGCCCGCCTCGCCCCGCGCGCCTGCCCGCTGCCGGTCTGCGACTGCCACATCGGCTACGTCCACCTGGAGACCCTGCCGCTGTACGACGTCTTCGCGGGCGGTGTCCTGGAGCGCATCCCGCACGCCTGGTGACGGACCGCCATCGGGCAAAAGCCGGTTGCGGGACGACCACAGCACGTGACACCGTGACCGTGATCCCAAGAAGGTGATCCCAGGGAAGGGGCTGCTCATGGCAGGCTGCGCCGTACCGGGCCTGGTGCTCGGCGACTCGTCGGTCCGCACGTCGACCGGGGAGCCACGTCTCGTCTGACCCACCGTTGTTCCCCTCCTCGTCGGCGTGTCCTTCGTGTCCGTTCGCACGTTCGACCACGAGGAGTCCCGGTGCCCGCAACCACCCGCACCGACGTCACCACGACCGTCACCGCCCTCACTCCTGCTGATTCCCTGACCGCCCGCTGGCACAGCGAGACCAACGCGCCGCCGCCAGGCCGCGTCGTCCTCGCCGACGACCGCCTGCGCGCCGACACCGCCCACCGGCTGGTCTCCCAAGGTGCCGCTGTGCTCTGGCAAGGCGACTACCACGGCGCCCGCCAACTGCTCGCCGCGCTCGCCCGCCGAGCCGAACGCGAGGAACGCCCGCCTCGAACGGCCGACTCGACCACCCCGGGCGAGGCGTTCCGGGAACAGCGGCGCGAGCGCGCCCGGACCGCGGGCCTGCTCGGCCGCCTCGTGGTGCGGTTGGAGGCCGACCACGCCCTCCTGCTGCCTCGCGCACCCGACGTCCGGCAGGCCTGCCGCGAGGCGTACGGACCGTCGGACGGGCCGCGACTGGTCGCGCTCCGGGAACTGCTCGGCGTCCTCGGCGCGTGGCAGTGGCACCAGCGGGGCGTGTATGTGCCCGCGCTCGGCGCACGTGTCCATCCGTGCTACGGCGTGTTCTCCCCGGTCCGCGGCGAGTACGTCGATCTGGTGGCCCGGGCGCCGATGCCCGCCGCCGTGCTCGCCGGCGGGACCGTGTTCGACCTCGGCACCGGGACCGGAGTACTGGCCGCCGTCCTGGCGCGACGCGGGGCCGGACGGGTGCTGGTCACCGACGTGAATCCGCGAGCCCTGCTCTGCGCCCGCGACAACGCGCGCCGCCTGGGCCTGGCCCACCGCATCCGAGCGGCCGGGACCGACCTCTACCCGCCCGGCGACGGGCGGGCCGGTCTGGTGGTCTGCAATCCACCGTGGCTGCCGGCCGAGCCCACCTCCGTTCTGGAGCAGGGCGTCTACGACTCCGGCGGCCGAATGCTGCACGGCTTCCTCGGCGGGCTGGCACAGCGGCTCGCGCGCGGCGGCGAAGGCTGGCTGATCCTCTCCGACCTCGCCGAGCACCTCGGTCTGCGGTCGCGCGCCGACCTTCACGCGGCTTTCGCCGCCGCCGGTCTGCGCGTCGTCGGCCGCCGCGACATCCGCCCCCGGCACCCGCGCGCGACCGGGGCCACCCGACGCACCGGTGTCCGGAGCATCGATCCGCTCCGTGCCGCCCGCGCCGCCGAGGTGACATCGCTGTGGCGCCTCGCCCCGGTGTGACGCCCCGTCGTCCGTCGAACACGCCGGGCCATGCCCGGCGTCCGGCAGTCGCCCTGCGTGGCCGAGGCCGGTGCCGCGTACCTACGCTGGAGGGAGGAGGCGATCAACATGCTTGGAGACGCACCCCTGGTGGCGATCATCCCTGCCGTCGACCTGGCCCGGGCGAAGGCCTACTACACCGACACTCTCGGCCTCAAACTCACTGATGCCGGTCCGGAGGGCGACCTGACCTTCGAATGCGGCGGCACCGAGTTCGGCATCTACGAGACACCCAGCGGCGGCCAGGCCGCCCACACCCTGGCCAGTTTCAAGGTTCCCGATCTGGACGCGGAGATGGCCGCGCTGCGCGGCAGGGGCGTCGAATTCGAGGACTACGACATACCCGGGCTGAAGACCGTCAACGGCGTCGCGGAGGCCGAGGGCATGCGCGCCGCCTGGTTCAAGGACAGCGAGGGCAACATCCTCTGCCTGAACGAGCGGACCAACGGCTGACGGCCGCCGGATCCGACATTCGCGCGCCCGGCCGGGACGATCCCGGCCGGGCGTCGGCGTGCCCGCCGCCCCCGGACCGCCCACGGCAGCCTCCGGTCACCCGAAATCGACCCCGCCCGGATTTCCTCCGCCATGCCCCGCCCGCCCATTGTCCGGTTTGTAGCGGTACAGAGCGCTATGCGAGCAGTGATCAATTTCATCCGTTCTTTGTGGGATTCATCACGAGGAGTCCGGCCCGCACCCCCGACGATCGGCGGGGTTCGCCGACCGGGATTTGACGTCGGCCGATCGCCTTGGGGATAGTCCGTTCCGGACCGACCGGGCGACACCACCGATCTCCTGCTCGGGGGCGAGGAGAGCGGGGGCTCGATGCGATTTCCGAAGGTTGTGGGCACGCTGCTCGTGGCAGCCCTGAGCGCGCCCCAGGCGCCGATCGGCGCCACCCCGAAGGACCTCACCGAGTCGGCAACCACGGCCGTCGCACCCGCCGCATCGGGCGACGAATCGTTCCTGCAGATCGTCGCGCACCAGGACGACGACATCCTCTTCATGAACCCGGACCTGAACCGGCAGTACGCGGCGCCGTCGGTCACCGTCTACCTGACCGGCGGCGAGACACCGGGCACCTCGCTCGGCAGCCCGTGCGCCTACTCCGAGAGCCGGAACTCCGGCGCCAGGGCCGCGCACGCCCGGCTGGCCGGGGTGGCCGAGCCGACCTGGAGCACCACCGCACTACGGCTGGCCGGCGGGAAGACCGTCCAGGTCGACACCCTGGACCAGGCGCCGCAGATCAAGCTGGTCTTCCTCAGGCTGCACGAGGGCGGCGACTGGAACTACCCCGACGGCCACAACCGGGCCACCCTCGACACCCTCTTCACCGAGGGCTCGGGCGGACCCTCCCACCAGTCCACGCTCGGCAGCCTGCCCGCCGACGGGGAGTGCGACCCCGCGTACGCGCACCAGGACTACACCCACGACGAGCTCGTGGCCACGCTGACCGAGCTGATGGAACGGTTCCGCCCGACCGTGCTGCGCGCCCAGGACCCGCGCGTGCCGTACGGCTACAGCCGCGATCCGCTCAATCCCGCCGACCACGCCGACCACATCGCCACCGCGCGATTCGCCGGAAAGGCCGCGCTCGATTATCACGGACCGGACGGAAGCGGCCGGGTGATTCTCCGGAACTACCGCGACTACAACGTGCGCATGGAGCCGCCGAACCTTCCCGCCAGTTCCACGAAGGAGAAAAGGAAGACCTTTCTCGCCTATCTGGGACCGAAACGCCCCGGAACCTACAGCGGATATTCCGGCGCGTACGACCCCGAGGCGAATCCGGACGAGGCGAATTTCTACGCGGACTTCCCGTCCCGGCAGTATCCGCGCTGGTCGAACGGCACCGCATGGGCGGCGCAGGACGGCACCGGCGCGCTGAACGCCTTCGCCGTGCTCGACAACCGGGTGCAGTCCTGGCGCGAGTCCGAAGCGGGCGGCGCATGGAGCGGACCGGTGCCCGTGCCCGGCGGGGAGGGCCTCGCGGCCGCGCTCGGCGTGGTGCGGGACACCGCCGGGCTGATCCACCTGTTCGGGGTCCGGCTCGACGACGACCGGATCGTCACCGTCGCCCAGACCGCCCCGGGCAGCTGGGGCGACTGGACCGTGCTCGGCAACCCCGACCCCGTCACCCCGGGGTTCATCGGCAGCCCCGTCCCCGTCCTCGGCGGTGACGGGCGGCTGACCGTCTTCGTCCGCAACACGGGCGGCGGCGTCAGCGCGCTCGGCCAACTGCCCGACGGCGGCTGGCCCGCGGACTGGACCGACCTCGGCGGCACCCAGGTGCGGGACGGCCTGGCCGCCACCCTCGCCGCCGACGGCCGGGTCGAGCTGTTCGCGCCGACCAGGGACGGGATCGGGCACTGGCGGCAGTCGGCGCCCGGCGGCCCGCTCGTCCGGGACGCCGCCTTCCTCGGCCCGCCCCCGGCGGGACCGCTCACCGCGAGCCGCACCGCGGACGGCAGGCTGGGGCTCTTCTTCCACCAGGCCGGCACCGGACAGGTCGTCACCCGCTACGTGCGGCCGAACGGCTCCTGGACCACCACACCCGAGTCGCTGGGCGGCCCGGCCGGTCTGGAAGGTGTCGCCGCGGTGACCGGCACCGACGGCCGGACGACCGTGGCCATCCGCAACGGCGCCGGTGGGATCAGCCTGGCCTCGCAGTCGGCCGCCAACCGGGGCTCCGCCGCGGCGTGGTCCGACCTCGGCCGGCTGATCGTCGGCGCGCCGACCGTGGCGCTCGACGCCGTCGGCCACCGCGTCGTCCTGGCGCTCGGACCGGACGCCGTCCTGCGCACCGCCCGGCAGAGCGGCCCGGGGGCCGACAGCCCCTTCGACCCTTGGCAAGCCGCCGGGAGCTGAGCCCGGCCGCAGGGCTCAGTGCTCGGCGGCGAGCCCCGGGACAGCGGTGTCGAGGGCGAGGGTGAGCCGGTCCAGCAGGGCCCGCAGGGCGGCGAGTTCCTCGACGGGCAGGCCGGTGGCGGCAAGCAGACGGCGGGGCACCAGACCGGCGCGCTCCCGCAGGGCCGAGCCCTCGTCGGTGAGGCGGACGGTGACCGAGCGTTCGTCCTCGGGGCTGCGCTCGCGGCGCACCAGGCCTGCCGCCTCCAGCCGCTTGAGCAGCGGGGACAGGGTGCCGGAGTCGAGCCGCAGGCGCTCGCCGATCCGCTTGACCGGCAGGTCGCCGTCCTCCCAGAGGACGAGCATGACCAGGTACTGCGGGTAGGTCAGGCCGAGGTCCTTGAGCAGCACCCGGTAGACGCCCCCGAAGGCGCGGGAGGCGGCGTTCAGCGAGAAGCAGATCTGCCGGTCCAGCCGGAGCAGATCGGCGTCGTCGGGCAGGTCGGAGAGGTCGGGCACGTCAGGCAGGTCGGACAGCGCGGTCGGCTCGGTCATGGGTCCATGGTAGCGAGGACCCATGCGCGATTAAGTTGTGCGCAATTTAATTGCGTGCTCTACTTGTCTCCGGCAGGCGGCCCGCCCGGGCCGTGCCGGACCGAGACTTCGAACGCAGGACGGAAGGGAACGGACATGGACGCGCTCTACACCGCAGTGGCCACCGCCAACGGCCGGGAGGGCCGCGCCGTCAGCTCCGACGGGCAGCTCGACCTCGCTCTGGCCATGCCGCCCGGCCTCGGCGGCAGCGGTCAGGGCACCAACCCGGAGCAGTTGTTCGCGGCCGGCTACTCCGCCTGCTTCGCCAGCGCGCTGAGCCTGGTCGGCCGGCAGTCGAAGGTGGACACCGGTGACATCTCGGTGACCGCCGAGGTGTCCATCGGCCGCGACGGCGAGGGCTTCGGCCTCTCGGTGGTGCTGCGGGTCGAGCTGCCGGAGGCGCTGGCGGGTGAGACCGGCGAGCTGCTGGTCAAGAAGGCCCACGAGGTGTGCCCGTACTCCCGCGCCACCCGCGGCAACATCCCGGTCGAGCTCGTCGTCGAGTAGATCACGCAGGTCGAACCGATCGAGCAGCCGGACGATCCGAGCGGTCGGCGGGGCCCGTCGCGCAGGTGCGCGGCGGGCCCCGCCGCGTCAGCCGCCCGGCCCTTCGGGCGGACGCGGCGGCGGAGGCGGGCCGGGCGGGGCGGGCGGAACAGGCGGCGGCGCACCGGGCGCCGGTCCGCCGCCCGTGGAACGGAGCACGTCCAGACGGTGCCGGTACTCCTCGGCGTCGATCTCACCGCGCGCGAACCGCTCCGCGAGGACCTGCTCGGGCAACGGCACCGGCGGCGCCCCGCCCGACGGACCGGGTGACCCCGGCGGGCTCGCGGCCCACGCGCCCTTGGACGGCGGCCCGGGCGCCCGCGACTGCCGGACCAGGACCACCGCGACGGCCACCAGCGCCAGCACCACCAGCAGCAGCCCCAGCGCCATCAGACCCAGGCCCCAGCCGCCGAACCCATGGCCGTAGCCATGGCCGTTCCAGTACCTCATCACGACCTCCTCACCACCCCGGCCGGGCGGGTGGCGGCCGTGACGGCCGGCCCGCACCGGGGCGATCGGCGCCTCACCACCATCGTGCGCCCGCGCCCGTCGGAGCGGCGTGAAGAACGGGGGCGGCGACCCGGGGACGGGGGCGGAGGCCACGGCGCGCGGAGAGCCGACGAGCATGCGTCGGCACCCGCCCGGCGATCCGGGAATCCTGCGGGCCCGGGCCCGGGCCCGCCCGCACCGGGCCGGGTAGCGTTCGCCCCATGAACCACCACCCGCCGGCCGACGACCGTGAGCGCCTCGTCGCGGCCGGGGTGCTGCTCCGCTACCAGGACCACCGCCCCCACCCCGCCCTCGGCCACTCCTCCATCGGCTACGTCTCCACGGTGCTCTGGTTCGAGCTCACCGCGCTGGCCATCTCGCCCGACGCCGCGGCGACGACCGCGCACGCGCTGCTGCGGGCCATCGCCGCCAACGCGGTGGACGCGGCGCTCGCGCCCGGCAACGAGTCCGCGCCGCGCAACGACCTCTACGTGACGTATCCCGCGCACATCGGCCCGTACCGGCGGGTGGTCTGGTTCCAGCGCTCGGGCCCGCGCGGCCTGATCACGGCGATGTTCCCGCCCGAGCACTGACCGCCCGAGCACCGACCACCCCAGCACCGACCACCACGGCACCGACCACCCGAGCACCGACCACCACGGCACGACCCGCCGGTCACGTCCGCCCCGGCGTTCCCGCGCCCGCACCCGGGCCGCCGCGCTCCACCCACAGGCTGTGGCAGGTCCAGCCGAACCGGTCCGGCCCGTAGGCCGGCGGGCGGGCGTGGTACGTGCCGTCCGCGACCGAGAGGTTGACGATCAGGTAGGCGTGCCAGTCGGAGCCGACACCACGGCGGTCGGCGTGGATGAGGGTGTCGTCGACGAACCAGTCCACCGAGTACGCGCCGAAGACGGCCCGCAGGCCGAAGGTGGCCCCGGGGGCTATGCCGGCGTCGGCCCCGTGCCAGTACCGGTAGCCGCCCCGGACGTGGTTGGAGATCTCCAGCAGGTCCGGGTTGTCGGGGTGGTACTCGAACACGTCGATCTCGTTGCCGCCGTCCCGCCACGTCCAGATCGCCGGCCAGGCGCCCAGCGCGACGGGCAGGGTGACCTGTGCGCTCAGGGTGTCGCCGGTGCGGAGCTGGAAGCCGTCCGGGCTGCCCTCGGTGGTGAGCAGGTTGCACGTCCACAGGTCCCCGCCGTGCCGCCGGGTGGCGGTGAACAGCCCGTCGGGGCAGTAGGCGCGGCTGAGGAAGTCGAGTTTGTGGTCGCCCCGGTTGGTCGGCCCCATCCGGGGATAGGCGCTACTGCGCCCCGCGACCCACTGGCTGGTCGATGTGAAGTCCGCGTCGAACACGACGGCCACGGCTGCCTCCCCGGTAACCGGCGGCGCGGCGGCCCGCTACCGCCGCACACGCCGAGTGAGATACCCGGTGCGCAGCGCGATATTCGAACCGGACGCTCCGGGTCCAGCCGGGCGTCCGGTCGAACGACGCGGAGGCGGGCCCGGTGCGCGGGCGTGCGGATTCAGGCTATGGATGCAGGCGCGTCGCTCCCGCGCGCGCCATCACCGCCCACGCCCCCCGACCCACCGATTCCACCGATTCCACCGATTCCGTCGTCTGACGCGACCGGGGAGCCGCCGTCCGGGCCCACGCCGCCGAAGATGTCGGCGCTCAGCCGGTCGGTCACCGACACCACGCCGTCGACCGAGCGGCAGAGGTTCAGCACGATCGGGACGAGATGCGGCTCGGGCACCGTACCGCTGAGCACCACCCGCCCCTGGTCGACCTCGACGCCCACCTCGGCGGGGCTCACGCCCTCGATCCGGCCGAGCACCTCCTCCACGATCTCCCGGCGGATCACCCGGTCCTCGCGCAGGAAGACCCGCAACAGGTCGCCCCGGCTGACCATGGCGAACACCCGGCCGTCCTGGTCCAGCACCGGCAGCCGCTTCAGGCCGTGCCGGCTCATCAGCCGGGCCGCCGCGACCACACTGGCCTCCGGGGTGGTGCAGATCGCCGGGCCGGTCATCAGATCGGCGGCGGTGACCGCGCCGCCCGGACCGGTCCGGGGGAGGTCCGGCGGCGGCATGTGGCTCCCCGGGTCCTCCTGGGCCGCCAGGGTGAGCAGCAGGTCCGCCTCCGAGACTATGCCGAGCGGCCGGCCGTCGCCGTCCACCACCGGCACCCCGGTGATGTCGTACTCGGCCAGTAGCGCGACGATCTCCCGGAAGCCGGTCTGGGGAGCGACCTGGACCACGGGACTGGTCATGACTGATTCGACGGTGGCATGCCGCACGCCGGTTCACCTCGTCCGAAGGCGCGGTCCGACCGGACAGACCCCTGTCGTCCGATCGGCTGTACCAGCGAGCATCTCCCCCGACCGGGCGATCCGCCAGGGGCCAAGGGGCTGAATCGACGGGACCAAGGACCTCCCCGCCCTACGCCGTTCAGACCCGGACCGCACCGGGCCGCCCCGCCCGCGCCCCGCCACCCGGGACGGCGCCACTACGCCGGACGGGCGACACCGGGCTGCACCGGCCTGCCGACCTGCTTGCCGGCCCTCCCGGTCACCCGCCGGGGCCGCCCGTCCGCTACCGGAGCGCGAGCATCGCCGCGGCGACCTCGCCGACCGCCGTGCCGGGGATCGCGGTGGCGGCCTCGTCGAGGACGAGCAGCCGTGCCCCGGGGATCTCGCGGGCGAGTGCTTCGCCGTTGCCGACGGGGAAGAACGGGTCGCGGCGGCCGTGGACGACGAGGGCGGGGGCCGCGATCTCCCGCAGGCGCTCGCGCCAGCGGGGCGCGCAGTCGAGCCCGGAGAACACCAGGCCCAGCTGGTTGGCCAGTTGGACCGGGGGCGTCGTGCCGGGCGTACGGTCCCAGACGCGCGCGGCGACGGCGCGGGCGGCGGCGGGGTCGTCGCCGCGGATCTCCGCGCCTGCGGCGGCAAACGCGGCAACCGCCTCGCGGTCGGCCCAGTCGGGCATCGGGCGCGCGAACAGCCGGCTCATCGTCGCCGGGTCGTGGTCGGGGAGGTCGTCGTCGACCGGGCCCGGGGCGACCGGCCGGGTACCGACCAGGGTGAGCGCCGAGAACGCGCCCGGGTGGTCGAGCACGGCCACCTGGGCGACCATCCCGCCGACGCCGATGCCCGCGAGGTGCGCGGGTCCCCCACCGAGCACGTCGACGAGGGCCGCCGCGTCCGCGGCGAGGTCGCGCAGGGTGTAGGCGGGCGCCTGCGGATCCGCCGCCGTCGACTCCCCGCTGTCGCGCAGGTCGTAGCGCACCACGCGGCGCCCGCCGGCGGCGAGCCGTTCGCAGAGCGCGTCGGGCCAGGAGAGCATCGTCGTCCCGCCCGCGAGCAGGACGAGGGGCGCGTCGTCGTCACCGAACGACTCGATGCCCAGGGTGATCCCCTTGGCGTTGACTGTGGTCATCGGCTCACCGGATTACGTCGTCGTTCAGGTGCGGCACGGTCGGCGCCGATCGTACCCTCCGGCGCGGCGGCGGCGTCGGCGGCCTGCGCCGGAGCACTGGCGACCACCGGCTGACGTGCGGGGCCAGGACGGCGGCGGCCGACGGTGCGGGTGCGAGTACGGCCCGGCGCGGAGATCATCGTGGCGACCGCCGAACACCGACCACCGACCCCGCCATCCACCACCCACCGCCCGGGAGCCACCGTGCCCGCTGCCGCCGACCCCGACCCCGACCCCGCTCGCCCACTGCGCTGCCTGGTCACCGGGGCCACCGGCTACATCGGCGGCCGGCTGGTGCCGGAGCTGCTGGCGGCCGGACACGGCGTCCGGTGCCTGGTCCGGGATCCGGACCGGCTGCGGGACCACCCGTGGCGCGAGCGGGTGGAGGCCGCCGCCGGGGACGTCACCCGCCCGGAGAGCCTGGACGGCGCCTTCGCCGGGATCGACGTCGCCTACTACCTGGTGCACGCCCTCGGGACCGGAGCCGGGTTCGAGGCCACCGACCGGGCCGCCGCCGCGGCGTTCGGACGGGCGGCGGCCCGGGCCGGGGTGCGCCGGATCGTCTACCTGGGCGGACTCGCCCCCGCCGGGGTTCCGACCGGGCGGCTCTCCCCGCACCTGCGCTCACGGGTCGAGGTCGGCCGGGTGCTGCGGGACAGCGGCGTGCCGACCGCCGAGCTGCGGGCCGCAGTGATCATCGGTTCGGGATCGGCCTCCTTCGAGATGCTCCGGTACCTCACCGAGCGCCTGCCGGTGATGGTGACCCCGCGCTGGGTGGACACCCGGATCCAGCCGATCGCCGTGCGGGACGTGCTGCGGCTGCTGGTCGGGGCCGCCGGCCTGCCGCCCGAGGTGAACCGCGCCTTCGACATCGGCGGACCGGAGGTGCTGACGTACCGGCGGATGATGGAGCGCTACGCGGCGGTGGCCGGGTTGCCGCGCCGGCTGATCCTCGCCGTCCCGGTCCTGACCCCTCGGCTCTCCAGCCTCTGGGTCGGCCTGGTGACGCCGGTGCCGGGGTCGCTCGCCCGTCCGCTGGTGGAGTCGCTGCGGTACGAGGTGGTGCGCGGCGAGCACGACCTCGACCGGTACCTGCCGGAGCCCCCGGGCGGCGGCATCGGCTTCGACTCGGCGGTGGGGCTCGCGCTGCGGAGGATCCGGGACGCCGACGTCGCCACCCGGTGGTCCTCCGCCTCGCTTCCCGGCGCCCCGAGCGACCCGCTGCCCACCGACCCGGACTGGGCCGGCGGCAGTCTCTACCAGGACGTCCGGGAGCTGCGGGTGGACGCCGATCCGAGGGCGCTGTGGCGGGTGGTGGAGGGGATCGGCGGCGAGAACGGCTGGTACTCCTTCCCGCTCGGCTGGGCCGTGCGCGGCTGGGTCGACCGGCTGGTCGGCGGTGTGGGGCTGCGCCGGGGGCGGCGGGACCCGGCGCGGCTGCGGGTCGGCGAGTCGCTGGACTTCTGGCGGGTGGAGGAGATCGAACCGGGGCGGCTGCTGCGGCTGCGCGCGGAGATGCGGCTGCCCGGCCCGGCCTGGCTGGAACTCACGGTCGCCCCGGACGGCACTGGCGGCAGCCGCTACCGGCAGCGGGCGCTGTTCCACCCGCGCGGGCTGGCCGGGCACGCCTACTGGTGGGCGGTGGCGCCGTTCCACGCCCTGGTGTTCGGCGGGATGGCCCGGCGGATCACCGAGCAGGCGGCGCGCGGACCGGGCGGCGGAGCGCCGCGCGATCCGGGCGGCGGGCCGGCGGCCGGCTCAGCGTGAGTGGCGCAGGTCCTCCAGCTCGCCGGTCATCCGGTCCAGGAAGCGGGCCACGGCGGCGAGTTCGCCGGGCGTGAACTCGGCGCGGACCGCCTCGGTGCGGCGGGCGACCGGCGCGAACCACTCGGCCGCCATCCGGCCGGCGCCGGGGAGGTAGTGCACCAGGACCAGCCGCCGGTCGGCCGCGTCCCGGGTACGGCGGACGTGCCCGGCACGCTCCAGGCGGTCCAGCACCGCGGTGACCGCGCCCGAGGAGAGGCCGAGCTCCTCGCCGAGCCGCCCGGGGGTGATCCCCGGGGGCGGGTCGGCGGGGCCGTCCTGGGCGCCGTGCGGCGTCGGACCGGCGCGCATGATCGCGAGCAGCGCCTGGACGTCGGTGGTGTGCAGACCGCTCGCGGCGGCGAAGCCGTGGCCGAGCAGGTTCATCTCGGAGGCGAGGTCCTGCAGCAGACGGCCGAGTTCCGGCGTACCGGAGCCCCGCGGTTCCCCCTGCTCCGCCTGTTCCGCCTGTTCCGCCAAGGCGTGTTCTCCGGTTGCGTGCGACGTCGGGCTAACCCGTTCAGCCTAACGGTGCCGTCCGCCGCCCGCCGCCGACTGCCCACCGCCCGCGCTCACACCCCCGGGCCGACCCGTTCACCCGAGGGCTCCGGCGCCGCGGGAACCGACCGCGGGACCGCCCGCCCGGTCCGGGCCGGCCACCAGACCCGGTCGCCGAGGTCCCGCACCAGGGCGGGCACCAGCAGTGAGCGCACCAGCAGGGTGTCCAGCAGCACCCCGAACGCCACGATGAAGGCGATCTGGGCGAGGAAGGCCAGCGGGATCACGCCCAGCGCGGCGAAGGTCGCGGCCAGCACCACGCCCGCCGAGGTGATCACCCCGCCGGTGGCGGTGAGCCCGCGCAGCACCCCCTCCCGGGTGCCGGAGCGCAAGGCCTCCTCGCGCACCCGGGTCATCAGGAAGATGTTGTAGTCGACCCCGAGCGCGACCAGGAACACGTACCCGTACAGCGGCACGGACGGGTCGACGGCGGAGAACCCGAAGACGTGCGGGAAGACCACCGCGCTCACGCCGAGCGTCGCCAGGTAGGAGAGCGCGACGGTGGCGGCCAGCAGCACCGGTGCGAGCAGCGAGCGCAGCAGCAGGACGAGCACGGCGAGCACGCACAGCAGCACCACCGGTGTGATCAGGGTGCGGTCGCGCGCGGCGGTGGTTCGGGTGTCCTCCTGCTGGGCGGTGTAGCCGCCGACCAGCGCGTCCGCGTCCGGGACGGCGTGCACGGCCTGCCGCAGCCGGTGGACGGTGGCGATCGCCTCGTCGCTGTCGGCCGGGTCGGTGAGCGTCGCCTCCAGCCGGACCCGGCCGTCGACGACCAGCGGCGCGCCGCCCGGTGCCCCGGCGGTGGTGGCGCGCACGCCGGCCACCCCGGGGACGGCGGCGACCGCCGCGGTCACGGCCTCGGAGCGGTCGGCGGCGGCGATCACCACCGCGGGGTTGCCGCTGCCGCCGGGGAAGTGCGCGGAGAGCATCCGCTGGCCGGCCGCCGAGGGCTGGGCCTTGACGAACAGTTCGCTCTGCGGCACGCCACCGGCGTCCAGGGTGGGCGCGAGCGCGGCCAGCGCCGCCAGCACGGCCAGGCTCGCCGCCCACAGGGCGCGCGGGCGGCGGGCGACCAGCGCCGCGGCCCGGCCCCAGACGGCGTGCACCGGGGCCCGGCCGTCGGCGGTGGGCCGGGCCGGCCAGTAGGCGGCGCGGCCGGCCAGCACCAGGGCGGCGGGCAGGAAGGTGAGCGCGGAGAGCACCGCGCAGCCGATGCCGATGGCGCCGACCGGGCCGAGCGCCCGGTTGTTGGTGAGGTCGGAGAGCAGCAGGACGAGCAGGCCGAGCGCGACGGTCGCGCCGGAGGCGGTGATCGGCTCGACGGACCGCCGCCAGGCGGTGCGCATCGCGGCGAACCGGTCGCCGTGCAGGTGCAGTTCCTCCCGGAAGCGGGCGCAGAGCAGCAGGCCGTAGTCGGTGGCGGCGCCGATGACGAGGATCGACAGCAGGCCCTGGACCTGGCCGTCGACGGTGACCAGGCCGTGGTCGGCGAGCAGGTAGACCAGGGCGCAGGCGATGCCGAGGGCGAAGACGGCGCCGAGGATCACCAGCAGGGGCAGCAGCACGGCGCGGTAGACGGCGAGCAGGATCAGCAGGACGACACCGAGCGCCACGCCGAGCAGCAGGCCGTCGATGCCGGCGAAGGCGCCGCCGAGGTCCGCGAGGATCGCGGCGGGTCCGGCGAGGCCGACGGTGCTGTCGGGGACGCGTTCGGCGAGGGCGCGGACCGCGCGCACGGTGTCGCCGGTCTCCCGGCCGAGGTCGGCGCGCAGTTGGACGACGCCCTGCAGGGCGTGGCCGTCGGCGGCGGGGAGGGCGGGCGAGACGCGTCCGGTGGCGCCGGGCAGCGCGGCGGCGGCGTGCAGGGCCTGTTCGGCGGCGGCGCGCCGGGTGTCGTCGACGGGGCCGGTGCGGCTCTCCCAGACGACGATCACCGGCAGGGCGTTCTCGGCCCGGAAGTCCGCGCCGAGCCGGGCGGCCTCGGTGGACTCGGCGCTGCGCGGCAGGAAGGCGGCCCGGTCATTGGTGGCGACCTCGCCGAGCCGGCCCGCGTAGGAGCCGAAGGCGCCGCCGAGGCCGAGCCAGACGACCAGCAGCGCGAGCGGGACGAGCAGCCGGGCGCGGCGCCGCCGGGCGGACGAAGCGGGTGCGGCGGATGAGGCGGACGAATCCGCCGGGGAGGCCGGTGGAGCGGCGGAGGCGGGACGGTCAGCGGGCATGGCGGGGCGCCCTCCGGGCTGGGGCGGGGTGGCGGACAGCCCGGATCATATCTCTCGACGGTCAAGAGACTTGACGGGTGGAGAGATTGCGGGGCCGCGCCAGGAGCCCGGCCACCGAGAGCGCGCCCCAGCCGACCGAGACGACGACCGCCATCACCCGGTGCCGCCGGGCGGGAAGGGCGGTGGCGAGCAGCGCGGCGTCGCCGAGGTCGGAGGCGATCCGGACGGCGGTGGCGGTGCGCAGCGCGGCGTCGTTCGGGGCGAGGGCCATGGCGAGGCCGCAGGCGGCGTCGCGCAGGGCGAGCGGGCGCAGGCAGGCGGCGACCGGGGCGGGCACCGAGCCGTCGGGGGCGGTGAGGCCGGAGGGGCGGGCGAGCAGTGCGGGCCGGCGGGCGACGGCGAGTCCGTAGACGGCGGTGGCGGCGCCGGTGAGGCGCAGCAGGGGCGAGTGCATGACGGCGGACCTCCGGGACGGGTCGGGGACGGCGGGTCAGGGACGGCGGGTCAGGGACGGCGGGTCAGGGACCGGGCCCAGTCTGGCGCCGTCCGGCCCGCGACACGCCGACGGCCCACCGGTGCGGGACCGGTGGGCCGTCGGCGGCTGCCCGCGGGGTGCCCGGGGCGTCACCGGGGCGTCAGGAGACGCGCTTGATCTGCCAGGCGTTGTTGTTGAGGCTCGGGACGGCCGAGTAGTTGCAGCTGCTGTTGTAGAACGAGGAGAGCTGCACCCAGCCGGCCGGCTGGTAGGTCGACGAACAGACGGTGAGCGTGGTGCCGATCGGCAGACCGGCGATCTGCTTGATCTGCTTCTTGTTCGGGCTGAAGGTCGACGAGCAGCTGATGTCGTTCCACCACTGGACGTCGACCCAGCCGGTCGGGGTGAGCTGGCTGGCGCAGACGTTCTGGGTGTCGCCGGGGGCGGCGTGCGCGAGGGTCGCGGTGGTCGTGGTCAGGGTCAGCGCGGCGGCGGCGCAGCCGATGGCCAGGGCGGCGGCACGAAGACGGGACACGGAGCGGCTCCTCTCCACGGCGCGGGCTCTCCGCGCCGGCTCCCATTCCTACCGGTGGGAACATGGACACGGACAGTGACTTTCCGGTCCGGTGCGCCGCCGTGCACGTCGCATTCGCACCCGTTGACAGTGCGCCGACACACTTGTTTCCGGCATATGCCGCGCCGGGAGGCGCGCTTGATCTGCCAGGGGTCGGACGCCCGGAAGCCCGTCCGCGCCCCCAGGGAACGGGGGCGCGGACGGGCCGGGCGGAATGGCGGGTCGTCAGCCGGTGATCGGCTTGACGTCCAGGCGGATGTGGTCGACGGCCCAGAACCAGTTGTTCCCGGCGTCGTACATCCGGAACTTCAGCGTCACGCTGCGCGCGCCCGCCGGGACGGCGAACCGCTTGGCGACGAAGGTGTTCTGGACGTCCTTGCCGGCGTTGTCGTTGCCGGTGGCGTCGGAGCTGTAGAACACCAGGCGGGTCTCGGTGCCGTTGTCGAACACCGCGGTGACCGCGGCCTTCTGCGGGGCCTCCTGCCGGTAGTGCGAGTCGAAGCCCAGGTACAGGGTGGTGGCGCCGTCCGGGACGGGCACGGCGGGCGAGACCAGGGTCGAGTCGAACACGCCCTTCTTGGACGGCGAGCCGGTGTCGTCCCAGTCGTCCGGGTCGGCGACGGCCAGGATGCCCAGGCCCCGGGTGAAGTTGCCGCGGTCCTGGCCGGCCGGGCTGGACCACTCGCGCTTGGTGTGGAAGGTCCAGCCCTGGAGGCGGGTGGTGCCCTGCGGCATGCCCGGCGCGTTGGCCACCGACCAGCCCTGCGGCGCCTGCGGCGTCCAGCCGAGGACGCCGCCGACCGGCTGGAGCGCGCCGGCCAGCGACTCGAAGTCCTCGCCGAGCAGGTGGCCGGCCATCACCGGCGCGGTGCGGGCGGCGAGCTCGCCGTCGGCGACGGCGAAGCGGTCGCCGGCCTGCGCCCGGGCGGTGACCAGGACGCGGTGGGTGGCGCCGTCCGGGAGCTGGGCGGGCGGGGTGACGTCCCACTCGGCGGTGGCGGTGGCCCCGGCGGCGAGCGCGGCGGGCGCGGCGGTGACGGCGGCGACCGTCCAGCCGGCCGGGACGACCGGCTGCGCCTCCAGCGCGGTCAGCGCGGTGGTGGCGGTGAAGCGGGCGGTGACCCGGGCCGGGCGGCCGGGCAGCAGGATCGCCTCGTCGATGGTGGTGGAGGCGGCCTTGAGGGCGACGTCCACGGCCAGCGGGTCGGCCAGGCCCATCGCCGGGTCGGTGAGCAGGTGCTCGCCGTCCCAGGGGAAGCGGCCGGCGATCCGGCGGCGGAAGCCCAGTTCGCCGCGGACGCCGACGGCGACGTCGTACCAGCCCTCGGGGCCGACCTTGACGTTGACGGTCCTGTCGTCGCCGGCCGCGACCCGGACCTCGCGCAGGCCGTCGCCGTAGGCGAGGTCGCCGACCAGGAAGGTCTGCGCGGTGCGCGAGCGGTTGATCACGTCCACCTCCAGCACCTTGCCGTCGTGCTCCTCGGAGAGCGAGATCTCGTAGGCCGCGTCGACGGTGCCGCGCAGGTGCCAGAGCGCGCCGTTGGGGCCGTGCACCCGCAGGTCGTAGCCGTCCTGGCCGACCGTCCAGACGTCGGAGAGCCGGGACTTGGCGCCGACGGTGTAGTGGCGCGGCGGGGTGCCGGGCTCCGGGTAGACCGCGAGGACGGCGCCCTGCTTGCCCTGGTTGATGAAGTCGATCGTCAGCTGGTCGCCCTTGAGGCGCGGCTTGACGACCAGGTCGTACGGGGCCGGGCGGGCGGCCCGGGTGCCGCGCTCCTGCCGCGGGAAGACCTGCGGGTCGGGCACGGTCGGCGCGGGGAGCCTGCCGGTGTCGGTCACCTTCTGCCGGTTGCCGCTGGTGTCCGGCAGCGCGGGCCAGCGCGGGTCGCGGCCGGAGAAGTCGAAGACGTTGGTGAGGTCGCCGCAGACCGAGCGCCGCCAGGGGCTGATGTTGGGCTCCTGGACGCCGAAGCGCTGCTCCAGGAAGCGCAGCACCGAGGTGTGGTCGTAGACGGTGGAGTCGACGACGCCGCCGCGGGTCCACGGCGAGACGACGACCATCGGCACCCGCACGCCCAGGCCCATCGGGTAGGGGCCGGAGACCAGGGTCTCGCCGGCGGGCAGGGTGTCGGACCAGGTGAGCGAGCCGTCGGCGGCCCTGACCCGGTACCTGCCGTCCTGGCCGACCACCCGGTGGTAGCTGGAGCCGCCCTTGCCCACCCGGACGACGACCTCGCCGTCGACCGGGACGGTGGACTTGCCGCGGCCGGTGGCCAGCGGCGGGACGGGCGGCAGCTGGTGGTCCATGAAGCCGCCGTGCTCGTCGTAGTTGAGGATGAAGACGGTCTTCTGCCACACCTCGGGCTTGGCCGCGAGCGCCGCCAGCAGCCGGGCCGTGAGGTGCTCGCCGTTCGGCGGGGCGTAGTTGGCGTGCTCGGAGAGCGCGGCGGGGGCGACGATCCAGGAGACCTGCGGGAGGGTGTCGGCCTGGACGTCGGCGGCGAAGGCCTCGACCAGGGCGTCGCCCATCGCGAAGGGGTCGTTCTTCTTGGCCGGGTCGCCGACGGCGCGCATGCCGCGCTCGTGGAGCGGCTCACCGGGCTTGGCCTTGACGAAGGGGGTGAACCAGGCGAGCGCGTTGTCGTCGAAGTTGTCCAGCGCCTGGTAGGTCCGCCAGCTGACGCCGGCCTTCTCCAGGCGCTCGGCGTAGGTGGTCCACTCGTAGCCGCCGGGGATCTCGGTGTTGTCGGTGACCGGGGTGTCCCGGACGGTGCCGCCGCTGGTGCCCGTCATGAAGTGGTCGCGGTTGGTGTTGGTGTTGCACTGCACCGACGCGTAGTAGGCGTCACAGGTGGTGAACACCGAGGCGAGCGCGTGGTAGAAGGGCATGTCGGCGCTCTCGTAGTAGCCCTGGCCGAGCCAGCCGCCGGAGCGGCGGGTGACCGAGCCGTCGGCGAGGCCGTCGTTCCAGGCCTTCATCGAGTCGACGAAGCCGAACGCGGGGGCGCCCTGCTGGTAGGCGTTGGTGTGGGCGGCGTTCATCGCGAAGGGCAGCAGGTAGCCCTCCTTGCGGCCGGGGTCGGGCTGGTGGAAGACCGACCGCCCGTTGACGCCGCGCACCGCCGTGCGGTCGCCGAAGCCGCGGACGCCGGCCTGGGTGCCGAAGTAGTGGTCGAAGGCGCGGTTCTCCTGCATGAACACCACGACGTGCTGGATGTCCGCCAGCCGGCCGGGGCGGGCCGGGGCGGCGAGCGCCTCGCGCACGCTGAGCGGCAGGGCGGACAGCACGGCGGCCGCCGCCGCGCCGCCGAGCAGGGTACGGCGCGACAGTTCGGGCTTCGGACTCATCGGGGGTGGCTCCTTGTACAAAGCGGGGGCGGTCGGACGCTTTGGTCCAGACCCGTTATGTGTACGGGCCCCAGGTGGACGGGAGCGGCGGGTTCGATGGCGCGCCAATGACGGACAGTGAACCCCGAGCTGTACAGACAACTTGCCCCACGCCGGCCTCCCCCTGCGACTCCCCCCGCGACACCCGCCGCCACGTCCGCCGGAGCACCTTCCGCGAGCCATTTGACAGCACCCCTTCAAATTCCCGGGAATGCCGGAAACAAAAGGTAGTTGACGAACCGTCGGCAGTCACCGGCCAGGTCGTGGACAACCCTTGACGAGGCATGGGGTCTGTGGAAATCTCTCGGCAGGTCCAGGCCAATGATCTTCGAACGGGGGAGAAGATCGAACCGCCTGACGCATCAGGGGGGAAATCCTGGGAGTCGGGTCCGGCCGGGCCCCGGCGTCCTGCCGACCGGTCCGCGGGGCGGACCGGCCGCCCTTCGGCAGTCGCGCCGTCCGACCGCGCCGTGCCGCGTCCGCGCCGCCACGGCCACCGCTCGGACGGGTGCCCCGCAGCTCCGTATCCGACTCCCGAATCGAGCACAGCATGTCCGAGTCCCCCAACCGGCCCGACCCCGCCACCGCCGCCGGGGAACCCGCGAGAACCACGGACGCCGCCGGGCCCGCCTCCCCCGCCCAGCACGGGATCTGGCTGACCGGCAGACTCACCCACGTCCCCGAGGTCTTCCACCTCGCGCTGCGCCTCACCTTCGACCGGATCGACACCGAGGCCCTGGCCCGCGCCGTCACCGCGACCGCCGCCCGGCACCCGGCACTCGGGTCCGCCCTGGTGGAGCGGGACGGCGTGGTCCACCTGATACCCGCCGCCCGGACGCCGGAGCTCACCGTCCTCGACACCGCCGCCGACAGCGGCGAGGCACTGGCCAAGCGGCTCGCCGAGGAACTCGCCCTGCCCTTCGACCTGGCCACCGGACCGCTCGCCCGGTTCGCCCTGCACCAGCGGCCGGACGGCGGCGCCGAACTGCTGGTGGTCGCCCACCACGCGGTCTTCGACGGGAACTCCAAGGACGTGCTCGCCGCCGACCTGGCCGCCGGGTACGCCGCCGCGCTCGCGGGCACGGCGCCCGCCGGAGCCGTCGCCGACGACGCCCCGCCGGTGCCCGACGCCGCCCTCGCCGCGTCGGCCGCCGCGTTCCACGGCCCCCGCTGGGCCGCCGCCACCGACCCGGTGCTGCCCGGCGGCCCTCGGGCCACCACCGACGCCGGCCCCGGCGAGGCCGTCGACTGGCGGCTCGACGGCCCGGGCCGGGACGCCCTCACGGACACCGCCCGGGAGGCCGGGGTCACCGTCTTCGAGTTCCTGCTCGCCGCCCTGCACGGCCTGCTGCGCCGCTACGGCGGCGAGGCCGTACCGGTCGCCGTCCCGTTCTCCACCCGCCGCCCCGGCCGGCACGAGGCGATCGGCCTGTTCGTCAACGAGCTGCCCGTGTACGCACCGGACGGCGCCGACGAGCGGACCCCGTTCGCCGAGTACGCCCGGGCCGTGCGCGCCGAGGTCCGGCTGGTCGCGGCCCACCGCGGTGTCCCGTTCGGCACCGCCGTGCCCGGGCTCACCCCGCGGGCCGGACTCGCCCCGGTCTCCTTCGGCTACCGCCGCCGCACCACCGCCGCCCCGCACTTCCCGGGCAGCAGCACCCGCGTCGACTGGACGGTCTTCCACCACGCCTCCCGCAACACCCTGCACCTGCAGGCCGTCGAGGACGCGGACGCGATCGACTTCTCCCTCCAGTACGACCCGGCCGTCCTCGCCCCGGCCGCCGCCCGGCGGATCGCCGGCCACCTCGCCACCCTGCTCGCCGCCGCCACCGCCGAGCCCGGCACGGCGCTGGGCGAGCTGCCGCTGCTCGACGCGGCCGAGCAGCGCCTCGTCACCACCGCCTGGAACGACACCGCCCGCGCCCACCCGGCCGCGCGCACCGTGCTCGACCTGGTCCGGGAGCAGGCCGCCGCCGCGCCGGACGCCCTCGCCGTGGTCGCCGGCGAGCAGCGGCTGACCTACCGCGAGCTGCTGCGGCGCGCCGAGCGGCTGGCCGGCGCGCTCACCGCGGCCGGCGTCGGCCGGGGCGACCTGGTCGGCCTGCACCTCGCCCGCACCGCCGACCTGCCGGCCGCCCTGCTCGCCGTGCACACCGTCGGCGCCGGCTACCTGCCGCTGGACCCCGGCTACCCGGCCGAGCGGCTGGCCTTCGTGCTCGCCGACTCGGGCGCCGCCCTGCTGCTGGCCGACCGCGAGCCGGCGCCCGAGGTGGCCGCCGCCGCCCCGGCGGTGCTCCGCTTCCCGGAGGCGGCGGACACGCCCGGACCGGCCGACACGCCCGCGCCGGCCGGCGCCACCCCCGGCCCGCTCGCCTACGTGCTCTACACCTCCGGCTCCACCGGCCGCCCCAAGGGCGTGGAGATCGGCCACCGGGCGCTGGTCAACCTGCTCGCCGCCTTCGCCGAGCGGCTGGGCTCCGGCCCCCGGGACGTCTGGCTCGGCCTCACCTCGCTCTCCTTCGACATCTCCGCCCTCGAGCTGCTGCTGCCGCTGACCACCGGCGGACGGCTGGTGCTGGCCCCGGACGGCCTGGCCGTGGACGGGCCGGGGCTGCTCGCCCTGGTCGAGCGCGAGGGCGTCACCCACGTCCAGGCCACCCCCTCGGGCTGGCGGGTCCTGCTCGGCGCCGGGCCGCTGCCCGCCGGGCTGACCGGCCTGGTCGGCGGCGAGGCCCTGCCGCTGCCGCTGGCCCGCCAGCTGCGGGCCGGCACCGAACGGCTGCTCAACGTCTACGGGCCGACCGAGACCACCATCTGGTCCACCTGCGCCGAACTCCCGGCCGCACCGGAGGCCGTCCGGATCGGCCGCCCGATCGCCAACACCCGCGCCTACGTCCTGGACGCCCGGCGCCGCCCGCTGCCCATCGGGGTGCCGGGCGAGCTGTACCTGGGCGGCGACGGGCTCGCCGAGGGCTACCTGGGCCGGCCCGAACTGACCGCCGAACGCTTCGTCGACGACCCGTTCGGCGCGCCCGGCGAGCGTCTCTACCGCACCGGTGACCTGGTCGCCTGGAGCCCCGAGGGCGAACTGGAGTTCCTCGGCCGGCTCGACGACCAGGTCAAGATCCGCGGCCACCGGATCGAGCTCGGCGAGATCGAGTCCGCGCTGCTGACCCACCCGGCGGTCGCCGAGGCCGCCGCCGCGGTGCACCGGGAGGAGGACGGCGAGGAGCCGTTCGTCGCCGGGTACCTCGTCCCGGCCGCCGGGAGCAGCGCCCCCGCCCCCGCCGAGCTGCGGGCCTTCCTCCAGCGCTCGCTGCCCGGCGCCGCCGTCCCGCAGCGCTTCCTGGTGCTCGACCGGCTGCCACTGACGCCCAACGGCAAGCTGGACCGGCGCGCGCTGCCCGTCCCCCCGGTCGAGGCCGCCGCCGCGCCGGCCGACGCCCAGGACCGGGACGAGGTGCTCACCGCCGTCCTCGGGATCTGGTCCGAGGTGCTGCGGCTGCCCGACCTCGGGCCCGAGGAGGACCTCTTCGAGCTCGGCGGGCACTCCCTGACGATCATCCAGATCACCGCCAGGATCCGCGACCTGCTCGGCGTCGAGCTGGACTTCGACGTCTTCTTCGCCACTCCGACCCCGGTCGGCATCGCCGCGGCCGTCCGCGAACTCCGCTGACCCCCGGGCGGCGCGGTCCCCCGCGCCGCCCCGCAGCCGCTCCCCGTCTCCCTCCCTGCGCCCTCGCCTCCCCTCCCCCCGCGGTGGCCCGGCCGTGCGGCGACCCCGCCCGATGGCCCGACGCCCACCGCCCCGACGTGCGCCGAATGGAACACCCGATGACCGACCTCCAGGACCCCGCCCCCGGGCTGTCCGCGACCAAGCGTGCGCTGCTCGCCCAGCGGCTGCGCGCCGCCGCGGCCGGCTCCGCGGACGCCACCGGACCCGCCCCCGCGAGCACCGTCCCCGCCCGGCCCCCGGGCACCGCGGTACCGCTCTCCAGCGGCCAGGAACGGCTCTGGTTCATGGACCAGTTCGCCCCCGGCTCCACCGCCTGGACGCTCGCCCCGGCCCGCCGGCTGCGCGGTCCGCTCGACCGCACCGCGCTGGACGCCGCCCTCACCGCGCTGCTCGCCCGGCACGAGGCGCTGCGGATGACCTTCCCCGCCACGCCCGAGGGCACCGCGTCGGTCCGGATCGCCGAACCGGCCCCGTCTGCGGCCGAGTTCGTCGACGCCTCCGCCGACCCGGACCCGGCCGCCCGCGCCGCCCGGGAGCTCGGCGAGCGGGTCGCGGAGCCCTTCGACCTGGCCGCCGGCCCGCTGCTGCGCGCCCTGCTGGTGCGCACCGCCCCCGACGAGCACGTGCTCGCCCTGGTCATGCACCACATCGTCAGCGACGGCTGGTCGCTCGACCTGCTGCACCGCGAGCTCGACGCGCTGTACGCCCGGCACGCCCACGGCACGCCCGACCAACTCCCCGAGCTTCCGGTGCAGTTCGGCGACTACGCGCTCTGGCAGCGGGACCGGCTGGCCGGTGAGGCGCTGGCCGCCTCCCGCGCGCACTGGCGCGAGGAACTGCGCGACGTCCCCGCCCTGGAGCTGCCCACCGACCGCCCCCGGCCACCGGTGCTGACCTTCGAGGGCGCCGCCACCGAGTTCCACTGGAGCCCCGAACTCGGCCGGGGCGTCGCCGCCCTGGCGCGCGCCTCGAACGCCTCCGGGTACATGGTGCTGATGGCCGCGCTGCAGACCCTGCTCGGCCGGCACGCCGGACAGCGGGACTTCGCGATCGGATCGGCCGTCGCCGGCCGCCTGCACCGCGAACTCGAGGGCGTGGTCGGCCTGTTCGTCAACATGTTGCCGATCCGGGCCCGGCTGGAGGGCGACCCCTCCTTCACCGAACTGCTGCGCCGGGTGCGCGGCACGACGCTCGACGCGTACACCCACCAGGAGGTGCCGTTCGAGCAGATGGTCGCCGACCTGGACATCGAGCGCGACGTCAGCCGCTCCGCCGTCTTCCAGGTCAGCTTCGCCTTCCAGAACTACGGCGACCGCAGCGCCACCACCTCCGCCGGTCCGGACGGCTCCCCCGGCGCGCCGGCCGCCGAGAGCTTCGGGCACGAGGCCGCCACCACCCGCACCGACCTCGCCTTCTACCTGCGGGAGAAGTCCGACGGCGGCCTGTACGGCCTGCTCACCTACCGCACCGACCTGTTCGACGCCGCCACCGTACGGCAACTGGTCGAGCGCTTCGAACTGCTGGTCGCGGCGGCGGTGGCCGACCCGGAACGGCCGGTCTCCCGACTGCCGCTGCTCACCCCCGGCGAGCGGCGGGACGTCCTGGAGCGGTGGGCCGCCGGACCGGCGCTGCCCGACCCGGCCGACGGCCCGCGCACCCTCACCGCCCTGCTCACCGACACCGCGCGCGCCCACCCGGACCGCCCGGCCCTGGAGTTCGAGGGCCGCACCGTCGACTACCGCGAGCTGGACGAGCGCGCCACCGGCCTGGCCCGGCGGCTGCGGGCGCTCGGCGTCGGACCGGACGACCGGGTCGCGGTCTGCCTGGAGCAGTCGCCCGAACTGGCCGTCGCCCTGGTCGGCGTGCTGAAGGCCGGTGGCGCCTACCTGCCGCTGGACCCGGAGCAGCCGCCCGCCCGCCTCGCCCACCTGGTCGCCGACGCCGACGTGCGGGTGCTGCTCACCGACTCGGCGCTGTACGAGCGCTTCCCCGGCCACCGGGGCGCCACGCTGCTGCTGGACACCGATCCGGCGCAACGCGACCCCGAGCCGCTGGAGGAGACCTCGGGCCCCGAGCAGCTGGCCTACGTGATCTACACCTCCGGCTCCACCGGCACCCCCAAGGGCGTCGCCGTCCAGCACCGGCAGATCCTCAACTACCTGGCCGGGGTGCGCGAACGGCTGCGGATCGAACCGGGCGCCGGCTACGGGCTGCTGCAGTCGCTCTCCTTCGACTTCAGCATCACCATGCTCTACCTGGCACTGAGCACCGGCGGCCGGGTCCACCTGCTGCCGCGCCGCATCGCCGGGGCCGAACTGGCCGAGCGCATCGAGGAGCTGAAGCTCGACTACCTCAAGATGACGCCCTCCCACCTGGCCGCGCTCGGTTCCGACGCCCCGATGGAGCGGCTGCTGCCGCGCCGGGCGCTGGTGCTCGGCGGCGAGGCCTCGGCCTGGCCGTGGGCCGCCGAACTCGCCGCCCTCGGCCGGTGCGCGGTCTTCAACCACTACGGCCCCACCGAGGCCACCGTCGGCGTGACCGTGCACGAGGTCACCGCCGAGGCCGCCGGCCCCGGCAGCACCCCGATCGGCACCCCGCTCGCCGGGGCCCGCTGCCACGTCCTCGACGAGGCGATGCAGCCGGTGCCGCCCGGCGTCACCGGCGAGCTGTACCTCGGCGGCGACCGGCTGGCCCGCGGCTACCTGGGCCGCCCCGACCTGACCGCCGAACGCTTCCTCGACGACCCGTTCGGCGCGCCCGGCGACCGGCTCTACCGCACCGGCGACCTGGCCCGCTGGCGCACCGACGGCACGCTCGACTACCTGGGCCGGGCCGACGACCAGATCAAGGTGCGCGGCTACCGGGTCGAGCCGGGCGAGGTCGAGGCCGCCCTGACCGCCCTGCCCGGCATCACCCAGGCCGTCGTCATGGCGCGCGGCGAGGGGCTGCGGCAGACCCTGGTCGCCTACCTGGAGCACCCCGGCGACGGCCCCGCCCCGGCCGCGGCCGAGCTGCGCGAGGCCCTCGGCGAGGTGCTGCCCGACTACATGGTCCCGGCCCGCTTCGTGGTGCTGGAGCGGCTGCCGCTGCTGGCCCACGGAAAGGTCGACCGGCGCAACCTGCCCGAGCCCGAGGAGCCCGCCGCGAGCGGCGAGTTCGTCGAACCCGAGGGCGAGGCCGAGGAGTTCGTCGCCACCCTGTGGGCGGAGCTGCTGGGCGTGCCCCGGGTCGGCGCCCTGGACGACTTCTTCGAACTCGGCGGGCACTCCCTGCTGGCCACCCAGGTGGTCGCCAAGCTGCGCCGGGCCTACCCCGAACTCCCCACCCCCGTCGGGGTGATGGACCTCTTCAAGTACCCCACCGTGCGACGGCTGGCCGCGCTGGTCAGCGACCCGCACGCCGACCGGGGCCCGCGCAGCCTGCTGCACCTGCTCACCCCGCCCGGCCGCAAGGTCGGCGCGAGCCTGGTCTGCGCCCCGTACGGCGGCGGCAGCGCGCTCATCTACAAGCCGCTCGCCGACGCCCTGCCCGCCGACTGGGCCCTGCACTCGCTCGCCGTCCCCGGCCACGAGCTGGGCGAGGAGGCGATGGACGTCGACGAGGTCGCGGCCGGCTGCGCCCAGGAGATCCTGGACAACGTCGAGGGCCGGATCGTGCTGTACGGCCACTGCGGCGTCGGCGTCCGGCTGGCCGTCGAGATCGCCCGGCGGGTCGAGGCCGCGGGCCGCGAGATCGACGCCGTCCACCTCGGCGGCATCTTCCCCTTCGCCCGGCCGCGCGGGCGCGGCGCCGCCGTCGGCGAGTGGTGGGCCCGCACCGCCGACCGGCTGCGCAGCGACCAGGGCATGATCAACGCCCTGGCGGCGGCGGGCCTGGAGACCGACGAGGTCGGCACCGAGCAGCTGCGGCTGATGGTCGCCAACCGTCGGACCGGCACCCGGGAGGCCGAGCAGTACTTCACCCGGCTGTTCGAGATCGAGGACGGCCGGATCGCCGCCCCGGTGTACGCGGTCTGCGGCACCCAGGACCCGGCCACCGAGTTCTACGAGGAGCGGTACCGCGAATGGCACCGGCTCAGCGACACCACCGGTGTGGTGGTGCTCGACGAGGCGGGCCACTTCTACCTCAAGTACCGGGCCGCCGAGCTGGCCGAGATCCTGACCACCGTGCACCGCTCGGTGGCGGAGGGCGAGGAGGAGCGGCACGGGCGCACCGAGGGCGCCACCTGGTGGCTGGCCGGGCTCTCCCGGTCCGGGGACGCCGCCGAGGCCGCTTCGGCGGCCACCCGGACGGTGCGGCCGACCATGCGCCGCTTCCTCGGCGTCGCGGCCGGCCAGCAGATCTCGATGATCGGCTCGGCGCTCACCGAGTTCGCCCTGCCGGTGTGGATCTACCTGACCACCGGTTCGCTCGCCCAGTTCGGCCTGCTGGCCGCCTGCGGCCTGGTCCCCGGCATCCTCACCGCGCCGGTCGCGGGCGCCCTGGTGGACCGCGGCGACCGGCGCCGGATCATGCTCTACGGCGACGTCGCGGCGGGCCTGACCCAGGCGGTGATGCTGCTGCTGTACCTCACCGACTCACTGGAGATCTGGCACGCCTACGTGCTGATCGCGGTGCTGTCGACGGCGCTGACCTTCCAGCGGCTGGCCTGGAACTCGGCCGTGCCCCAGCTCGTCCCGAAGCGCTTCCTCGGCCGGGCCAACGGCGTCGTCCAGATGGCCTTCGGCCTCGCCCAGTTCCTGGTGCCGCTGTTCGCGGTCGGTCTGCTCGCCGCGCTCGGCCTCGGCGGCATCCTCGTGATGGACGTCGCCAGCTATGTGATCGCCACCGGTGTCACGCTGGCCGTGCGCTTCCCCGACGTGATGGCCGCGCGGCGCCGCGAGAGCGTGACCGCCGAGATCCGGGCCGGCTTCCGGCGGGCGCTCGGCAGCCGGCACTTCCGGGCGATGCTGCTCTTCTTCGCGGTGCTCAACATCTTCCTGTCGCCGCTGTTCCTGCTCACCACCCCGCTGGTGCTCTCCTTCGCCCCGCTCGCGGCCGCGGGCTGGGTCTCGGTCGCGGCCGGGCTCGGCGCCGTGCTCGGCGGTCTGACCCTGCTGGTCTGGGGCGGGCCGCGCCGGCTGCGGCTGCGCGGCGTCCTCTTCTCGACCCTCGGCCTGGCCGCCGCCTGCCTGGTGACCGGCCTGCGCCCGAGCGTCTGGCCGGTGGCGCTCGGCGCCTTCGGCATGGCGTACGGGCTCGGACTGGTCAACGGCGTCTACGCGACGATCGTGCAGACCAAGGTGCCGCTGCGCTTCCACGGCCGGGTGATCGCGGTCAACACCATGGTCGCCTGGTCCACCCTTCCGGTCGGTTTCGCCCTCGTCGCGCCCCTCGGACCGCGCCTGGTCCAGCCGCTGATCGACGAGGACGGCGCGCTGGCCGGCACCGTCGGCCGACTGATCGGCACCGGCGAGGGCCGCGGCATCGGCCTGCTCTACCTGCTGTTCGGCCTCGCCATGGCGCTGCTGGTGGCCGTCTGCCTGGCGGTCCCCGCACTGCGCCACTTCGACCGCGACGTCCCCGACGCCGAGCCCGACGACCTGGTGGGCCTGGCCGCCCTCTCCGCCCGCACCGGGGCCGTTCCCCCGTCCGAGACCCCCTCCGCCGAACCCGCCGCATCCGCCGCGTCCGCGCGCCGTACCGGAACCGAGGCCGCCGTCCGATGACCACCACCGACCGCAGCACCACCAACCGCAGCACCACCGACCGGACCGCCGGCGCCGCCCGCCCCGCCGAGGCCGTCCACCCGCTCACCGAGGAACAGCGCCGGCTCTGGTTCCTGCAGCAGCTGCGCCCCGCCGACGCCGGCTTCAACATGTACCTGTGCCGCCGGTGGAGCGGCCCGCTGGACGTCTCCGCGCTGCGCACCGCGCTGGAGCGGCTGACGGCCCGGCACGAACCGCTGCGCACCCGCTTCGCCCTGGACGGCGAGGCGCCCGTCCAGCTGGTCGAACCGCCCGCGCCCGTCCCGCTGGAGCAGCTCGCGCTCGCCCCCGGCGCCGCCGAGCAGGACTTCACCGAGGCCTGCCGCCCGGCCGTCAACGCGCCCTTCGACCTCGCCGGGCGCCCGCCGCTGCGCGCCGTCCTGGTCTCCGCCGGGCCGGAGGAGCACGCGTTCGCGCTGGTCGTCCACCACATCGTCTCGGACGGCTGGTCGTTCAAGGTCCTCTGGCGCGAACTGCTCGCGCTGTACCGGGAGGCGCTCGGCGAGGCACCGGCCGAGCTGGCACCGCTCGCCCTGTCCTACGGCGACGTCGCGCGCGCCGAGCAGGAGCGCGCGGCGGCGGGCGGCGCCGAGGCGGCCTTCCGCTACTGGGCGGAGAAGCTGGCCGGCACCGGTCGGCTGCGGCTGCCGCTGGACCACCCCCGCCCGGCCGAGCCCCGGCACCCGGCGGGCTTCGCCACGGTGGCGCTGGACCCGGAGCTGACGGCCGCCCTGGACGCGCTGGCCCGGCGCGAGCGCTGCACCCCGTTCATGGTGCTGCTCGCCGCCTACCAGTGCGTGCTGGCCCGCTGGACCGGTAGCACCGACTTCGTGGTCGGCACCCCGCTCGCGGGCCGCACCGAGGCGGCGCAGGAGGCGCTGGTCGGCTACTTCGCCCGCACCGGCGTGCTGCGCGCCGACCTCACCGGCGAGCCCGGCTTCCGCACCGTGCTGCACCGCGTCCGCACCGCCACCCTGGGCGCCCTGAGCCACCAGGACGTCCCGCTGGAGCGGCTCGCCGTCCATCTGGACCTGCCCGCCGAGGCCGGTGCGGCGCCGCTCTACCAGGCGGTGTTCGTCCACCAGAGCCAGTACGACCTGACCGGGGAGGACGGCGGCGCGCCGCTGCCCGCCGGGGTGCGCACGGCCTCCATGGACTCCGGCTTCGAACGCGCCAAGACCGATCTGCTGCTGGACAGCTGGCGCACCCCCGACGGCGGGCTGACGCTCTCGTTCTGCTTCGACCGGGAGGTCCTCGACCCGGCGACGGTGGCCGCGCTCGGCACCCGCTGCCGCGCGCTGCTGGCCGCCGTGGTCGAGGACGTCGAGGTGCCGCTGCACGGCGAGTGGCTGATCGGCGCCGAGGAGCGCGCCGAGCTGCTCGCCCTGGGCGCGGGTCCCGTGGCCGCTTCCGCCGCCCGCCCCGTGCTCACCCGCTTCGCCGAGCGGGCCGCCGCCACCCCGGACGCGCCCGCCCTGGAGTGCGAGGGCGAGATGCTCTCGTACGCCGAGCTCGACCGCCGCTCCGGCGAACTGGCCGAACGGCTCGGCCCGGTCGCAGGACAGCTGGTGGCCGTCCGGCTGGCGCCCTCCTTCGAACTGGTGACGGCCCTGCTGGCGATCTGGAAGGCCGGCGCCGGCTACCTGCCGCTCGACCCGGCCCACCCGGAGGAGCGGCGGCGCCTGATGGTCCGCGAGTCCGGCGCCGTCCTGCTGCTGACGGACGAGGACGGCGAGGGACTGCGGCTCGTGCCCGCCGCCGATCCGGTGGCGTCCGAGGAGCGGGCGGACCTCGCCTACGTGCTCTACACCTCCGGCTCCACCGGCACCCCCAAGGCGGTGACCGTCGACCAGACCGCGCTGGCCGCCCGCGTCGACTGGATGGCCGGCCCGGACGGCTACCGCCTCGCGCCCGGCGACCGGATCGTCCAGTTCGCCTCGATCGGCTTCGACACCCACGCCGAGGAGCTGTGGCCCGCCCTCGCCACCGGCGCCTGCGTGGTGCTGCTGCCCGGCGGCGGCCGCACCCTGCCGGAGCTGCTGCGCGGCCCGCACGGCCCGTCCGTCACCGTGCTTGACCTGCCGACCGCCTACTGGGAGGAGCTGGTCTCGCACGACGAGCGCACCCCCTGGCCCGCCGCCCTGCGGCTGGTGGTGCTCGGCGGCTCCGAGGTCCGCGCCGACGCCGTCGCCCGCTGGCGGGACCGGCACGGCGACACCGTCCGGCTGGTCAACACCTACGGGCCGACCGAGGCCACCGTCATCGTCACCGCCGCCGACCTCGGCGCCCCGGACGCCGGGCGCCGCCCGCCGCTGGGCCGCCCGCTGCCGGGCGTGCGGCTGTACGTGCTGGACGAGCGCGGCGCCCTGCTGCCGCGCGGCTCGGAGGGCGAGCTGCACGTCGGCGGCGCCGGCCTGGCCCGCGGCTACCTGGGCCGCCCCGACCTGACCGCGGCGGCGTTCGTGCCGGACCCGTTCGCCGGCGGGACGATGTACCGCACCGGCGACCGCGCCCGCTGGCGCACCGACGGGAGCCTGGACTACCTCGGCCGCGCCGACGAGCAGGTCAAGCTGCGCGGCTACCGGATCGAACCGGCCGAGATCGAGGCGGCCCTGACCGGCCGTCCGGACGTGCTGCGGGCCGCCGCCGTGGTGCTCGGCGGGCGCCGCCTGGTCGCGTACGCCGTCCCGGCGCCCGGCGCCGAGCCCGACCCGGCCGCCCTGCGCGAGCACCTCGCCGTGCGGCTGCCGGCCTACCTCGTCCCGGACACCGTCGTCCTGCTCGACACCCTCCCGCTGACCCTCAACGGGAAGCTGGACACAGCGGCCCTGCCCGAACCGGACCAGGCCTCCGCCCGCCCGTACGTGGCCCCGCGGACCGACGCCGAGCAACTGGTCACCCAGCTGTGGCAGGAGGTCCTGGGGGTGCCCCGGGTGGGGGCCCTCGACGACTTCTTCGAACTCGGCGGGGACTCGCTGCTGGTCACCCGGGTGGTGGCCCGGATCCGGGCGGGCGTCGGCCTGGACGTCCCGATCCGCGACGCGTTCGAGCTGTCCACGGCCGCCGCGCTCGCGGCCCGCGTCGAGGAACTCCTCATCGCGGAGATCGAGGCCCTGAGCGAGGACGAGGCCGCCGACCGCCTCGGCGGCTGATCACGGCCGGGGCGCGGGCGTCCACCCGGACGCCTGCGCCCCGGTGGCGGCCCTGAGGTCGGCCAGCCAGCCGTCCAGGCCCGCCTTGAGGATCGCGGTCGCCACCGGCACATCGGCGTCCACCTGCGGCCCGGTGTGGGTCTCCTCGGTGCTGACCTTCACACCGCCCTTCACCTCGGTGAAGTTCCAGACGTGCACGCCGTCGATGTGCACCCCCTCCCCGACCGCCGGACCGGTCCAGCGGATGCACACACCCTGCTTGACCTGCCGCACGGTCGACGTGATGTCCAGGCTGGTCGCCGGGACCCCGGTCCCGGGCGGCACCGGCGTCGTCCAGTGGAACGCCGACCCGGCCCGGAAGGGGCCGTGGTCGAGGCGCTCGGCGCTGGTGACCGGCGGCTGCCAGGACGGCCAGCGGTCCACATCCGTCTGGAGCTTCCAGATCACGTCCAGCGGCGCGTCGATCACCGCCTCCGTCCGGTACCTCACCTGCGCGCCGGGGTCGACCCCCGCGCCCCGGCAGGTCAGCCCCTCGGCGGGCTGCGCCCCGGCGGGCACGGCGGCGCCGACGAGGATCCCGACGACCAGCGGGACCGTGATCGCGGCGGCTCGGATTCCCGTCATGACATGTCCTCCCTCTAGAACCAATCACTTCCGTGACAAGTTCTAACCGCTTCTTTCCCGGACAGTCAATAGCTTCCGTGATAGCTTCTAACCCATGGCGAAGAGCGACCCCACCACCCCCCGCGAGCGCTACCGCGCCCAGGTCCGCGCCGAGGTCATGGAACGCGCCTGGGAACAGATCGCCACGGCGGGCGCCTCCGCGCTCTCCCTCAACGCCATCGCCAAGCAGATGGGCCTGAGCGGCCCCGCCCTCTACCGCTACTTCGCCAACCGCGACGAGCTGATCACCGAACTCGTCCGCGAGGCCTACCGCAGCCTCGCCGACACCCTCGCCGCAGCCGCCGCCGACGGCGCCGACCTGGCCGGCCTCGCCCACGCCCTGCGCACCTGGGCCCTCACCGACCCCCAGCGCTACCTGCTGGTCTACGGCACCCCGATCCCCGGCTACCAGGCCCCCGAGGACACCACCGCCATCTCCCAGGAGATCGCCACCACCCTCCTGGACGCCTGCGCCGCCGCCCTCCCCTCGGCCACCCCCGTCTCCCCCCTCGGCACCCACCTCGCCGAGCACCGCGCGTGGGCCGCCGACCACCCCGCCCCACCCGAGGCGCTCGCCCTCTTCCTCACCCTCTGGACCCGCCTCCACGGCGTCCTGTCGCTGGAGCTCGCCGGCCACTTCACCGGCATGCAGTTCGACCCCGAGACCCTCTTCGACGCCGAACTCGCCGCCCTGCTGCCCTGACGTATTGGCGCAGACTGAGGACGGCACGCCTGCCGGTGAGCCGGAAACACATCTCACGCCTGGAGCCTGCCATCGACACCGGGACTGACCCGATCATCTGGATCCGCGACGGCGGCTGCGGCCTCGGGCCCTATCGTGCCGATCTCGTCGAGACGTACTGGCGCTGGGAGCAGCATCCGGCCTCACTGGTCGGGTACGGGCGGCAGCAGCCGGAGTCGTTGGAGGCCCGTGCGGAGGGGATGGCGCGGCAACTCCTCGGCGACAACATCCGGTTCACCGTCTACGAGCTCACGGGCGACGCCGACGCCGTGCCGGTCGGCGTCGCCACGCTTCTACCGGATTCCGCTGTCCGGACGGCCGAGTACGTGGTGATGGTGGCCCCGGAGCTGCGGGGGCGGGGGCTGGGGACGGCGGCGACGCGGCTGGTGCTGGACTACGCGTTCCACATCGCCAATCTGCGGATGGTCTGGCTGAAGGTGCTGGCGCCCAACCGGCCGGCTGTCCGCGCGTACGAGAAGGCGGGGTTCCGGACGGTCGGGGCGCTGCGGGAGGCCGGGTACTGGCTCGGGCAGGTCTGTGACGAGGTGGTGATGGACGCCCTCGCCACGGAGTTCACCGGACCTTCGGTGGTCACCGGGTAGCTCAGGTCCTCACACCAGCACCAAGGTCTTGCCGAGGGCGGTGCGTTGCTCGATGGCGGCGTGGGCGTCGGCGGCGCGGTCCAGGGGGAAGGTCTGGCCGATGAGGGGCCGGACCCGACCTGCTGCCGCTTCAGCCATGATCTCGCGGGCCCAGCGGTTGACGTGGGCGCCGAAGCCGAAGAGCTGGTCGATGCCGATGACTTCCACGCCCGCGCGGCGCGCGACCGCCGGATCGATGGAGGTGGCCGCTCCGCTCGCGGCGCCGTGGACGGAGAAGCGTCCGCCCCGGGCCGTCACCGCGAACGCCGCCCGGCCGATGTCGCCGCCGACCCCGTCGAACACCACGTCCGCGCCGGCACCGGCGGTGAGGGCGCGCACTTCGCCCGTCCAGTCGGGTGCGCGGTAGTCGACTGCGGCGTCGGCGCCCAGCTCGCGGACGACGTCGAGCTTCCGTGCGCTTCCGGCAGCGCCGATCACCCGGGCGCCGGCGGCGCGGGCGAGTTGAACGAGGAGGCTGCCCACCCCGCCCGCCGCGGCTTCCACCAGGACCCAGTCCCCAGGACGGATCCGGGCGTATTCGACCAGCCCCTGCGCCGTGCTGCCGTCGCTGTAGAGCGCCACCGCCTCGGGCAGGCCCAGGCCGTCCGGCGCCGGGAAGAGCGCCTCGACCGAGCCCACCGCCCGCTCGGCGAAGCCGCCGGTCTCCCCGGTCCACGCGAGGACCCGCCGCCCCAGCCAGGCCTGGTCCACCCCGGGACCGACCACGTCCACCCGGCCGGCGACCAGGCCACCCGGCACGTACGGCAGCACCGGCGGCTCGTGCCAGGGATCGGTGCCCCGCCTGATCTGCGTCTCGATGAACGTCAGCCCGGCCACTTCCACCGCCACCACGACCTGCCCCGGCCCCGCCACCGGATCCGGCACCTCCCCGAGGACCAGTTCCTCGGGCCCTCCGAAACGGTGTACCTGTACGGCGCGCATGCTGCGTACCCCCTGCTCGTGTGTCAGTGCGAACAGCCCGATCGTGCAAGATCAACCCGACTTGAGGTCAAGCGCGTTCGGCACTGTTCAGGAACTTGATCAGTCGTGCTTCCGAACGTAGAAGCCGCTCACGCTGCTCAGGGGGCAGAGGGGCAAGGGCGTCGACGAGGGCTTGCTCCCGTGGGATGTGCACCAGGCTGCTGGCGTAGATCCTGCAACCGGGACACCATGCGAGTCCGATGCAGCGCTCGAACATGGAGGACTCAGGCGGATGGAAGCGGTACTGGTACAGGCGGACGGATGCTCCGCAGGCGACACAGAGGCGCCGATCGCCGTCGGCAGCCGTGGTCCAGGTCGCGACCTTCTGCCAGAACTGTCGCCCGGTCGGTCCTCTTCAAGTGGTCATGCCGAGCATTCTCCCTCGGCGCGATCCAACTGATACTGCCGATCCGCAGGCACGCGTCGGGGTGACCGGACCGGCGGTGCCGCTCAGGTCATCAGTGATCACCCCGAGATCGACCCCCAACGCCCCTGGGGGTCAGACCTCGAACAGCGCCTCCCTCACGGGCTCCGGCTCGGGCCTCAGGACGGCGCGCAGGTCCTTGACGGTGCGGCGCCAGGCGGGGCCCTCCTCGGTCTCGTCCCAGAGTTCGGCGAGTTCGGACTCCTCGGCGAGTACGCGGTCCAGTGCCTCGGCGGCGAGCGGGCGCAGGTCGGTGGGGAAAACCGGGAGGGGCTCGTCGGGGCCGTAGCTGGTGGTGACGGGCTCGCCGCCGGGGCACTGGGAGGCGACGAGCGCCGCGGCGGCGACGGCCTCCACCGCCTCGTCGCAGTCCAGGTAGTCCTCGGCCCCGGTGTCGGCGGCGAGCGTCAGGACGCGGCGGACCACGGCCTCCCGTTCGGCCAGGGGCGTTTCGTCCAGCGTGCCGGAGAAGTCGGCGGCGGTGTCGTTGTCGAAGTGGCCGATGTCCCAGGTACCCATGGTGATCTCCTCAAGTCGGTGACGCGATCCTCGCACCGGCCACTGACAATCGGGCACACCGGAGGTGCACAGGTCAGCCCGCGAGGCGCCGGCGGTGGGCCCGCTGGCGGCAGGTGGCGCCGCAGTAGCGGACCGGGCGCCCGGTGGGGCGGACGGCGATCGCGGCCCCGCACTCCTCACAGGCCGCGGCGGCACCGTGACCGCCGCGGCCGTCACGAAAACCGTGTGATTCCGTGACAGGAGTGGAAGGACGCAGTCCGTCCAGGGTCAGTTGGACGAGCTTGAGGCCCGCCGACCGGTCACGGCGCGCGTTGAGCGTCGAGACGCACCCGAGGGTGAGCGCGGCGACGTCTTCGGGGCCCACGTCGGCGCGGACGCCGCCGACCCGCTGCGCCGCCTCCAGCAGCGCCGCCAGCACCTGGCGGAACCTCAGCACGGCGGCCGTGAGCACCGGGCGCGGCCAGCTCGCGTCGGCGGCCACGACGTCGCAGAGGGGGCCGCGCCGGTGGGACGTCTCCACGACGTCCTGGAGGAACCCGAAGAACGCCTCGGTGGGCGCGAAGCGGGCCATCCGCCGCTCGCCGGAGGCGACCAGGTCGTTCAGGTGCTGGGCGAACACCGCCTCCAGCAGCGCCTGCTTGCTCGGGAAGTGCCGGTACACGGTGCCGGCGCCGACGCCCGCCCGGCGGGCGATCTCGCCCAGCGGGACGTCGAGCCCCTGCTCGGCGAACGCCTCGCCGGCGGCGGCCAGCACCTTGGCCCGGTTGCGGCGGGCGTCGGCCCGGTCACCACTGCCGATCACTGCGGTCATGTCACGAAACCCCTTGCCCCCTGGGAGCCAACCGGGTTGGAGTATTCCAGATACCTCGGGCCGATCGCACCGGTTCCGCACCGGGCCCCGAGGAAAGAGGAGGGCACCATGACCACAGACACCGACACCGCCTGGGGCACCGTCGCCGTGACCGGCACCACCGGCAAGCAGGGCACCGCGACGGCACGACGGCTGCTGGCCGGCGGCCGGGCGGTGCGCGCGCTGGTCCGGGACCCGGCCGCGCCCGCCGCCGTGGCGCTCGCGGACGCCGGGGCCGAGCTGGTCCGCGCGGACTTCGACGAGCCGTCGAGCCTCGAACCCGCACTGGCCGGCACCACCGCGCTGTTCGCCGTGCCGCCCGTGGCCTACGGGCCGAAGGGCACCGACCAGGAGCTGGAGTTCACCCGCGGCCGGGCGCTGGCCGACGCGGCGGCGGCCGTGGGGGTCCGCCAGGTGGTGTTCACCGGCGTCGCCTCGACCTCCGGCGCCGCGTTCGCGGCCCCGGGGAAGCGCCGCATCGAGCAGTACCTGCGCGAGCGTTTCCCGCTGGTGACCGTGCTGCGCCCGGTGCGGTTCATGACGAACTACCTCGGGACGACCGGCGTCGGCCTGGACGGGATCGTCGACGGCGTCCACCGGCACCTCTTCACCCCGCACGATTCCCTTCAGGTCATCGCCCTCGAAGACATCGCCGAGTTCGCGGCCCTGGCCTTCGAGCAGCCGGAGCGGTTCGCCGGACGGACCCTGGAGCTGGCCGGCGACGACCTCACTCCGGTCGAGGCCGCCGCCGCGATCAGCACCGCGATCGGGGTCCCGGTGCGCTACGACTACGTCACCCACGAGGAGGCGACCGCGCTGAACCCGGACTTCGCCGAGATCCGGCAGCAGTGGGCCGCCGGACACCGCTGGCACGCCGACATCGAGGCGCTGCGCGTCATCCACCCCGGCCTGCGCACCCTGGCGGACTGGCTCGCCGAGACCGGCGCCGCCGCTCTGCGAGCCCGCCTGCTGGACACCCCGTAACAACGGGCGCCCAGCAGTCGGGCAGGCAGCCCCGGCGGCGCGGTCAGCGCCCGGCGGCGGCGGTGATGCGGGCCTCGAGCGCGGCGGCCAGCGACTCGACCGCGGCCGGGGTGAAGGCGTGCTCGTTGTAGCGCAGCCAGCAGACCAGGGAACCGTCGGGCTGCTCGGTGGCGGCGAGTTCGGGCACGTGACGGTCGCCACCGGGCAGGGGGTAGGGGACGGTGGCGCTGCGCGGGACCTCCCAGGCCGTGCAGGCGAGACCGGGGAGCTGGGCGGGGGCGTTCCAGCTCTCGTAGCGCAGCCAGGCGGCGAACGGCGCCAGCGGGCTGAACTCCGCGAACGGGTAGAGCTGGTGGTCCAGCGCCGCGGTGGCGGTGTCCCGGACCCGGGCGAGGAGTTCGGCGAAGCCGGGGGCGCCGGAGGCGTCGACCCGCAGCAGCAGGGACTGGACGAAGCAGCCGACGGCCTGTTCGGCCTCGGGGGTGGTGCGGCCGGGGACGGGGGTCATCAGCACCAGGTCGTCCTGGCCGCTGCGCTCCGCCAGCAGGCCGAGCCAGACGGTGGCGAGGGCCTGGAAGGGGGTCGCCCCGGCCTCGGCGGCCCGCTCGCGCAGTGCGGCGGCCCGGGCGGCGGGGACGGTGAGGCGGTGGGCGGCGCTGAGCACCGTCTCGGTGTCGGCGCGGCCGGGGAACGGGTGCACGGCCTCGGGCGCGCCGGCCAGGGTGCGGGCGAAGTGGGCCCGGGAGACCGGCCAGTGGGCGTTGGCGCCGGCGACCAGTTCGCCGAGCGTCGGCATCGGGCGCGGCGGGGGCGCGGGACGGCCTCGGCGCAGCGCCGAGTAGATGACGCCGAGGTCGCGCAGCAGGACGCCGACCGACCAGCCGTCACCGACGATGTGGTGCACGGCGAGCAACACGGCGTGGTCGTCGGGGGCCCGGCTGACCACGGCCAGGCCGGTCATCGGGCCCTCGCCGACGTCGGTGAGCCGGTCGCGCACCGCGATCAGCCGGGCCGACACCTCGTCGTCGCTCTCGCCGGGGGCGTCGACCAGGATGGCCTCGACCTCCGGCTCGGCGTCGACGACGGCGCGCCGGACCCCCGGTGCGGCGCCGGGCACCGGCACGAACCGGGTGCGCAGCGCCGGGTGGCGGCGCACCGCCTCGTACAGGGCCTCGGTGAGCAGGCCGGGGTTCAGTGCCTCGGTGACGCGGAACATGACGGCGACCGAGCCGACGTTGCGGCCCTCGGCCTCGGCCATCCAGCGCAGGAAGTTCTCCTGCTGGGAGGTGAGCGGGATGTCGTGCGGCTGGGCGCGCAGTTCGCGCAGGAACGGGGAGAGGTCGGCGTCGTGCACCGGGAGCGGGGCGTCGGTGTTCTTCGGGGCGTCGGCGAGCCAGGCGGCCTGGGCACGCAGCGAGGGGCGTTCGAAGACCAGGGCGGTGCCCGCGGTGACGCCGAACTCGGCGGAGACGGCGGCGGCGAGCTGGACGGCGCGGAAGGAGTCGCCGCCGAGGGCGAAGAACTCCTCCTCCACGGCGTCGACGGGCCGGCCGAGGACCCGGCGCCAGACGGCGGCGAGGGCGCGTTCGTGCGCGGTGGCGGGCGGGGTGCCGACGGCGGCCGGGGCCGGTTCCTCGAAGCGGGCGCGCAGTTCGTGCTTGACGACCTTGCCGCTGGGGTTGCGGGGCAGCCGGTCGGTGACCAGGATGCGGACCGGCAGTTCGGCCCGGCCGAGCCGTTCGGCGAGGAAGAGCCGCAGTTCGTCGAGGTCCAGGCCGTCGGCGGCGGGCACCACGGCGGCCACCGGCACGGCGCCCATCACGGGGTGCGGCAGGCCGAGCGCGGCGGCGTCGGCGACCCGCGGGTGGGCGTGCAGGGCGTCCTCGATGCGCAGCGTGGAGACCTTGAGGGCGCCGGACTTGATGACGTCGCTCTCGCGGTCGACCAGGTAGAGGTAGCCGTCGGCGTCCAGCCGGCCGAGGTCGCCCATCCGCACCCAGCCGTCCCGGAAGACGGCGGCCGAGGCGGCGGCGCCGGCCGTGTAGCCGCGCGGCGGGCCGGGCTGGCGCAGCCAGACCTCGCCGACGGCGCCCGGCTCGACGGGCCGGCCGTCCTCGCCGAGCAGCCGCAGGTCGCCCGGGTTGGCGGGGCGGCCGACCGAGCCGGGTCGGCGGGCGTCGACGACGGCGGATATCTGGGCGGGGGACGCCTCGGCGGAGGTGTAGGTGTTGACCAGGGCCGCGGTCGGCAGGGCCGTGCGCAGGGCGGTGGCGACGGGGGCGGGCAGCGCGGCGGCGGAGGAGCTGATCAGCAGGACGCTGCCGAGGTCGTGCCGGGCGGCGACGCCCGAGTTGAGGAGTTCGACGGCCATCGACGGGACCAGGAAGACGGTGCCCACCCGGTGCTCGGCGACGGTCCGGCCGAACTCCTCGGCGTCGAAGCGCGGCAGGCAGATCGTCGCGGGCGCGGCGACCAGGGCGTTGACCAGGACCACCTGGGCGGCATTGGTGCCGATCGGGAAGGCGTGCAGCGCGTGCGCGGAGTGGGCGTAGGGGCGCGGGCGCGGGTCGAGCCGCTGGCCGGCGGTGAGGCTGGCGTGGGCGGCGTGCACGCCCTTGGGCGCGCCGGTGGTGCCGGAGGTGCCGATGACCTGGGCGAGGTCGCCGGGGTCGGGGCGGTGCGGCGGTTCCCCGTCGCCGTCGCCGCCCGTCTCCAGGCCGGCGAGCCGCAGGGTGCGCAGGCCGGCGGCGGAGGCGCGCTCGTCCTCGGCCGAGTGGGCGACGGCGAGGGCCGCGGCGCTGTCACCGGCCAGCCGGGCGGTGTCCTCGGCGCTCAGGTCCTCGCGGACGACGACGCCCGCCGCGCCGGCGTAGTGCGCGGCCAGGAAGGCCACCGCGTAGTCGTCCCAGGCCCGGTTGGGGAAGAGCAGCAGCACCCGCTCCCCCGGCCGGACGCCGGCCCGGGCGAGCCCGTGGGCGGCGCGCACCGCGCGCTCGCGCCAGGTCCGGTAGTCGAGCGCGGGGCGGCCGGGGACGAGCAGCGCGGGCCGGTCGGGGTGCCGCCGCGCCCGGTCGTCGAGCAGGTCGGGCAGGGTGAGCGCGTCGAGCGCCGTAACGGCTTTGGCAGGAGGGGCGCTGACGGTGGATCGGGTGCTGATGACGACTCCCGGGAGAGGCCAGGACGGGGCCGCGGCCGATCGGCCGGACAGGTGGCTGGTCCAGACCGTAGCGGCTCGGCGCCGTCGCCCGCCAGAGCCGCAGGACCGTTCCCACCACCCAGTACGGGGGTGGGGCCAGCCCCAGCACGGATACACCCGCTGGCCCGACTGCGGCGCGGAGGTGACGGTCCATAGCCTCGGAGCCATGAAATCCACATACCTGGCGGGCGGACTGCGGTCCGCGCTTCGCAGGCTGAGCGCGGTGGCGGCGCTGACCGTCCTGGCCTCGGCGACCGTGGCGGCGGGGGCCGCGTCGGCGGGGACGGCGCGGCCGGACGATCGCGGCCGCCTCCTCTCCGCCGTGCGGACGGGCACCCTGGCCACGAAGGAGGACGTCGCCACGGCGCTGACCGGCGCCGCCTTCGACGCGGGTGCGGTCCGGTTCGGCGTGGACACCTATCGGCTGGAGTACCGGACGGTGGACCCCGCCGGACGGCCGATCACCGCCAGCGGCCTGCTGGTGCTCCCCCGCGGCGGCGCGCACGAGCTGCGGACGGTGTCCGTCGCGCACGGCACGACCAGCTACCGCGCCGCCGCCCCCTCCGCCGTGGTCGGGGCGGCTTTCGCGTCCTCGCCCGCCCTCACGTACGCGTCCGCCGGGTTCGCCGCCGTCGCCCCGGACTACCTCGGCCTGGGCACCGGCCCGGGCTTCCACCCCTGGATGGACGTGCCGTCGGAGACGACCGCCTCGCTGGACATGCTCCGGGCGGCCCGCGCCTTCGTTCCGGGCACGGGCCGGGCGCTGGGCCGCGAGGTGCTGGTCACCGGGTTCTCCCAGGGCGCCTCGGCGGCGATGGGCCTCGCGCGTTCGCTCCAGGCGGGCGGCGACCGCTGGTTCCGGCTGCGGGCCGTCGCACCGGTCAGCGGCGGCTACGACTTCCGGAACGCCGAGCTGCCGGCCCTGCTCGGCGGCTCCCTCGAACCGAAGTCGAGCGTGCTGTACGCGGCCTACCTCCTCGTCGCCTGGAACCGGCTGCACCCGCTGTACGACTCCCCGGCCGAGGTCTTCCGGGCGCCCTACGACAGCACCGTCGAGGCCCTGTTCGACGGCGTGCACACCGGCTCCCAGCTCTTCGCCGGCACGCCCGAAACCGTCGACGCCCTGCTCACCCCGCACGCCCTCGCGATGCTGGCCCACCCGACCGGCGCCCTGGCCGAGGCCCTCCGGGTCGCCGACAGCACCTGTGACTGGGCACCGCGCGTCCCGGTCCGCCTGTACGCGGCCGAGGCGGACGAGCAGGCGGCCAACGCCAATACCGACCACTGCGAGGCCGCCCTGCGGTCGCACGGCGTGAACCCGGCGGTCGTCGGCCTCGGCACCCCGGACTTCGCCGGCTCCCGGCACCTCGGCTCCAACGTCGCCGCCACGGCCGCCATCGTCCGCTGGTTCGGCGAACTGCGCTGACCGGCCGCCCCGAGCGGCATCCGCGGCACCCCGCCGCCCCGCTCAGCCGTCCGGCCGCCAGGCCGCCCGGGAGAAGACGGCGTAGGCCGCCCGGGCGGTCTCCGGGGTGTCGCACGGGGCCGGTCGGCGCGCCGGGCGGTGGCCCGGCCTACCGTGGGCCCGCCGCGGGCCGGTCCACCGGAGGGAGTAGCGATGCCCAGACCGAACCACCGGGTCGCCCTCGCCCTGGTGCTGCTGCTCGCCTGGGCGCTGGCCGGTTGCGGCAGCGGCGGGGGGTCCGGGGGCGGCGGGGCGGTGGTCCTCGACTGGTACAACTTCCCCGACGACTCGGGCGCGTTGCAGCAGGCCGCGGACAACTGCGGCCGCGACTCCGGCGGGCGCTACTCGATCCGCTACAACAAGCTGCCCCGCACTTCCGACGGCCAGCGCCAGCAACTGGTGCGCCGGCTGGCCGCGCACGACACCGGCGTGGACATCATGGGCCTGGACGTCACCTGGACGCCCGAGTTCGCGGAGGCCGGCTGGGTGCGCGAGTGGACCGGGCCGCTGCGCGAGCGGGCGAGCGCGGACACCCTGGCCGCCGCGCTGCGGACCGCCACCTGGAAGGACCGGCTGTACGCCGTCCCGTACAACTCCAACACCCAACTGCTCTGGTACCGCGACGACCTGGTGCCCACCGCCCCCGCCACCTGGGACGAGATGCTCGCCGCCGCGCGGCGGCTGGCGGAGCAGGGCAAGCCGCACTTCGTCGAGGTGCAGGGCGCGCAGTACGAGGGCCTGACGGTCTGGTTCAACACCCTGGTGACCAGCGCCGGCGGCTCGATCCTCACCCCCGACGCCATGGCGCCCTCGCTGGGCGAGCCGGCCGTCACCGCCGCGCGGGCGATCCGGGACCTGGCCACCTCTCCCGCCGCCGACCCCTCGCTGTCCAACCAGATGGAGGACGAGAACCGGCTGGCGATGGAATCCGGCACCGCCGCCTTCGAGCTCAACTACCCCTTCGTCTATCCGTCGATGAAGGAGAACAAGCCCGAGCTGTTCCCGCACTTCCGCTGGGCGCCCTACCCCTCGGTCGTCCCCGGGCGGCCGGCGACGGTGACCATCGGCGGCATCGACCTCGCGGTGGGCGGCTACTCCCGGCACCCGGAGGCCGCGCAGGAGGCCGTCCTGTGCCTGCGCAACCGCGAGAACCAGCTGACCAACGCGCTCAAGGGCGGCCTGCCGCCGTCGCTGCGCAGCCTGTACACCGACGCCGAGCTCACCGGGAGCTACCCGTTCGCGGCGGACGTGCTGAAGGCCCTCGACTCCGCGTCGGTGCGGCCGCAGACACCCGCCTACCAGAACGTCTCGATCGCCGTCGCGCACGCCCTCTCGCCGCCGTCGTCGGTGGATCCGGAACCCACGGTGGCGGACCTCTCCGGCCAGATCAGGGACGCGCTCGGCTCGAAGGGGTTGATTCCATGACCGCGACCAGGACGAGGACCGCGGGAGCCGGCCGGCTCTCCGAGGGCTCCCGGCAGGAGCGGCGGCTCGGCTGGCTGCTGTGCGCCCCCGCCGTGCTGGTGATGCTGCTGGTGACGGCCTATCCGGTCGGTTACGCCGTCTACCTCTCCTTCCAGCGCTACGACCTGCGCTTCCCGGACCGCTCCGCGTTCATCGGCTTCGCCAACTACGGCGCCGTGCTGACCTCGACGTACTGGTGGCAGGCGCTCTGGGTGACGGTGGTGATCACCGTCGTCTCGGTGGCGGCCGAGCTGGTGCTGGGCCTGGCGCTGGCGCTGGTGATGCACCGGGCGATGGTCGGACGGGGCCTGGTGCGCACGGCGGTGCTGGTGCCGTACGGCATCGTCACCGTGGTGGCGGCCTACTCCTGGCAGTACGCCTGGACGCCCGGCACCGGGTACCTGGCGGCGCTGCTGCCGGCGGACAGCGCGCCGCTCACCGAGCACTGGCCGGCGATCGGCCTGATCGTGCTGGCCGAGGTGTGGAAGACCACCCCGTTCATGGCCCTGCTCCTGCTGGCGGGCCTGGCGCTGGTGCCCACCGAGACGGTGCGGGCGGCGATGGTCGACGGTGCCGGCTTCGGGCAGCGGCTGCGGCTGGTGATCCTGCCGCTGATGAAGCCGGCCATCCTGGTGGCGCTGCTGTTCCGCACCCTGGACGCGTTCCGGATCTTCGACAACATCTACGTGCTGACCGGCGGCGCCAACAACACCGGCTCGGTCTCGATCCTCGGCTACGACAACCTGTTCACCGCGCTCAACCTGGGCATCGGCTCGGCGATCTCGGTGCTGGTGTTCCTCTGCGTGGCGGCGATCGCCCTGGTCTTCGTCAAGGTGTTCGGCGCCGCCGCGCCCGGCGGTTCGGCGGAGCACCGGTGACCGCCCGGCGGGCCCGGGCCGGAGCGGGCTGGGGCGTGGTCAACCTGGTGGTGGTGCTGTACGCGCTGTTCCCGGTCTGGTGGATCGCCGCGCTGTCGTTCAAGGACCCGTCCACCCTGACGGACGGCAACTTCGTGCCACGCGTCTGGACGCTGGAGAACTACCGCGGCATCTTCCACACCTCGGAGTTCACCCGGGCGCTGGTCAACTCGATCGGCATCGCGGTGATCTCCACCACCATCGCGGTGGTGCTCGCCACCATGGCGGCGTACGCGGTGGCCCGGCTGCGCTTCCCCGGCAAGCGGCTGCTGATCGGGATGTCGCTGCTGATCGCGATGTTCCCGCCGATCTCGCTGGTCTCGCCGCTGTTCGAGATCGAGCGGGTGCTGGGGATCTTCGACACCTGGGCGGGGCTGATCATCCCGTACATGACCTTCTCCCTGCCGCTGGCGATCTACACCCTGTCGGCGTTCTTCCGGGAGATCCCGTGGGAGCTGGAGAAGGCCGCCAAGGTGGACGGCGCCACGCCCGCCCAGGCGTTCCGGCTGGTGATCGCGCCGCTGGCGGCGCCGGGTGTGTTCACCACCGCCATCCTGGTCTTCATCTTCTGCTGGAACGACTTCCTCTTCGCGATCTCGCTGACCTCCACGGACGCCGCACGCACCGTGCCGGCCGCGATCGCCTTCTTCACCGGCAGTTCCCAGTTCCAGCAGCCGACCGGCTCGATCGCCGCCGCGGCCGTGGTGATCACGGTGCCGATCGTGCTGTTCGTGCTGTTCTTCCAACGCCGCATCGTGGCCGGTCTGACCGCCGGCGCAGTGAAGGGATGACGCGGACCGATGGCGGAGATCGTCCTCGACGGCATCAGCAAGCGCTACCCGGACGGCTCGGTGGCCGTCCACGACCTCGATCTGACCGTCGCCGACGGTGAGTTCGTCATCCTGGTCGGCCCCTCGGGCTGCGGGAAGTCCACCACCCTGAACATGATCGCGGGGCTGGAGGACATCACCGGCGGCACCCTGCGGATCGGCGGGCAGGTGGTCAACGACCGGGCGCCCAAGGACCGGGACATCGCGATGGTGTTCCAGAGCTACGCGCTCTACCCGCACATGACGGTCCGCCAGAACATGGGCTTCGCGCTGCGCCTGGCGAAGACCGACAAGGCGGTGATCGCCGCCAAGGTGGAGGAGGCCGCCCGGATCCTCGACCTCACCGAGCACCTGGACCGCCGGCCCGCCAACCTCTCCGGCGGGCAGCGCCAGCGCGTCGCGATGGGCCGGGCGATCGTCCGCGACCCCAAGGCGTTCCTGATGGACGAGCCGCTGTCCAACCTGGACGCCAAACTGCGGGTGCAGATGCGCACCCAGATCTCCCGGCTGCAGCGGCGCCTGGGCACCACCACCGTCTACGTCACCCACGACCAGGTGGAGGCGATGACGCTGGGCGACCGGGTGGTGGTGCTGCGGGCCGGCGTGGTCCAGCAGGTCGGCCCGCCGCAGCGGCTCTACGACCGGCCGGCCAACCTGTTCGTCGCCGGGTTCATCGGCTCGCCCGGCATGAACCTGCTGCACGGCCGGCTGGAGGAGGACGCGCTGCGCACCGCGCTCGGCGACCTGCCGCTGGGCGACCGGCTGCGCCGGCGGCTGACGGCCGCGAACGCGCCGCGCGAGGTGGTGGTCGGCATCCGCCCCGAGTACTTCGAGGACGCCGCGCTGCTGGAGCACCCGGCCGGCGGCACGACCGTCACCGTCGGGGTCGAGGTGCTCGAATCGGTCGGCTCCGACGTCTACGCGCACTTCACCGTGGAGGGCGACGCGGTCTCCGGCGGCGGCCTGGAGGAGATCGGCGCACGGCAGGCGGAGGCGGGCGCGGGCGCGCCGGGCCGGGAGGTGGTCGCCCGGATCGGCACCACCACCCGGGCGGCCGAGGGCGCCCCGCTGGAGCTATGGATCGACACCGAGCGGTTGCACGTCTTCGATCCGGACACCGGGGCGGCGCTCAGTGGCGAGGCGGGTGAGGAGCGGGAAACGGACGGTTAGGCCCTCTCTTCGGGATTACGCCGGGCAGGAAGGGGCAGGCGGGGGCGCGACCGACCCCGCTCCCCCGCTGGACGTGCCGTGCCGGACGGTTCGGGCGATCATGGGGGAACGCGCCTCGAAAGGTGGAATGCGATGTTCCAGCTCCTGTGGATTCTGCTCATCGGCTTCGTGCTCGGCGTGATCGCCAAGCTCATCCTGCGCGGCCCGCAGTCCATTCCGTGGTGGCTGACCATGCTGCTCGGCGCCGCCGGGGCCTGGCTGGGCAACGCGGTCTCCGGATGGATCGGCGTGCGGAACACGTCCGGGATCGACTGGATCCGCCATCTGCTCCAGCTCGGCTTCGCCGTCGCCCTGGTCGCGGTCGTCGCCCCCGCCTGGAGCACCCGCCGGACCAGATGACGGTCCGGCGCGACGGCGTCCGCGACGGCGCGGCTAGACTCGCACGGCCGTACCGCGGACCGGCCGCGGTGCCGCCGAACTCGCGAGGGAACAGAAGATGGTCGAGGCCTCCCCGAAGGTCGTTGTGGTCGTGCCCACCTACAACGAGCGGGAGAACCTTCCCGTCCTCGCCGGACTGCTGGCCGACCTCGACCTGCCGAACCTGCACCTGCTGGTGGTCGACGACAACTCCCCCGACGGCACCGGCGAGGTCGCCGACAAGCTGGCCGCCGAGTCCGGCGGCCGGATCCGGGTGCTGCACCGCACCGAGAAGGACGGCCTCGGCCGGGCCTACGTCGCCGGCATGACCAGGGCCCTGGAGGAGGGCGCGGACGTGGTCGTGCAGATGGACGCCGACCTGTCCCACCCGGCCTCCGTGCTGCCGCTGATGGTGACGACCCTGCTGGCCGACGACACCGCGGTGGTGCTCGGCTCCCGGTACGTGCCGGGCGGATCGACGGCCGAGGAGTGGCCGTGGCACCGCAAGGCGCTCTCCGCCTGGGCCAACCTCTACGTGAACACCATCCTCGGCCTCGGCGTGCGGGACGCCACCGCCGGCTACAAGGCCTGGCGCGCGCAGACCCTGCGGGCGATCGACCTGCCGTCGGTGCAGAGCAACGGGTACTCCTTCCAGGTCGAGCTGAACCACCGGGTGGTGCGGCAGGGGCTCACCATCAAGGAGGTGCCGATCCGCTTCGAGGAGCGGGTCGAGGGCGCGTCCAAGATGAGCCTCGGGGTACAGGTGGAGTCGGCGCTCGCACCGTGGAAGCTGCTGCGCGAGGGGCGCCGCGACAAGCCGTAGGGAAGGAGGGCCGCGTGGTCCTGGCGCCCGACCGGGCCGCCGCACTGGTGCGGCGCGCCGCCCGCGAACCCTTCGCCGTGCAGACCGCCCGGGCGACCGTCGCCGCCACGCTCTCCTACGTGGTGGCGACCTGGCTCAGCAGCGAGCCCGCCCCGCTGACCGCGCCGCTCACCGCGCTGCTGGTCGTCCAGGTCACCGTCTACTCCACGCTCACCACCAGCATCCGCCGGGTGAACTCGGTGGTGGTCGGCGTGCTGATCGCGATCGGCTTCAGTACGGTGGTCGGGCTCTCCTGGTGGAGCCTCGGGCTGATCATCCTGGCCTCGCTGGTGATCGGCCGGTTCGTCCGGGTGGACGAGTTCGTGCAGGAGGTCGCGATCAGCGCGATGCTGATCCTCGGCGTCACCCAGGTGACCTCCCGGGCCTGGGACCGGGTGCTGGAGACGATGATCGGCGCGGGCGTCGGCCTGCTGTTCAACCTGGTCTTCGCGCCACCGGTCTGGGTGGACACCGCGGGCGAGTCGATCGAGGACCTCTCGCGCCGGGCCCGGCACCTGCTGCTCGACCTCTCCGACCAGCTCGGCCGGCCCACCCCGGTCGCGGACGCCGCCGAGCGGCTGCACGAGGCCCGCCGGCTCGACCAGGCGATCGCGGACGTCGACGCGGCGCTGCGGCAGGCCGAGGACAGCCTGCGGTTCAACCCCCGGATCAGCGAGGGGCTGCTCTCCCGGCTGGTGCTGCGCACCGGGCTGGACACCCTGGAGATCTGCGTGGTGGTGATCCGGGTCATCTCGCGCTCGCTGACCGACCTCGCCAAGCGCCGCGCGCCCGGCGAGCCGCTGGTCGCCCCCGCGCTGGCGGTGGCGATGGAGGAGCTGCTCGCGCACGTCGGCGGCGCGCTGGTGAGCTTCGCCGTGCTGGTGACCACCCAGGTCAGCCTGAACGCCGAGGAGGCCGAGGAGCGGCTCAACTCCGAACTGGCCGCGGCCTGGGCGAGCCGGGAGAACGTCGCCCGGCTGCTGCTGGAGCAGGTGCGGGCGGACCCGGACGCCTGGCACCTGCTCGGCTCGCTGCTGACCGAGGTCGACCGGATCCTCGACGAGCTGGACCTGGAGCACCGCTCCCGGCGGCTGATGGAGGAGCTGGACCGGGCGTCGGTGGCGAGCCGGGAGCGGTTCTCCCGGCTCGGCCGGCTGCGCCGGTGGGTGCGCGGCGACCGTCCGGGGTTCGGCCGGGCGCGGCGCCGGCGCAAGCGGGCCGGGCAGGGCTGAGGCGGACGCCGGAACGGGCCGGGCGGATCAGGGCATCGACCAGGGGTCCTGCGGGAGCGGGTGGCCGGTCTCCAGGTAGGTCTTCAGGTTGGACAGCACCGCCGACCAGCCCGCCTCGGTGTCGGCACGCTCGGCCTCGTCGGCCAAGTTGTCGTGGGTGACGGTCAGCCGGGTGAGGTCCCGGTGGGAGCGCAGCTCGAACGTCACCCGGGAGGGCCCGGTCGGCCGCTGCTGCCCGGGGCCGGACCAGGTGGTGACCAGGCGGTTCGGCCGCTCGGCCACCTCCACGGTGCCGAAGGCGTCGGCGACGCCGGAGCCGTCCGCGCGCCGGTGCTCCCAGCGGGCGCCCGGCTGCCAGGTGGAGACGTTGCGGTGGCCCCAGTAGAGGCCGGACTCGTCCGGGTTGGTGAGCGCGTGCCAGACCCGTTGCGGGGTGGCGTGCAGGTAGCAGATGTGGCGGTAGGCGGGGACGGCCATGTACTCACCCCTCGGCCGCGTCGAGCAGCTGCCGGATGTCGATCCTGCGCATGGTCAGCATCGCCCGGGTCACCCGGGCGGCCTTCTCCCGGTCCGGGTCGGCGATCAGGTCGATCAGGATGCGCGGGGTGATCTGCCAGGAGAGGCCCCAGCGGTCCTTGAGCCAGCCGCACCGGCTCTCCTGGCCACCGCCCTCCAGCAGCGCCGCCCAGAGCCGGTCCACCTCCGCCTGGTCGTCACAGTGCACCTGGAGCGAGACGGCCTCGGTGAACGGGAAGACCGGGCCACCGTTGAGGGCGACGAAGGGGCGGCCGTCGAGTTCGAAGGCGACGGTCACCACCGTGCCGGGCGTGCCGGGGCCCGCCTCGGTGTAGTGGGTGACGCCGGTGATCCGTGAGTTCGGGAAGACCGAGGTGTAGAAGCGGGCGGCCTCCTCGGCCTGGTCGTCGTACCAGAGGCATGGGGTGATCTGCTGCATGGAGCCGACGGTAGCGGCGGGCCCCGGCCGGGCGGGCGCGCCACGGCCGGGGGTCACCGGTTCGGCGCCCCCGGGCCGCGGCGCGGGCCGCCGCTACCGGTGGCTCAGTGCACCCAGCCCGCGTAACGGCGGGCGAAGCGCTGGCCGGTGGCGGCGGTGACCACCACGTCGTAGCGGCCCTGCTTGTCCAGCGGCCAGGTGAGGTTCGTCTGCTTGCCGGGCCGCGCCCAGACGGTCTGCGCGGTGCCCGCGAAGTCGTTCGGCGCTACGGAGAAGCAGACGTCGGTCATGCCGTCGTTGACCAGCTGGAGGGTGAGCCGGCCGGACGTGGAGAGGTCGGCGGTGACGATCGGGATGCCGATGTCGTTCTGGCCCTCCGGGACGCTCGCGCTTCCCGCGCCGTCGCGGATCACGGTGCCCGCGAAGCGGCGGACGAAGCCGTCCGGGCCGTGCACGGTGAAGTCGTAGCGGCCGTTGGTCGCCGCGGCCTCCCAGACGTAGGTCGCCGAGGCGCCCGGCGCCACCGTGAACGGCGTGCCGGCGAACGGCAACGCGATGTTCGGGTAGACGGTGTACGGGAAGGCGACGGCGCCGTCGTTGCTCATCGTGCAGGTGACCCGGCCGGTGCGCCGGTCCACCTCGGCCTCGGCCCAGGGCTGGTACGGCAGATGGCGGTGCGGGCGCTCGCCGCGTTCCTGGACCGGCATCGACTGGGCACCGACGGCGGGGAGTTGCACGCCCGGCAGCTTCGTCCCGGCGTCGGCCCTGGCCATCAGGGCGTTGGTGTCGGGGAGTTGCGGGATCGAGTGGTCCGGCGCCGCGAAGTCGAAGCAGCTGGTGAGGTCACCGCAGACGGCGCGGCGCCAGGCGGAGATGTTGGGCTCGGCGACGCCGGTCACCTGCTCCATGAAGCGCAGCACCGAGGTGTGGTCGAAGACCTGGGAGTTGACCCAGCCGCCGCGCGACCAGGGCGAGATCACCCAGAGCGGCACCCGGTTGCCCAGGCCGATGGCGCGGCCCTGGGTGAACTCCTCGGGCGTGCCCAGTTCGGGGGTGGGCGGCACCATGTGGTCGAAGTAGCCGTCGTTCTCGTCGTACATCACCAGGAAGACGGTGTGCCGCCACACGTCCGGGTTGGACATCAGCGACTGCAGGGCCTGGTTGACCCAGTGCGCGCCGTACGCCGGGCCGGCCTCGGGGTGCTCGGAGAACAGGTAGGGGGCGACCAGCCAGGAGACGGTCGGCAGGGTGCCGTCCTTGCAGTGCGCGTCGAAGGCCGCCGGGTCGAACTTGGTCATCGCGTTGACGTACCGCGGGTCGTCCTCGGGGAAGTCGTGGAACTGCTTGAAGTAGGAGAGCGCGTTGTCGTCGTAGTCGCCGGTGCGGTCGTCCTTGCTGGGGTTGTGGTAGACCCGCCAGCTGACGCCGGCCTGCTGGAGGCGCTCGGCGTAGGTGGTCCAGTCGGCGACGGGGTTGTCGGTGACGGGGGTGTTGTCGATCCAGGGGCCGGTGGTGCCGTCGCGGCCGGGGCCGGCGGTACCGGTCCACAGGTAGAGCCGGTTGGGGTCGGTCGGGCCGGCGAGCGAGGTGAAGTAGGCGTCGCAGAGGGTAAACGCGTCGGCCAGTGCGTACTGGTAGGGGATGTCCTCGCGGGTGAAGTAGCCCATGGTGCGCTCGCCCTTGGCGGCGATCCACTTGTTCATCGCGCCGTTGTTGATGGCCTGGTGGCCGGTGGCCCAGTCGTGCGGCAGGCCGCCGGCGTTCTGCGCGTTGTACTTCGAGGTGTCCATCCGGTACGGCAGCATCACGTTGCCGTCGCTGCGGCGCGGGTCGGGCTGGCGGAACACGTCGGTGCCGTCGGGGAACTGCAGCGCCTGCTTGTCGCCGAAGCCGCGCACACCGCCGAGGGTGCCGAAGTAGTGGTCGAAGCTGCGGTTCTCCTGCATCAGCACCACGACGTGCCGGACGTCCTTGATGGTGCCGGTGAGCCGGGCCGGGGCCGGAGCGGGGGCGGCGGCCTGGGCCGGGGTGGCGGGCAGGCCGGTCAGGGCGGCGGCGCCGGCGGCCGCGGTGGCGCCGACGAAGGTGCGGCGGGAAAGGTCGGACATCGCGAACTGGCCTTTCAGAGCTGGAAGGTGGCGACCGCGGCGGCGGTGTCGGAGGGCCACTGGTTGGCGGCGAGGGCGGCCGGGTCTGCGGCGGTGGCCGGCCAGTCGGCGACCAGGGTGTGCGCCTCGACCAGCTTCAGCCGGCCGCGGTAGAGCACGTAGTCGATCCGGTCCTGCGGCTCGGCCTTGCCGGCGGCGCGCTGCTTGCGGACCGGCGACCAGGTGGTGCCCGGCGCCCTGACCGGGTCCCGGTTCTCCTCGCGGTAGGTGTCGGTGAGCCCGGCGGCCTGGAGTACCGCGGTGACCGGCCAGTTGAGCGCGCCGATACCGCTGTGCGCGGCGGCGGTGGCGGCCGTCCAGTCCAGGTGGGACGGCGAGGACAACCCGCCGGCCAGCACCACCGGCACGCCCGCGGCGGCGTCGGCCTGCACAGCGGCGGCCAGCGCCCTGGCCTGCCGGAGGCGGACGGAGGCGTTCTCGGCGGCGGTGATCCCGGCGCCGGTGCACCCGTCCTGGGCGGCGTACGGGCCGTAGTCGGCCTCGTCCAGGTGCGCGCTCCAGACGCGCACGGCGCGTCCGCCCGGCAGCTGGACGGTCGCCGCGGCGGCGGGCAGGTCGGGCGTCGGAGCGGTGACGGCGGTCAGCGGGTAGCGGCTGACGATGCCGACGCTGCCGGTGCTCTGGTGGGCGTACCAGCCGAGGGCGTCGGCGAGGGTCCTGGCGGCCGTACCCGCCGTCTCCTGGAGCGCCAGCACGTCCAGGCCCTGGGCCAGCACGATGCGCAACTGCTTCTCGACCGCGTCGGTGAAGGCGGCGCCCGCGTCGGCGAGGTTCCAGCTCGCCACCTTGAGGCGCGGCGCGGCGGCCGGATCGGCGACCGGGAGCAGCACGGTGAGGGTGTCGGTGGCGCCGGTGCCGTCCTTGACCCCGACGACCAGCACCTCCGGGGTGCGCGGCGCCTTGCCGGCCGGCGCGGTGCCGGTGACGGTGCCGTCGGCGGCGACCGTCAGCCAGCCCGGGCCGGAGACCTTGCGGAAGGCCGCGCTGCCGGCCGGGTTGCCGGCGGGGCGCGACCAGAGGCCGCCGAGCCTGACGGTGACGGCCGCGCCCGGGGCCACCGGGGTGGCGGTGAAGGCGTCCACGACGGCGTGCGGGCGGACCACGGCGGGCTTGGGGCGGAAGGCGAAGGGCTCGCTCGTGGCGAGGATGCCGTAGCCGTCCTTGGCGAGCAGGTAGGCGGTGTAGGGACCGCCGGTGAGCGCGGAGGTGTCGAGCTGGACGTCACCGGCGGTGCCCGGGGTGTACTTCCAGAGCAGCGAGCCGCCGTTGCCGGGCCGGCGGGCGCCGTCGTAGATGCCGACCCAGTTCTTGGGGTCGGGGGCGTCGGTGGTCCAGTGGAAGGTGAGGCGGTCGCCCTCGAAGGGACTGGTCGACCAGGTGGGAGTCAGGGTGTTGCCGGTGGCCACGGATGTCCTGTCCGCCGCTCGGGCGCCGGGCCGTCGGGGGGTATCGGACCGGGGCCGTCCACGGCTGCTGACGGAGGCTGGGAGGAGTGAGCCCCATGGACAGTTGGCTGTACAACTGCGGGGCCGGGCCCATTCATCCGAAGACCGGCGACCTGGACGTGAACGAAGCGTGACGCAACGTCGGGCGGTTCGGGAACTGTGGGACGGGCGGCGCCCGGACGGTGGGTCAGTCCAGGCCGCGGGCGCCGCGCAGGCGGTCCGAGAGCGCCGCCGGGTCGACCAGCGGGTCCGGGTAGCCGGCCGGGCGCCGGTCCAGCAGCCACGGCCGGTGCACCGCCCGCCCGGGGACGTGCGCCAGCTCCGGGACCCAGCGCCGGACGTAGGCGCCGTCCGGATCGAGCCGGTCGGCCTGCGCCAGCGGGTTGAGCACCCGGTTCGGCCGGGTGTCCGTCCCGGTGCCCGCCACCCACTGCCAGTTGAGCTGGTTGTTGGCGAGGTCCCCGTCCACCAGCAGCCGCAGGAAGTGGCGCGCCCCGATCCGCCAGTCCCGGTAGAGGGTCTTGGTGAGGAAGGAGGCGGTGACCAGCCGGGCCCGGTTGTGCATCCAGCCCTCGTGGGCGAGCTGGCGCATCCCGGCGTCGACCAGCGGGAAGCCGGTACGCCCGGCGCGCCAGGCCGCGCACTCCTCGTCGTCCTCCGGCAGCCAGTGGTCGCCCCGGTCGCGGTAGGCCTGCCGGGCGGCCTGCGGGCGGGCGGCGAGCACCTGGTGGTGGAAGTCGCGCCAGACCAGCTGGCGGACGAACGCCTCGGCGCCGTCGCCGCCGTGGCGCAGCGCCCCGGCCGCCAGTTCGGCGGCGGACAGGCAGCCGAAGTGCAGGTACGGCGAGAGGTGCGAGGTGGCGTCGGCCGCGAGGTCGTCGTGCAGTTCGGCGTAGCGGTCGAGGTCGTGGCGCTCGTAGCTGCGCCAGAGCCGCCGGCCGGCCCGCTCGCCGCCCGGCGGGAGCGCGGGCGAGTCCGGCCGCGCGGTGGGGACGGGCTCGCTCGCGATGCCCTCCGGGGTCCGCAGGCTCCTCGGCGGGCGGTGGACGGTCCGGCGGGGCGCCTGCGACCAGGCGCGGAAGTACGGGGTGAAGACGGCGTAGTGGTCCTTGCCCGCGGGGGTCACCGCGCCGGGGACGACGGCGGTGAGCGAGCCGTCGTGGACGTGCAGGCGGTCGCCGAGCGCGGCGCGCAGCGCCTGTTCGCGGCGCTGGGCGAAGGCGCTCACGCCGGCGGCTACGTGCACCGAGGCGGCGTGCAGTTCGGCCGCGAGCCGGGCGGTGGCCGGGGCGGCGGGTCCGCGGCGCAGCACCAGCCGGCCGCCGAGCGGGCGCAGCGAGGCGTCCAGGTCGGTGAGGCAGTCGGCGAGGAAGGCGGCGCGGTTGGGCGCGGCGAAGCCGGTGGCGGCGATGTCCGGGTCCAGGACGAAGAGCGGGACGACCTCGTCGGCGGTGGCGCGGGCGGCGTGCAGCACGGGGTTGTCGTGCAGGCGGAGGTCCTGGGTGAGCAGGGCGATGGCGAGAGTCATGGAGGGACGAGCCTGGCACGGCCGGGCCCGGAGCGGGGTGCGGCACGCAAACGGCGGGGGCGCGCGCCGTAGTGGCACGCGCCCCCGCCGGGGTACGGAGTCCGGAGCCCGGGCTCAGGCCAGGGCCAGGAAGAGCTTCTCCAGCTCAGCCTCGCTCATCGGCGGCGCGTCGGCGTCGGCGCCCGCCATGCACTGGCGCATGCCGCTCGCCACGATCTTGAAGCCGGCCCGGTCGAGGGCCCGGGAGACGGCGGCCAGCTGGGTCACCACGTCCTTGCAGTCCCGGCCGGCCTCGATCATGGCGATCACGCCGGCCAGCTGCCCCTGGGCACGCCGGAGCCGGTTCAGGACCGCACCGACGGCTTCCTCGTCCACCTGCATCTCAGGACCGCCTTCCGCTGTCGACTACCGGCTGTCCAGTGTACCCCGTGGGGTATCACTGCCCCGGCGGTCGACGGCGGGGGCGGGCGACCGGGTGGGCGGGGCGCTCAGCGGCGGGCCAGCCGCCGTTCCCCGCCCGTACCGGTGGCGTAGTCGAGGCCGTAGTGCGCGAACACCTCCGGCTCGGCCTCGGCGGGCAGCACGTCGTCGACGCCGATCGACGGCGCCGCCTTGACCAGCGCCCGCGCGAACGCCACCTTGAGGTACCCCGGGCCCAGCACCGCCCCGTCGAGTGGGACGAAGATCAGCTTGCTGTTCACGTTCAGCCCGACCGAGACGGCCGGCCCGACCGTGACGGTGGCGAAGTACGGCTCGTCGCTGGCGGTCTCCACGTAGATGGACTCCAGCTTGCCGATCTTGTGCCCCTTCTGGTCGAGGACGGCCTGACCCCGCCACTCCCTGATGTCGGCCGGAACGATCTCGGCGACGGCCATGGCGACCTCCCGTAGCCGCCCCACGGCGGCGGCACCTCGGTTGGGCAGAGCCCCGGACACTCCCATCGTCCGCCGGGAGCGCCGGGACCGCCCGCCGGGGGCCGTTCTCCCGATGGCGGCAGGTGTCCCATTCCGCCCAACCGGGGGTGAACCGGCGAACGGCACACGGGAGTCCGCTCGAACACCTACGCTGTCCGCCGACGGATCATCGGATCACCGAGGCGGAGGCGGGGCGGCAGTGGTGAGTTACGAAGAGATGTGGGAGCAGGGCGAGCCGGGCGTCCCCGCCGACCTCCATCCGGAGATCCCGCACCCCGCCCGGATGTACGACTACTACCTGGGCAGGTACTTCCCTTATGCATAATCTGCCCATGAATGCTTGGATCCAAACCCCCATGGGGGTATAGCTTCGCTGGTCAGAACCCCTCCCGTGGACCCCCCGGGTCCGGGCCGGCGGGCAACCCACGAGGTGGCGGGAAGCTTTGGGCGGGGTCCTGCCGGTGGTGGGGTCGGGCATGGCCGGGGGGCCGTACGCTGGCCCGGCAAACAGGGCAGGCTCATGGCCTGACCGCAATTCTGTCCTGTGGCCCCCCGGTCTTGCCCGACGCGGGCCCCGCCAGCGGCGGGTGCGTAAAGCTTCCCGCCACCGGCCGCAGCCAAGGCGCGGCAGCCCAGAGACAGAACGGCCCCGTCGCGCTGGGGGCACGACGGGGTCAAAGGATGGCGTGGGCTGTCAGGCGACGTCGAACTCGCCGGCTCGCACGGCGTCGACGAACGCTGCAAAGCTCTCCGCCGGGAACACCAGCGCGGGCCCCTGGGGATCTTTGGAGTCTCGGACAGGCACAAGGCCCTGCATGCTGCTCGCCACTTCCACACATTGCCCCTGCTGGGCGCTGTATGAGCTCTTGCGCCACACGGCGCAGCTCAGATCAACCATGCTCAAATCCCTTCCGGATCTCTCGAATGAACGCGATGCTCGCAGCTCGGGGCAGCGCCTCGACCTGGAGTTGATCGTACTCAGCGGCCCACTCCGCCATGACGTGCGGATCCCGTTCGAGGAAGCCTCGTCGCTGGGTCTCGCCGTATCCCACCATGACGCTGTTCGACATGGTCAGCAAGGTAATTGGGTGAGCGAACGGGCGCTCCTCCCCGAGGCTGAACGGGGTGACCTGGATCGTGATCCTCGGTCTCGCCGCGAGGGACTCCAAGTGCTCCAACTGCTCAGCCATGATCTGGCTGCTTCCGACTGCCCTGCGCAGGCACCCCTCGTCTATCACCGCATGGATTCGGGCCCCTGCGACGCGCTCTTGGCGTCGCAGCAGAAGTGAGGTTCGCTCGTCGGCTTGTTGTTGCGTCGAGACGCCCCGCCTCACCAGCGCACCCTGATATGCGCGCGCGTAGGCAGGGGTCTGAAGCACGCCGGGCACGATGTTGATCTCGAAGAGCCTCACTGTGACGGCATTGACCTCGCTGCGAAGGTACTCGGCGAAGCCCTCGAACAGCACGTTCTGAGTCAGACGACGCCACAGCCGTTCGAAGCGCTCTCCCGTGTCGAATGCAACATCAAGTCTTCTGGCGAAGCGTTCAGTTGGAGGCTTGCGGCCGGTTTCAACAGCCGACACGTGGACCGCAGAGAAGCCGGTTCGTTCACCCAGCCCTTGCTGGGTCCAGCCCCTTTCCTCCCTCAACGCTCGAACTGCCGCTCCGAAGGCGGCCGCTGGCGAGGCGTCCGGATCAAGTTCCTTGCGGTTCATGGTTTGTTAGCGATCCTTCCTTCGAGGACGGCAGCTTGAAGATACGGCTGACCGTACGTCAGAGTGAAGCATCCCGGTAGCGAGATGACTACGGAAGGGAGCGGCATCATGTCGCGTAGGAAGTCGGAGCTGGCCAGACCGGACTACCGTCCGGAACTCGGCGAACTGGTCAGGGACTTGCTCCATGGTGGGGCTGTCGGCGCCTACATGGGCACTGTGGGTGGGCGGATCTACCTGCGGCGGCCGGACGGCGGGATCGAGTGGACGACCTACCCCTCGGAAATCGAGCCGGCCGGTTCGGTTGACGGTCCGGCAACGGTGACCGGCGCGGCCTGACAGACAGGCTGCGCGCAGAACTCCCGCCTCGGCGGCTCGCTGTCGGGAGCCTTCGAGCCGTCGAGGCGGGGTCCGATCCCAGAACGCGCATTGTGGGACGCCGCGTTCTGGGGTGGGCGTTCACCTCCTCGTGCGGATGTGTGACCGCCCTGCCTCCCGCGACCTGGCGGACGTGGGAGGCCGCCAGCCCTGGGCGATCCTCGCCCGGTCGCCGGGGCCGGCATTCATGCCGCGACTCTCGGGGGCTTGTCCCGACGGTCGTGGCGCACGGCCTCGCTCACGGTTGCACCTCCCCCATGCACCGTGGGCGAGGCTCCCAACGCCGGCCCCTCCCGCACGGGGGTGTGGGAGGGGCCTCAAACCCGAGTCGAACCCCCTGGAGCCCAAGTGGCCGACATGACGAGTAAGCCCTTCGTGAGGATCGAACCTCGCCGACGGGCGGGCGCCCTGGTTCTCATCCGCACCCGACACGACGAAGTGCTGTTGGTGAAGCCCACCTACCGGCCGGACTGGCTGCTCCCGGGTGGTGGAGCGCACCCCGGCGAACCGATCGGATATGCCGCCACCCGCGAGGTGGCCGAAGAACTCGGCTTGCGTCGAAGGATCACTCACGCCTTGGCGATCGACCAGGTTCCCGCCAACCCGGACACGCGGCAGTCCGAGGGCCTGAACATCGTCTGCGACGGTGGGCTGATGACCGACGCGGAGGCACACGCTCTGTCCGTGCCGCTGCGCGCGACCGACGAGATCGAGGAACTGGCCTGGGTCCCGCCGAACAAGCTGTCGGACTACGTGGCACCGTTCATGGAGTACCGCATCCGCGCTGCGCTCGCGGCTGCCGCCAACGGCTTCCGGCTCCCGCTGCTGTACAACGGCGAGCCGGCGGACTGCGCGGCCGGCTGACCCCCAAGACCCGTGTGCACTGGGGGTGTACACGGCCGGGCCCACCCTCCTCGAACTCGTGATCTCCGTCCGTGCCGAGGGGGGTGGGCTCACTTCCCTAACCCCACAAGTGACCATGCGGACCTCGCGGCTTGACGGGACGGCGTTCCGCAAGCCGCTTCTTGAACCTCTGCCTCGCACTGGCATCAACACTCGTCCGAGGTGGAACTTCCTGCGTCAACAACGAGAGGAACGGATGTGACCGCTGTACTCGAACCGCCGACGGATGCCATTCCGAAGGTGCCGAGCATGATCGAGTTGGAGATCACCGGTAAGTGCCAACTGGCATGCAGCCACTGCTTCGCCGACTCGGGCCCGACCGGCACCCACGGTGTGATGAGCGTGTCCGACTGGTACGACGTGATCGACCAGGCCGCCGATCTCGACATCCGGACGGTGCAGCTGATCGGCGGCGAGCCGACCACGTACCCGGGCTGGGCGGACCTGGTCGACCACGCGCTGAGCCGGGGGCGGCTCGTCGAGGTGTTCTCGAACCTCTACCACGTGACCGCGAAGGGCTGGTCCGTGTTCGAGCGCGACGGCGTCAGCCTCGCCACCTCCTACTACTCGCCGAACTCCGGTGAGCACGACAAGGTGACCACCGTCAAGGGAAGCCAGGAACGCACCCGCGCCAACATCGTCGAGGCGGTTCGGCGGGGAATCCGGATTCGGGCCGGCATCGTGGGCGTCCATGACGGACAGCTCGAACAGCTCGCGGTGGAGGAACTGCGCGCGCTCGGCGTCGGACAAGTCACGCTCGACTACGCCCGAGGCGTCGGTCGTGCGGCGAAGGTGACGCCGGACGTCGGCACGCTGTGCGGCAACTGCGGGCGGGGCCGGCTCGCCATCATGCCGGACGGGGCCGTCAGCCCGTGCGTGCTGGGCCGGTGGATCCGACCGTTCAACGTCCGCGAGACGTCGCTCAGGGAGATCCTGGTCAGCTCCGAGTGGGCGGCTGCCGTGGACAGCATCCCGGCCCGCGCCCCCGGGGATCACTCGGACGGTCTGGGCGTGGTGGGGATGTGCCCGCCGTCGGACTCGAACGACTGCAACCCCGCCAAGACCCCGGCGTGCAACCCGAAGTACGAGTTCGCCCCCGCCGCTCTGCGTAGTTGCCCGCCGAACGACTCGAACGACTGCGCGCCCACGGAGGCTCCGTGCAATCCTGCCTTCGGGCTGTAGGAGGGGCACGCATGGACTGGCAACACCTTGCCGCAGAGCTGGCGGCACGTATCACGGACCCGGACTCGCGATGGCGTCGACCGGTCGAAAGCGTTCCGCGGCACGCTCTGATCCCCAAGTGGTGGGAACCCACCCCCGAGGGAGGCTGGACGCTGCGCGTCGGTGAGGACGACCTGAAGCGCTGGGCGGAGGTCGCTTACGGCAACGAGTCGGCGGTGACCAGCGTCGGCGGATTGCACGCGGACCACGCGCAGCGGGACGACCAGCCGACCGGCCTGGCAACGTCCTCGGCGACGCTGGCGGCCCTGGTGGTGAAGATGCTTCGGCATGCTCGGATCCGCAGTGGGCACGATGTACTGGATGTCGGCACCGGAGCCGGTGGGCTGACCGCCTACCTCGCCCACAGGGTCGGCGACCTGCACGTGACGAGCGTGGACGTGGACCCGTACCTCGTTGAGGCGGCCCATGCCCGGCTCGCCGCGCTGGGGCTCCGGCCGGCGCTTGCGACCGTGGACGCCACGGGGCCGCTTCCCGGCACCTACGACCGGATCGTCTCCACCGTCGGGGTCCGACCGATCCCCGCGTCATGGCTCGCCGCGTTGCGGCCGGGGGGACGGTTGGTCACCACCATCCGGGACACCGCGCTGATCCTCACCGCGTGGCGGACTCCTGACGGCGGAGCGGCCGGGCACATCGAACGGGACTGGGCCGGCTTCATGGGGACACGGCACGGCGCCGACTACCCGCCGGGTCCCGTCGACTTGTTCACCCTGGCCCGTGAGGCAGAGGGAGACGAGGTCTCAACCGGCCGGTACCCCGTGGCGGACGTACGGAACGCCTGGGAGATCTGGTCCTTTCTGTCCGTCACGCTCCCGGGCATCGAGTACGACTTCGAGGAACGGGCCGGCAGGCGAACCGCCTATCTGGTTCATCCGGATGGCTCCTGGGCTCGGGCCTCTGCGGTCCGCTACGAGCCGCCCACCGTCCACCAGGCCGGCCCTCAGCGGTTGTGGACGACGCTCGAACAGGTCCGCACCCGCGTCATGGTCGAAGGTGGCCTGCCGTTGTACGGCTGCACCGCGCGAGTCGCCCCGAACGGGGTGATCCATCTGTCCAGGGGACAGTGGTCGGCCGTCATCAACTAGCAGCCAGCCACTGAATCGCCGGGTGGGCGTGACTGGGTCGAGCCACGCCCACCCGGCGACCTACCACCCCGCCCAATTGGTGAACTCCAGTTAGGCGGGGATTACTTGCTCCCATCGGGTTCCGTGTCGCGGTTGGCCACGTACGTTCCCCGTTGTGGAACGACGAACAACAGGCCTTCAGCCACCAGGACCGCGATGGCTCGGCGGATCGTCGGCCGGGAGAGCTTGTACTCGTCCCCGAGCCGGGGCTCTGAAGGGATGGGCCGTCGTGGTTGCCAGTCGCCCCGGGCGATTCGAGCCCGCAGGATGCCCGCAAGCTGCTCGAACGGCGGCTCCGGGGCGTCGCGGATGATCTGGGCGTCGGGGTCGTAGTCCATGGTGGAACGCTAGCGCCCCAATGACTAGCGCACACATCCAGCCATGTCCATTGACGTACCTTTACAAGCCTATACATGCCTTGACGTTAGGCCTATCGTCGAAAGAGAAACGCCCCGGGGCCGTTGCAGCGGTCCACCGGGGCAGCCGACACAGCTTTTAGGGAGCTGATCGACGTGCGTCAGATTATCTTGCTGCTCGCCTTCGTGCGCGCGGTCCTCGCGCCGGGTAAGGGGAAGCGGCGAAGGACGACGGGGTCTCGGCGGCCAACTCCGCCGCCGGCCGTGAACCCGGGCTGCTGCGCGCCGCGCGCCAACGAGCCTTCGCCGGCTGGCGCCGCGCGGGATACGTGGGCCGGTGACCTCGCCGAGATGGAGCGTCAGTTCCACCGACGGGAGGCACTGCGAGCGCCCTCGGAAGGACTGCCTGACACCACGTACACCTACCCAGGTGCCCACCTCTACCGGGGGGTGGAGTGATGACCAAGGCGTTCGTCAAGCCCTTGCCCGACGGTACGCGGCGAGGGAACACCCAGGGGCTGCTTCGGTGCCGGCAGGACGGGTGGACGCTGATGGGACCGCACCACTACCCGGTCAGCCACGAGCCCCGGGCGAAGAACGACCCCCGGCCGTGGTCGGATGGGGTCCGCAGGTTCCGCGCGCTGGACTGCTGGGCGGTCGGGCCGATCGTGACTGAAATGCTGGCGGTGTTCAACGACTGCGAGTAACTTGGACGGCCCGATAGGCCGTTGGGCAGCCCTGGGAGACGTGTACCCCGGGGCTGCCACTTGCGTGTTCACCGAATGGCCGTGTTGCTGTCGGTGGGGTGTGGTATCGATTTTTGGACAGCCGATGCCCATCGGCGCGGGGGTGCTCGGGACGGGTATACGGGGAGCGGCAGGCATGTCGAACTGGCGTGACGGCGGCGACGAGAGCGGGGATGTCTTCCTCGGGGGCGGGCCGACGGTCGAAGGGGTGGACTATGAGGCCGCCTGGTTGGAAGCCAGGGCCGCAGCGGTCCATCTGAACTCGGTGCTCGCGGCGCTGGGGCTGCAGGGCGATGATCAGGTCAAGGCCCAAGCCGGCTGGTCGGACGACGGCCACGGCGTGGTATTCCTGAGGGGAACGCTCTCGGGCGCGCGAAAGCTCGGAGCCACGCTCGACCGCATGGCGACCCGGGACGGTGCCGTCGATGACGCGGATCCCAACCCTGAGGCGTCGGCTGGTAGCTGATCACCATGCCGGGCTGCGTGTGGCCGTCGGGAGCCCGGCGCCCGGCCGGGACCGGCCGTCAGGCCGCATGCCCGGCCGGGGCGCCATGGGCGACCGGCGGCGCTGTGCGCCGCCTCTTGAGTGAGTGAAGAAATTCTTCGACGGCGTCGACCGTGTCTTGCCGTCACGAGTTCCGTGGGCCCCTTTGCACAGTATTGACTGACAGGCCTTTTCGGCCGCCAGTGCGCTACCACGCTCGAATGACCCTTGGCGGTGGCGTGGCTCCCGCGGCCAGGGTGACCGGCAAGTTTCACGCCACATCAAATAAAGGGCCCTACTGGCCAGTGGCCAGGTAGGGCCCTGCGTCAATGCCGACGACCGCCTGCAAGGTACCTGCGGACCATGCCCTATTTACCGCCCTGTTTCGACCGGGAAATAGTGCGCGAAGTGAGGCTCCACAGCGGTATCGGACTTGCCTCAGGCTTTGACGATGAGGGAACTCCAGAACTGATTAGGCAGAATGGTCGTTCCCACGGGATTCCCCTTCGCGTCTTTCGCGGTCCACTTTCCCGCTTGCGTGTACGTGATCTCGATGGGGCTATCTGCAGGTCCTGCGTCGACGGAGAATGCGTCAGAGGAAGCCTGGGTGAGGATCGTACCAACCTTCGTGGCGGAGTCTTCGAAAAGAATAACGATCTTTTCGAGCGGCTTGATTCGGCGGTGAAGTCCTGCTCCTTCAGAGAAGGCGCAGAGCTTGCTGAAGGAGGTGCCAGACGAGGTTGTGTAGGCCTGACTCAGGCCTACCAGATGCTTGTCTGCGGTGGTGTTGTAGAAGTCGATGTAGCCAGCCGGATCCTTCTCCTTCTCCTTTTCCAGCGTGGCCTTCGTGGGGTCGCCCTCCAGGGGTTGAATGTCGAACATGGTCCCGAGGTCGGCATCCTTCGCGTCCGAATGTTCGACGGTCAAGCCGTCCTTGAATTCCTGGTTTGCGAAGTATCCCTGATACTTGGTCTCCCAGCGGTACGTGTTCGAGCTGTTCGTGAAGTGTGGGTCTGCAACCCACAAGGTCGGGCCAGCCGAGCTCACGGCTGCGGCACCGTCTGTGGACACGGTCTTGAAGATCGCCAGGCTGAGGCCGGCAAGCTCCTTGAGGTCCTTCTCGATCTTGAGGTTGAATCCATATCCGGTCACTTCTTTTCTCCGTTCTTGTGTCGGGACAGGGTCCCTAGGCTCTGGTCTTTCCTCGAATGGGTCCCGAGTTGTCCATTCGACCCTCGCAAGGGGCGGGTCTGCGCGGCGATAATCGCAACAAAAGGCAGTCGACAGTTCTAGAAAGTTCAGGTTAATGGCATATTACTCCACCTGAATTCAATGATTTCCGGATTGCTGCTACTATAGTCCAAGGAGTGGATAATCCTTGCACTTTTATAAATGGAGAGGTGGTAAATTTCTCCATTGCGATCCTGAAATGACAGGTACATGGTCGATGTCATTCCAGTCGGGCCGCAGGCGTCCACGCTGATCCGATATCCATAAAGGGGATTCGGGGACTTGTTCAAATTTACCCCATAGACGTGACCGCCACCCTCGATTGTGACGCAGTCCTTGAAGTCTGTGCTGTCGTTGATCATCATGGTCGTATTGACTTTGAATCCATCATTCGATCTTGCCCAGGAGTTGGTTCCGCATTCCGAAGTGAAGTAGCTGTAGGCGCTCATCTGGCTCCAGGTGGGATGGATATCCTCCGGCAGTGCTGAATTCGGGGCCCGATCTACCTACGGGCGACAGGGCGTGGATGTCGCGTTTGGCGCTGCGGTGAGTATGATCTTCGCCTGTAGCTTCATGCGGAACTTTCATGCAGCTAGGTTCGGGTACAGAGACTCTACCCTGCTTGCTGCAGCACACTTGGCGGGATTCACCAGCATGGGTGATCGAGTTGCCTAATTTCACTCTAACGGGCTCCACTGAGGGCGCCGGGTTTCCCAGCTGCGTGATGTGAGCGACTGGACTGTCGGACCTATGGGGATCCCTGGCTGTGCTTCGAGTGACGGATGCAGCAAGGATGCGTGGACCCCGACCTTCTTACGTTCCCTGGATGTCGGGGTTCATGGTGAAGCCGCAGAGCCTCGACGCCCTTGCTGCTCGCGGAGGTTCGTAGCGGATGAACCGGGACGCGGGGCGGCCTGACTCCAAGATCGACGGATCGAAGGACCACGAGATATGGGACCAAGCTCCTCACGCCCGGCGATTCCGTCAGGCATGGCAGGCGCTTCGTCGACCTCACTTAAGGTCAGTTGACAACATCCCGCCCGATCATTCCGATCGGACGGGATTCCTATGCAGGTGCGCTGTCAACAGGACGAGCGGAAGCCGTTGGGCGGATAGGTCCTTAACTCAGCAGTTCGGTGACGGGGCGGTGAGTGATGGTGAGTTGAGTTGCTGCTGCGGTCATGGTGAGGGTTTCGAGCATGAGGGGGCGGGCGTCTACCTGGGTGCGGGTGACGCGTTGGGAGACGAGGAGTGGTGTGTTCTCGGGGATGTGGAGGGCGGCGCGTTCGTCGGGGTTGGGCATGCGGGCGCTGACAGCCTCGTGCCATTCGATGGGTCCGTGTGCTGCGGCGAGTGCGGCGTAGGCGTCGGTGTTGAAGACCTCGGGGCGCTGGGCGAGTACGGTGCTGGTGATCTGTTCCATGGGCAGGAGCCCTGAGTAGCGGGCGCGGACTCCGCTGGACTCGTGGGTGTAGAGGCAGGCGGCTTCTCCTTCGTCGGTCTCCAGGGTTGCCGCTGCGCTGGGTTCGAGTCGGACGCGGTAGACGGTGGGCTCCTCGGCGTCCTGCCAGCCGGCCGGGCAGTGGTACTGGTCGCCGTTGCAGATGACGGTGTGTTGGATGTTGATCGTCGCGTTCTGCTCGGGCTGCGACCCCCGGACGAACGTGCCGGGTGAGCAGGTCGAGAGGGCTGCTGCGATGATGGTGCCGGGGCTGCGTAGCCGCGTTTGTTGTATCGGCTCCGCCGCGTAAGCCCTCGCGCAGACAGGCAGCTCGGCTGTCGGTCTTCTCCGCGAGACGCCCCGCCTGCACAGACCGAAGCGGCACGTTATGTTCCGGTAGGCCTTGTTGATGGCCGGGCTGTCGGGAGTCTTTCGGGCTTGCCCGGACCGGGGCCTGGGGCCTATCCGCCTCCAGTAGCGACGGTACGTCGTGAAGCGGATACTGGAAGTAGGAACACAGCCAACTACCGCCCTCCTGGCCTCCTGGGACGGCAGGCGGGCTAGAACTCGCTATGGGGCGTTGTTCCATGGCGGTGGACGGCCTGAACAACGTGCCCGCATGGTCGAGGGCCACAGCGTTCCCCAAGTGCGGCCGCCCATGGAACGGACACTGCCCCTCGGAGGCCCGTGCTGTCAGCGAACCTGCGGGAGCTGAAGCGCCATGGCCGTGGCAGCTGGTCGCGGCTACTCGTCCGGGGTGGTCAATTCGAGATGGTTTGACCTTTGGTCGGTGTGAGTAGCCAGGGGTGATGTCATGAGTAGAGCAAAAATTCTGATTGTCACGTCGCGGTGGGACGCGACCGCCTACGTTGCGGCTGAAGTCCTGCGCCGGAGCGGCAGGGAATCGGCCTTCTTCTACCCCGATGACATTCCGCAGCGCGCGCAGCTCGATGCGGTGTTCAAGCAGGGCAAGTGGTCCAACGTGTTGCACACCGAGGACGGGCTAATCGACCTGGATAAAATCAAGGCTGTGTGGTGGCGAAAGCCGCTCGCATCCAGACCGCCAGACGATCTATCCAGGATAGAATTTCTCTATTCCAGACGAGAGAATAGCTATGCCCTAAACGGTCTGTGGGGCCTGCTTGCCGGAAATCCTGATGTCTATTGGATGAGCGACCCACAGAACATCCGCAAGGCGGATAATAAGATGCTCCAGATGGCCAGAGCCACAGCCCACGGCCTCACCGCTCCGAACACAATCATCACCAACAATCCCGAAGATGTGCGCGGGTTCTATGATAGATGCTCAGAGAAGATGGTCTTCAAGTCTATGACGGGAGTTCTTCTCCCCCCTGATGACATAGAAGTTTCCACCCCCTCTGAAGTCCTTCCCGGAATCCCGCTCGTCCGGCCGTTCACTGGCGGGGACATGGATCAGGTCGATAGCGTGCGTCAGAGTGCCTGTATGTTTCAGGAGCTTGTGGAAAAGAAGCACGAGTTGCGGGTCACCGTCTTTGAGGATCAGGTCTTCACCTGTCAGATCGACTCACAGAAGAACGATCTCACTCGATACGACTGGCGGCGACAGGACTTCCGCCCCCACGCAACAACTGGCCAACTCCCTGACTACATTGAGAGTGCGTGCTTAGCCATGCTGGAGGAGTTCGGTCTGCACTTCGGGGCTTTCGACTTCATCGTGACCCCTGAGGGTGAGCACATCTTCTTGGAGGTCAACCCGAATGGCCAATGGGTATTCATTCAGGAATGGGTGCCGGAGCTGCGCCTCATGCAGGGTTTTGTTGACGTCATGACACGGAATTCCTGAGTCGCTTTCGTCAAATATTGTCAAATATTTGGGCGGGCACCCGATACTAACAGCGTTGGCCTCACCGTCGCAGCCAACGGCGGAATCACGCAACGGAGGAGTGACTCAACGGAAAATGCCAGGAACGCAAATAATGCGTAGGTATCCGATGCGCAGAGAGGGAAGTAAAGTGGAAACAACACCGAAGGTCATGGCCAGCTACCTGCTGAGTGATCAAGAGCCCGTTCTGGGTATTCCGGACGTGTTTGCGGACAAGGACGCACAGCAGCGGCTTGACCACCTTGTCGGCTACCTCGTAGACCCGCAGCCGGCGGCCCCCTTCGTGATGGCTGGAGCCTCGGACACCCTGAAGGAGACCCAAACGGGTGCTACCAACAGCGCTGGTAATGACCCGGACTACGACCACACGAATGACAAAGACTGACCCGGTCGACCGGGCCCTGTGTGGCCGGCGATTCCGCCGGCCACAGCGTGGTGTGGCTTGTAGAGCCTTCGACGATTTCAAGGTTCCCGGCTGGTGATCGCACCAACCTACTCGGCCGCTTATCCCAGGATGAAGGTGAATCCTTATGGTTTCCATTGCAATCCGCGACGGAAAGGCAAACACTGGTTCCCAAGAACTCCAGATTCCCCCCGGATCTGTCTACCGGCGCCGAGGCCACGACAGAGAATGCTACCTGAATCCGGAGCCCGGGATGGCGGACGACTTCTTCTTTCCCGGAGACGGAGCGTGGGTTCAGAACAACAGTGAGTACAGTGTTCTGATCTATCCGTACCTGGGGCAGGATGGAGACCCGGTCAAGCTTTCCGCTGGCGAGAGCAAGTACTTCGATGACGTCGAATCATCGAGCATCCGAGTTGACTAAGGAAGGAAGACAGATCGGCATCGAATGCTGGGATGGTTGGTGACGTACCTCGCCCACCACCATAACCGTGATCCGCGGTTCCCGATCAGGGTCGACTCGAAGCGAACTAGGCCTGATATGGTGATCGCGGATCACGCGTAAGGGTTGGGAATCTCTCCAGCATTGAATTCTTCCCCTCCTTAGCCGGCTTGCTGGCGGAGAGTACAACTTTCTACCGGGGGAAGCTGAGCTTCGAGAGGTGTAGATGGAGTAACTCTCCCAGAGCCTCGGGTGGGCTTCTTTTCGACGACACCCAGACCCACACAACGCATAGACAGTCCATGCCGGAGCGCTGAGTATTCCGTCAGCGATCAGTTCGGGGCGGTGAACCTACTGGATGACGGGGCGGTGGGTGATGGTGAGTTGTGTGGCGGCTGCGGTCATGGTGAGAGTTTCGAGCATGAGGGGGCGAGCGTCGGCCTGGGTGCGGGTGACGCGCTGGGAGACGAGAAGTGGGGTGTTCTCGGGAACGTGGAGGGCGGCGCGTTCGTCGGGGTTGGGCATGCGTGCGCTGACAGCCTCGTGCCATTCGATGGGTCCGTGTGCTGCGGCCAGTGCGGCGTAGGCGTCGGTGTTGAAGACCTCGGGGCGCTGGGCGAGCACGGTGCTGGTGATCTGTTCCATGGGCAGCAGTCCTGAGTAGCGGGCGCGGACTCCGCTGGACTCGTGGGTGTAGAGGCGCTGAACCAGGAAGGCGGCTTCCCCTTCGTCGGTCTCCAGGGTTGCCGCCGCGCTGGGTTCCAGTCGCACTCGATAGACCGTGGGCTTCTCGGCGTCCTGCCAGCCGGCCGGGCAGTGGTACTGGTCGCCGTCGCAGATGACCGTGCGTTGGATGTTGATCGTCGCGTTCTGCTCGGGCTGCGGTCCCCGGACGAATGTGCCGCGTCCCTGCTGGACGTCGAGCAGTCCATCGGCCCGCAGCTCGGCGACCGCTTGGCGGACGGTGGGTCGGGAGACTCCGTAGAGGGCGGTCAGCTTGTCCTCGGTCGGGATCTTCTCGCCCGGTCGCCACTGGCCCTTGGCGATGGCCTTGCGCATCTCGCGTGCCACCTGCTTGTAGAGGGCCTGTCCCTTCACAACTGTCACTTCTGCCCCTTTGCCGTTGGGTCGTTCGTGTCCGTCACGTTCGTTTTCCAACGGCCATCGCCGCTGCTCAGCCTGCGTGCCGCGACCTGAATTCAGCAGTCGTCAGGATGATTGCCCTTGCGTCCGGCGTCAAGGGGGCTCATCATCGACCTCCCGCACAATTCATCATGACGACTGACCTATCTGGGGGGTCGTCCGGGAGGGGTGAGTAGGGCATGACCTTGAAGAATCTCCCGTTGGACGCCGGGCGTCTGGGTGTCGCTCTGTGCGTTTCCGTGGAGGCTAAGACCGTTCCCGAGACGGGTGAGGTCAAGGCGGACCGCGATGGGGTTCCGGTGTGGACGGTCGGGGTGGCGGTGCGGCCGGAGGGTCGACGGACCGCGCTGATCGAGGTGGCGGTCAGTGGCGAGCCCACGGGTGTGATGGTCGGTCAGGTGGTGAGCCTGGAGGGCCTGGAGGCGTTCTGGTGGGAGATGAACGGGCGCGCGGGCCTGTCCTACCGGGCGGACTCGGTGGTCCCGGCCCCCGCCCCGGCGCGTGCGGCCCGGCAGTCGGCTGATCCCCGTGCCGTTGCTGGGGGATCGGAGTGAGCAGGGCGGATCGCACCTGGCTGGACCTTCGGGAGCGGTTGAACGACTTGGGGGCCTTCGCGGAGGAGATGCGTCCGGACATGGACTGGGGGCGGGCCCGCTTCCTGTTCGCGATCATCGCGCCGATGGCGGAGGACGCGGCCCGTCTGGCCCGGGACCTTGAGGGCGAGCTGTACGTGCTGGCGGCCAAGCACGGGGTGATCCTGCCCCGGTCGGACCCGGGCGACGGTGAGAGCCGGTGAGCGAGGAACGGTGGAAGGCCCTCGTCGGACCGGGGCGGGCGAGGAAGGAACCTCGGCCGGCCGTGCCGGGGATGGCGGACTGGAGTACCCGGGCGTGTGCCTTCCTTCTGGAGGTCTCGATCGCCGGGGGGATCATGACGACGTACACGGCTCTCCTGTACTACGCGCGCCCGCCGTTGGCGCTGCTGCAAGCCGTCGCCCTGCTGCTGAGTGTGCACCTGGAGCCGGTGTACCGGTTCCTGTACTGGGCGCTGCCGCTGGTGTTCCTGGTGTGGCAGTGGGCGGTGCGGGGTCGGACGGGTCAGTCGCTGGGGCAGCGCGTGATGCGGATCGTGACGGTGGATGAGGACACCGCGCGTCCGCTGGGTCCGGCCCGCTCGATCGTGCGGAGCCTGCTGCACGTGGTGGATGTGGCGCCGGGGTTCTTCGGGTTCGTGCGTCCGCTGGTGCATCACCGCCGGCAGACGTGGGCGGATCAGATCAGCCGGTCGGTGGTCGTGGACATCGATGTGATCAACCAAATCGCGGAGGTGAGGAAGTGAGCACGATCGAGAACGCAACGGTGGTGGCGGCCGGGGCGTCGGCGCCGCCGGTGGTGTGGGCGGCGGGTGTGCTGGGAGCAGTCGCGCTGCTGCTGGCGGTGGTGTCGCCGGTGCTGCGCAATCGGGTGCCGAATGTGTGGTGGCCGTTGTGCGGGTACCCGGTGGCGGTGCTGCG
>NZ_JBHVRK010000016.1:12170-208949 GCF_042885845.1 Kitasatospora sp. NPDC058032 | reverse complement strand
CCCGCCGCGGCCCGGCCCGTCTGGGCCGCCCCGGCCCGCCGTCCCCCCCCCCCCCGGACCCCCGGCGCGGGGCCGCCGGCCCACCGAGGTGGTCCCGACGGCCCGGCGCCGGCCAGGACACGCCCTACCGGACGGCGGCCGGTGCCGGGGCGTACCCGGCCGGCCGGGTGGTGAAGGTGCCCCGGCCCTGGGTGCGGCTGCGCAGGGCGGTCGCGTAGCCGAACAGCTCGGCGAGCGGCACCACGGCCGTCACCACCGCCGTCCCGCCGCGCGGGGCCGAGCCCCGGACGCGGCCCCGGCGGGCGGCGAGGTCACCGAGGACCCCGCCCACCGACTCCTGCGGCACGGTCACCGTCACCTCGGCGACCGGCTCCAGCAGCACCATCCGGCAGGCCCGCAGGGCCTCGCGCAGCGCCAGCCGGCCGGCGGTGCGGAAGGCGAGCTCCGAGGAGTCCTTCGGGTGGGTGGCCCCGTCGGTCAGCACGACCCGCAGGCCGGTGACCGGGTGGCCGCCCAGCGGGCCCTCCGCGAGCGCGTCCCGGCAGCCCGCCTCGACCGCCTGGACGTACTCCTTCGGCACCCGCCCGCCGGTGACGGCGGACGCGAACACGAATCCCCCTTCCTGCTGCCCGGCCGGGCCGTCCAGCGGTGCCACGTCGAGCACCACGTGGGCGAACTGGCCGGCGCCGCCGTCCTGTTTGACGTGCCGGTGGACGTGCCCCGTGACCCCGCGTTCCACGGTCTCCCGGTGGGCCACCTGCGGGCGGCCGACGGCCACCTCCAGTCCGAGCCGGCGGATCCGCTCCACCGCCACCTCCAGGTGCAGTTCGCCCAGCCCGGACAGCACCCGCTGCCCGGTCTCCGGGTCGGTGCGGACGACCAGCGACGGGTCCTCCTCGGCGAGCCGGGCGAGCGCGACGGCCAGCCGGTCGGTGTCGACCGTGCGCCGCGCCTCCACGGCCACCGTCACCACCGGCACCGCCGTGACGGCGGGCTCCAGGACCACCGGCGCTGCGGGTGCGCAGAGCGTCGCGCCGGCGCGGGCCGCCTTGACGCCGATCACCGCGACGATGTCCCCGGCCAGGGCCGTGTCCGTCTCGGTGTGGTTGTCGGCCTGCACCCGCAGGATCCGGGCGATCCGTTCGGTGCGACCGGTGCCGGCGTCCAGCACGGTGTCCCCCTTGCGCAGCGTGCCCGCGTACAGCCGCAGGTAGGTGAGCCGGCCGGTGGCGGTGACGTTCACCTTGAACACCAGTGCGGTGAGCGGCCCGCCGGGATCGGCGGACCGTTCCACCTCCGCACCGTCGGCCGTCCCGCCCGCCGTGCCGACCGCGGCGCCGCGCACCGCCGGGACGTCCAGCGGTGACGGCAGGTAGGCCGTGACGGCGTCCAGCAGCGGCTCGATCCCGCGGTTGCGGTAGGCCGAGCCGCACAGCACCACCACGGCCTCGCCGCTACGGGTGAGGTCCCGCAGCGCCGCGGCCAGGGTCACGGTGGAGAGCGCCGAGTGCTCGACGTACTCCTCCAGCGCGGCCGGATGGAGCCCGGCCACCGCCTCGTCCAGCAGCCGGCGCCGTCGCCCGGCCTCGGCCCGCAGCCCGTCGGGCACCGTCCCCTCCCGGAAGCCGTCCCGGTCGGGGCCGTCGTCCCAGGTCAGGGCACGCATCGTCAGCAGGTCGACGACACCGGTGAAGCCGCCCTCCCGTCCGATCGGCAGCTGGACGGCGAGCGGGGCGGGGTGCAGCCGCTCCCGGACGGAGGCGACGGCCGCGTCCAGGTCGGCGCCGGCCCGGTCCATCTTGTTGACGAACGCGATCCGCGGCACGCCGTGCCGGTCGGCCTGGCGCCAGACGGTCTCGCTCTGCGGTTCCACGCCCGCGACGGCGTCGAACACCGCGACCGCCCCGTCCAGCACCCGCAGCGAGCGCTCGACCTCGTCGGCGAAGTCGACGTGGCCGGGGGTGTCGATGAGGTTGATCCGGTGACCGTCCCAGACGCAGGCGACGGCCGCCGCGGAGATGGTGATGCCCCGCTCGCGTTCCTGCGGGTGGCAGTCGGTGACGGTGGTGCCGTCGTGGACCTCGCCGCGCCGGTGGGTCTCGCCGGTCAGGAAGAGGATCCGCTCGGTGACGGTGGTCTTGCCCGCGTCCACATGGGCGAGGATGCCCAGGTTGCGGACGGCGGCGATGGTGGTGGTGACGTCGGTGCGCATGGCCCGGTGCCTTTCGAAGCTCTCGGGACGAGAAGGGCAGCGCGATTGCGGCGGCGACGGCGACCCGCGAGGCGAGGGGTGTTCCCGGGCCCGGGTCAGAGGGTCGTCGCACGCCCCCGGTGCCGGCCGCGCGGCGGGCACCGGAAGGACGAGGACACCAGGATCACCTCGAACCGGGACGAGGGGACGACAGCAGCGGTGCGGTGGCGCACGACCGGTCCTCCCTCGACTCGTCACGGCGCGCGCCGCCGGAATCCCGGGCGGCGCGCCTCTGGGTGTCGAGTGTAGGAACCGGCCCGCCCCGGGTCACCCGGTTATTCCCTCCGACCGGCCGTCAACCGGCGGCGACGGGAGGGGAGGTCAGCCGCGCCGCCCGAGCGCCTTCGCCCGGGCAGCGCCCCGACCCGGGCGGCCGGGGCCGTCCTCGGCCTCCCGGCGTCGCCCGGCGGGCGGGACCTTGAAGACGGTCCCGAGGGCGACCCCGGCCAGGACCAGCAGCAGCCCGGCGTACTGGAGCGGACCGAGCGCCTCGCCCGCCACCGCCGTGCCGAGCAGGACGCCGGTCAGCGGGTTGAGCAGTCCCACCAGCCCGACCGTCCCGGGCGACAGCCGGCGCAGGCCGGCGAACCAGACCGTGAAGGCCAGCGCGGTCGCCACCACCGCGACGTAGCCGAAGGCGAGCAGTTCCCGCCCGGTGGGCACCGCGGGCGCGCCCTCGACCACCGCGGCCGACGGCAGCAGGACCAGCCCGCCGGCCACCAGCTGCCAGGCGGTGGTGGCGAGCACGTCCGGGCCGTCGCGCCAGCGGCCGGCCAGCACATAGCCGAGCGAGGAGACGAGCATTGCCGCCGCCGAGGCGGCCAGACCCGGCAGGGAGACCGGTTCGGCCCGGGTCAGCAGCATCAGCCCGACCCCGCCCAGGCCGACCAGCGCGCCGAGCAGATGGGCCCGGGCGGGACGGGCGGCGGTCAGGGCCCAGGCCAGCAGCAGCATCGCCAGCGGTGAGGCCGCCATCACCGTGGAGGCGACGCTGGTGGCCAGCGACTGCGAGGCGATGTAGAGGAGGACGAAGAAGCCCGCGGTGTTGAGCAGCCCGAGCAGCGCCGAGCGCCACCACCAGGCTCCGCGCGGCAGGCGCGGGCGCAGCGCCAGCAGGAGCAGTCCGGCCGGCAGGGCGCGCAGCGCGGCGCCCCACAGCGGACGGTCGGCCGGGAGGAACTCGCGGGTGACGTAGTAGTTGGCGCCCCAGGCCACCGGCGCGACGGCGGTCAGCAGCACCCACCGAAAACTTGCTTCCATGGAAGACAATATAACTTCCCGGGAAGCCATCGAGCTAGGATGCCGGACATGGAGCACAGCCGAGACAGCCACCCGACGGACCCGGCCCCCGATCGCGTCGCCCTCATCCAGGCCGACTGGCGCCGTGAGCGTCCCGACCTGGACGTCTCCCCGCAGGCGGTGATCGGACGGCTGCACCGGCTGGCCGGCCGGCTCACCGAGGAGCTCTGCCTGGTCTACGGCCGCTACGGGCTGGGCGAGGGCGAGTTCGACGTGCTGGCCGCGCTGCGCCGGGCGGGCGCGCCGTTCGAGCGGGCACCCGGGGAACTGGCTGCCCGCACCATGGTCACCACCGGCGCCATGAGCAAGCGGATCGACCGGCTGGAGCGGGCCGGCCTGGTCACCCGCCGGCGCAGCGAGGCGGACGGGCGCGGCCGGGTGGTCGCCCTCACCGAGGCCGGCCGCCGGCTGATCGACGAGGCGTTCACCGCCCACATGCGCAATGAGCACCGTCTGCTCGACCTGCTCACCCCCGAGGAGGCGGCCACCCTGGAGGGCCTGCTGACGACGTGGCAGCGGCGGCTCGACCACAGCGCGGACCCGACCGGGAAATCCGGATGATCCGACCGGATCCCGCACGATAGCGTCGCGGGGTGACGAACCGGACCTGGGACCTCCTCCTGCTCGGCGGCGCCTCCGGCGTCGGCAAGAGCCTGGCCGCCGCCCGCATCGCGGCCGGCACGGGCGCCTTCGTCGTCGAGTTCGACGACGTGGTCGCCGCCGTCCAGGAGCTCACCACCCCCGAACAGCACCCCGCCCTGCACCACTTCGGCGAGGGCGGCGCGGTCGAGGAGCTGACGCCCGAGCGGGTGCTGGACCTCCAGATCGCCACCGCCGAGGCGCTGGAGCCGGCGCTGCTCGGGGTGGTGCGCAACCGGCTGACCGTCCCGGTCCCCGCCGTCGTCGAGGGCGACTACCTCACCCCGGCCGGCTGCGCCCGCGCGCTCGCGCTGGGCCGGGCGGCGGGACGGAACGTCCGGGCGCTGTTCCTGCACGAGGGCGACGCCGCCCGGATCACCGCCAACTACGCGGCCCGCGAACCGGGGAGCGGCGTGCAGGCGGACCGCGCCGAGGTCAGTGCCCGGTACTCGCACCGGCTCGCCGCCGAGGCCCGCCGGCACGCGCTCCCGGTGGTCGACTGCCGTCCGTGGTCGACGCTCGCCGACCGCGTGGACCGCGCCCTGGCCGCCGCGGGCGGCTCCCCCGGCGGTCAGATCAGCGTGTAGCCGCCGCTGCGGAAGGTCGAACCGACGTTGCTGCAGTAGGCGTAGGACCAGACCCCGCCCGAGCGGGTGGCCCCGTACACCACCTGGTTGTTGGCGCAGACGGCCCAGGCGTAGTAGCTGCGGGTGCCGTCGCAGGCCACGCCGTAGCTGACGTAGTTGCTGTACGTCGAACAGGTCGTCACCCGGGCGGGCGCGGCCGTGGCCGGGACGGCGGCGAGGACCGGGACGGCGAGGGCGGCGGTGGCGGCGACGGCCGCGGCGGCGGTACGGATGCTCATGACTTCCCCTCCGATGGGGCTCGTTGACGAGGACGGGGTGGTGCGCGCTCCACTGTGCGCCCCCGGCGCGCGTCGAACTCTGCAGCAGGACGGGAAACCGGCGATCCTCACCACCACGGCCCGGACGTCCTGTTGTGTCATGTTCCCGAGAGGAATGGGGCTTTTGTTCGCGCGGCCGAACGGGTCGGTTCACCGACGCGTGGTGTGAAGGTCTTTCGTGGACGATTGGCTGCCGTCGGCTCGGTGATCATGCACCCGGGCCGCGCCGTCCAGCGGCGCCCCGTGCCACCGACCGTGTCCTGCGCTCGCACCGGCGGCACACACGTCCCGTAGCAGTACGAGGAGCTGAACCACCGAATGTCACCGCCCGTCACCCCCACGACGACCGCCCCCGTTCCCGCACCCGCCGCCGCACCCGGCGCGGGCCGCCGCCGGCGGCCCGCCGCGGTGGTCGCGCTCTGCGCGCTGGTCGCCGCCGGCCTGCCCGCCCTCGCCACCTCCAGCGCCTGGGCCGCGCCCGGCGGACCGGCCACGGCCGGAGCCGAGCGCACGGCCGCCGAACCCGGCCTGGTGCTCGACCGCCCCGGGGAGTCGGTCGTCACCCGGCGCGAGGTCACCCCGATCGCCCCCGGGCTGACCATGACCGCCTTCGACCGGCTCGGGAAGACCGGCTGGCTGCGCGGCAAGGTCCTGGTCGCCGACCTCGCCACCGAGGGCCTGAGCGTCGACTACCTGTCCTCCGGCCAGGTGACCACCCGCCAGACCGTCACCGACATGGCCCGCGGCGCCGGGGCGGTCGCCGCCATCAACGGCGACTACTTCGACATGAACGCCTCCGAGGCGCCGCTCGGGGTCGGCGTCTCCCGCGAGGGCGGCCTCGTGCACGCCCCGATCGAGGGCTGGAACCAGGCCGTGACCGTCGGCACCGACGGCCTCGCCCGGATGGCCGAGGTGTTCCTGGAGGGCCACGCCGCCCTGCCCGGCGGCCGTGAGCTGACCCTCAACGGCGTCAACACCTACGGACTGCCCGCCGACGGCGTCGGCCTGTTCACCCCCGCCTGGGGCACGGCCTCCCGCGCCAAGGTCGCCGACGGCTCCTCCGAGGTCGTCGAGGTGGAGCTGCGTGACGGCCGGGTCACCGCCGTGCGCGAGCAGCCGGGCGCCGCCGTGCCCGAGGGCGCCACCGTGCTGGTCGGCCGGGAGGCCGGCGCCCGCGCGCTGCGCGAACTCAAGCCCGGCGACCAGGTCTCCACCGGCTACCGGCCGCGCGCCTCCTTCGGCGAGGTCGCGGTGGCGGTCGGCGGCTACCAGGTGCTGGTCCGCGACGGCGTCGCGATGCGGCCCGGCGAGAACGACGGCAACGAGCCCAACGCCCGGACCGCCGTGGGCTTCTCCGCCGACAACAAGCGGATGTACCTGGTCACGATCGACGGCCGGCAGGCCGACAGCCCCGGCATCAGCCTGCCCGACCTCGCGGTGCTGATGCGGGACATGGGCGCGCGGAACGCGCTCAACATGGACGGCGGCGGCTCGGCGGCGATGGCCGCCCGGCTGCCCGGCACCGCCCGGGCCGGCACCGTCAGCAGCCCGTCCGACAACGGCGGGGAGCGTGCCGTCGCCAACGGGCTGGGCCTGTTCTCCGCGCCGGGCTCCGGCCAGGTCAAGGGCTTCCGGGTCCGGCCCGCGGAGACCGTGGACACCGCGGCCCGGGTCTTCCCCGGCCTGCACCGCACCGTCCGCGCGCTGCCGCACGACGAGACCTTCGGCCCGGTGGCCGGTGCCACCCCGCCGGTCCGCTGGTCGGCCGCCAAGGGCACGACCGGCGGCGCGCCGGCCAGCGGCGCCGTCGAGGTGTCCGGCAAGGGCACCGAGGCCGTCGTCACCGGCCGCACCTCCGGCCCGGCCGCCGTCACCGCCGCCGCCGACGGCGCCGAGACCGCCACCCTGCCGCTGACCGTGCTCGGCGCACCGGTGCGGATCACCGCCGGCACCGACCCGATCGGCCTGGAGGGCGCCGGCGCCACCGCGAAGATCGCCGTCACCGGCTACGACGCCCAGGGCCACGCCGCCCCGGTCGAGGCCGCGGACATCACCGTCACCGGCGGCGCGGGCGTCGTCGGGACCTCCGCCGCCGACGACGGATCGATCGCCCTCAAGGCGCTCGCCGACGGCACCTCCGCCACCCTCAAGCTGACCGTGGGCGGCCTGGAGACCGCCGTCGCCGTCACCGTCGGCATGACCGAGAAGCCGTTCGCCGACTTCTCCGACGCGGCCGCCTGGAAGTCCGGCAACGACCGCGCGCCCGACGGCGGCGTCGCCCCGGCCGCCGGCCACGACGGCGGCAAGGGCCTGCGCCTGGCCTACGACTTCACCAAGTCGACCGGCACCCGCGGCCAGTACGCCATCGCCCCCGAGGGCATCGTGCTGCCCGGCCAGCCGCGCTCGATCACGATGTGGATCGAGGGCGACGGCAACGGCGCCTGGCCGCGCGTCCAGTACCGCACCGCCGCCGGTGTCACCGCCAACCTGGACGCGCCGATGGTCACCTGGACCGGCTGGCAGAAGGTCGAGTTCCCGATCCCGGCCGGTGTGCAGTACCCGCTGACCTTCCAGCGCTTCCGGCTGATGGAGACCAGCGCCGCCCGCTCCTACACCGGCGCGCTGACCCTGGCCGACCTGCGGGTCAAGGTGGCGCCGGACGTCGAACTGCCGGTGCGCCCGCGGGTCACCGACCCGGTGGTGCTCACCGACGGCACCGTGGACGGCAAGCCGCTGCGGGTCGCGGTGATGTCGGACGCCCAGTTCATCGCCCGCGCCCCGGAGAGCGACATCGTGCAGGCCGCCCGCCGCACGCTGCGCGACATCGCCGCCGCCAAGCCCGACCTGCTGGTCATCGCCGGCGACCTGGTCGACGAGGCGAGCCCGGCCGACTTCGCCCTCGCCCGCAAGGTGCTGGACGAGTTCGACCAGCTGACCGGCCGCAGCATCCCCTGGCACTACGTGCCCGGCAACCACGAGGTGATGGGCCCCGGCACCATCGACAACTTCAAGGCCGCCTTCGGCGAGACCAGCGAGGTGTTCGACGTCAAGGGCACCCGCTTCATCACCCTGAACAGCTCGCTGGGCTCCTTCCGGGCGAGCGGCTTCGACCAGATCGCCAAGCTGCGCACCACCCTGGACGCGGCCGCGCAGGACCCCTCGGTCACCGGTCTGCTGCTGTTCGACCACCACCCGACCCGCGACCCGCTGCCCGACCAGGGCAGCCAGCTGGGTGACCGCAAGGAGGCCGCGCTGGTCGAGCAGTGGCTGGCCGGCTTCCGCGCGGGCGGCAAGTCCGCCGCCATGGTCAGCGGCCACGTCGGCGCCTTCCACGCGAGCAGCGTCGACGGCGTCCCGTACCTGATCAACGGCAACTCGGGCAAGGGCCCGGCCGCCGAGCCGGACCGCGGCGGCTTCACCGGCTGGACGATGCTCGGCATCAACCCGGCCGCCGGCAGGGTCACCGACCCGTACGCGGTGCCGGACGACGCCTCCGCCTGGCTGCGCGCCGAGGTGCGGGCCCGCGCCGACGCGGTGCAGCTGACCGCCCCCGAGTCGCTCGGCCTGCTGGACTCCGCGCCGGTCAGCGCGACGTTCACCCAGGACGGCGAGCGGACGGTGCCGGTCGCCTGGCCGGTCACCGCCCGGTGGGGCGGGCGGGGTGTGCACGTCGGCCCGGCCGCCAAGGCCCCGCACGGCAGCATCGCCGCGTACGACCCGGCCACCGGCACGCTCACCGGGCTGCGGCCGGGCAGCGCGACGCTGACCGTCACCGTCGGCGGCGTGACGGCGGAGCGCGCGCTCACCGTCGGCTCGGTCCCGGCGTGCACCACCACGCTGCGCGGTGCCCAGAAGAAGCTCGCGGTCACCTCCGGCGTCACCTGCCTGGACGGCGCGACCGTCACCGGCCCGGTGCTGGTCCAGCCGGGCGCGGCGCTGGTCGCCGACAACTCGACCTTCAAGGGCCCGGTCTCGGCCCGCGGCGCGGCGGCCTTCGTGCTGACCGACTCCCAGGTGTCCGGCCCGGTCGCGGTGAGCGGCTCCACCGGGCAGGTCGCCCTGCTCTGGTCGACCGTCGACGGCCCGGCCCACCTGGCCCTCAACACCGGCGGCACCGCCGTCGCCGGCAGCACCGTGCGCGGTCCGCTGGACTGCGCGGGCAACACCCCGGCCCCCGGCAACGGCGGCCACGGCAACACCGTGAACGGCCCGAAGGGCGGCCAGTGCAGCGCCCTGTGACGCTGCCGTTCCGTTCCTGACCCCGGCCCGTGCGGCCGCCACCGCCTCGACGGCGGCGGCCGCACGGGCCTTCGGCGTTCCCTCGGTGTCCCTTCGACCCTCCTTCGGCGCTCCTTCTGCGCTCCCTCGGTGTTGCTCGAGCCCGCGTCAGCGGTTCACAGCCCCCAGAACTCCCCGCTCAGCCCCACCGAGCGCAGGTGGTCGGCGGCCTCGGCCGGCTCGCGCCGGGTGTACGGCGAGCCGAGCCGGCCCTCGTACCAGTGCGCGGCGAGCCGCCAGAGCGTGGCCAGGTCGAGGACGGCGCCGCGCGGGTTGCCGGTGGCGGCGAGCCAGTCGTCGACGCAGTCGGTGGAGCAGAACAGCCGCTGGTGGGCGCAGGTGTGGACGACGTCCTGCCACATCCGGGCCGCGGGCACCAGGAAGTGCGCCACCTGCTCACCCGCCGGCGGGGCCTGCCGGGTGACGGTCCAGGCGTGCGCGCGCCCGCAGGCCGGGCAGGTGGTGGCGACCAGCGCCGGATCGGCGCCGGGCACCAGGTGCGGCAGCGCGAAGGAGTCCCAGGCACAGCCGCCGAACCACAGGGTGGCGTCGGCCATCACCGAGAAGCCCAGCGGCACGGCGGAGAACGGGTGGGCCATGACGATCGTGTCGTCGGGGCCGAGTGCGAGGTGCCGGGCGTCCGCGAGCCGGCGCAGGCCGGCGCGGATCTCCGGCGCGGTGACGCCCAGTTCGGCGGCCAGCCGGTCGTGCCCGGGGGCCCGGCCGGTGGCGGCGAAGGAACGGTAGACCGCGAGTCTCAGCTCTTCGGTGTCCATGCCGTCAGCCTGCCACGACCGGCTCCACCTCCACCCCCTGACGGTCCGTCACTTCGCCGGCCCCTCAACCGGCCAGGCCGTCGTGGGCCTCCCGGTGGGCCAGCACCTCGGGCATGTTCTCCTCCGCCCAGTCCTTGATCGCCCGCAGCAGTGGGAGCAGCCCGGCGCCGAGCGGGGTGAGCGCGTAGTCGACCCGGGCCGGGACCGCCGCGGTGACCGTCCGGGTCAGCAGACCGTCGCGTTCCAGGGCGCGCAGGGTCTGGGTGAGCATCTTCTCGCTGACCCCGGCGAGGCGGCGGCGAAGGTCGCTGTAGCGCTGCGGTCCGTCGGCCAGGGCGTTGATGATCAGGCTGACCCACTTGTCACCGATCCGCTCCAGTAGCTGCCGCGCGGGGCACTCGGCGAGGTAGGCGTCGTAGCCGGCCCGGGCGGCCGAGCGGCGCTGGGCGGCGGTCGTGGTCGCCATCGGCTCTCCTCTCCGTACGGTACGCACTCGCGGGTGCGTACTTCCTGCCGGGGAGCAACTCTCCCTAGGTTGGGTGCCGTTGGCAAGCCCCGCCGTCCGCCGCGGGCGGTGGCGGCCCCCTGCTGGAAGGAGAGCGCGATGCGCGCCGTGGTCGTCCGCCGGTTCGGCGGTCCGGAGGTCCTGGAGCTGGTCGAGGTGCCCGTCCCCGAGCCGGGGCCGGGCCAGGTTCGGGTGCGGGTGGCAGCCGCCGGGGTCAACCCGGTGGACGCGGTGACCCGCGCCGGGGTGCTGGCGCAGGCCGGGCTGATGGCGCCGCGGGAGGCCGTCGGCATCGGCTGGGACGTGGCCGGCACGGTGGAGCGGATCGGCCCCGGGGTGTCCGGATTCGCGGTCGCGGACGCGGTGATCGGGCTGCGCGACCGGCTGGACGTCCCGCTCGGCGGCTACGCCGACGCCCTGGTGCTGGACGCCTCGGCGCTCGCCGCCGCGCCGCCGGGCGTGCCGGCCGTCGAGGCGGCGACGCTGCCGCTCAACGGGCTCACCGCCGTCCAGGCGCTGGACCTGCTCAACCTGCCGCCCGGGGCGACACTGCTGGTCACCGGCGCGGCGGGTGCGGTCGGCGGCTTCGCGGTCCAGCTGGCGGCGCGCCGCGGACTGCGCGTGGTCGCGGTGGCGGGCGAGCGGGACGCCGGGCGGCTGCGGGAACTGGGGGCGCGGTGGTGCGTGCCGCGCGACGCACCCGACATCGCCGCCGAGGTCCGCGTGCTGGTGCCCGGCGGCGTGGACGGCGCGCTGGACGCGGCGCTGCTCGGGGTGGCGGCGCTCGGCGCGGTGCGCAACCGGGGGGCCTTCGTCGCGGTGTCGGCGGGTGCGGCACCGCCCGGGCTGCGCGGGATCCGGGTCGTGCACGTCTGGGTGGCGGCGGACGGCGCCGCGCTCGCCGGGCTCGCGGCCCTGGCCGCGCGCCGCGAGCTGGCGCTGCGGGTGGCCGACACCCTGCCGCTGGAACGGGCCGCCGAGGCGCACCGCCGACTGACGCGGGGCGGTCTGCGCGGGCGGCTGGTCCTGCTGCCCTGACCGCGCGGGGCCCGGGCCGGGCCGCCGCGCGGTCCGCGGGGCCCGCGGGGGCTGGCATGATCGCAGGATGAACGACCGAATCATCGCCGCCTGTGACGGGGCGGCCAAGGGGAACCCGGGCCCGGCGGCCTGGGCCTACGTGGTGGCCGACGGTGCGGGGGTGCCGCAGCGCTGGCAGGCCGGCCCGCTCGGGCGCAACACCAACAACGTGGGCGAGCTCACGGCCCTGGAGCAGCTGCTGGCCGCCACCGATCCCGCCGTGCCGCTGGAGGTCCGGCTGGACAGCACGTACACCCGTGACGCGGTGACGAAGTGGCTGAAGGGCTGGAAGCGCAACGGCTGGAAGACCGCCGCCGGCAAGCCGGTGGCCAACCAGGAACTGATCCAGCGGATCGACGGGCTCCTGGAGGGACGCGAGGTCGCGTTCGTCTACGTGCCCGCCCACCAGGTGGACGGCGATCCGCTGAACGCCATCGCCGACAAGGCCGCCAGCGACGCCGCCCGCACCCAGGAGGCGGCCGGCGGGACCGCCGCCGACCTGCCGGTCCCGGACCCGGTCACGAGCGCCCCGCCGCGGGCCCGCCGTGCCGCCCCCGCCTCGGCCTCGGCCTCGGCCTCGGCCTCGGCCTCGGCCAAGCGTCGGACCGCCGGCGGCTCCACCGGCTCCGGCGGCGCTCCGACGCTCTCCGCCCGCTTCCCCGGCACCTGCCCGTGCTCCCGCCCGTACGCCAAGGGCGACAAGATCACCAAGGTGGGCGCCACCTGGGGCCACCTGGAGTGCGCGGCCACCCGGTCCTGAGGCGGATCGCTCAGGAAGCGTCCCGTCCCCGGCCGGCTCGGCGGACCCGGAACCAGGCGACGGCGGCCGTCAGGCCGACCGCGCCGCCGGCCCCGAGCTTCACGGCGCCCTTGGCGAGCAGCCAGCCGAGGCCGGGGACGGTCCAGCCCAGCCAGTGCAGCATGGCCAGCAGCAGCGCCGCGCCGCAGAGCCCGGCCAGCACCGTGACCACCACGGCTGACCCGACGGGCAGTTCACGCTCGGTCACGGCAGGATCGTTCGCCCCCTGGGTGTCCATGACGGCGAGTCTGCCACGCGGACACCCCGGGCGGACCCCGCCGATCGGCCGGCCCGGGCCCGGGGTTCAGCGCCGGGCGCGGTGGGTGTCGCCGACGTGTTCGCCGGTCTCCTGGTCGGGGAAGCTGACGGCGAGGGTGACCCGGTACTCGTCCACGTCGTCGCGGTGACCCGGCACCCGCGCCCAGGCCAGCGAGTGCACTTCGGCCTCGGGCGCCTGCCGGCACCAGGCGGCGGCCTCTTCCAGGGCGCGGGCCGCCGACCGTCCGGTGCAGACCACGGCGGTGTAGGCGGCCACCGCGAGATCGCCGCCGCTGCGGCCGTCTCTGGAGGCGGACCGGACGGCCGCTGCCGCCCGGGTCAGATCCCGGGCGAGGTCGTCGACCACGCGGGGCGGCGCGGGCAGGACGGCCGGGGGCTCCACCACGGTCTCCGGCAGGTTGGTGCTCATCTCTCAGGGCCTCCGTCCCTCTGGGCATCCGCTCGGTCGCGCGCCCCGCCCCGTCCCGGGATCCGCATGATCACGGGCACAGGATGCCGGGCCGCCGTTCCTGGCATGACCACTTTCACCAGAACGTCACCCGTCCGGGGAAGACGCCGTCCCGCGCTCGACACCGGACCGGCCGCACTGATAATGAGGGGCCCGGGCATCCGGGCAGGTCAGCTCGCCCCGGCACGGGCGCCGCCCGGAGCCCGGCCGCACGTGCGCGTACCACCCCCGTGCTCCGGACCGCCGTCCCGGGCGCCCGGGCGCGCCGGCCCCGCGACCGGCCGACGACCCGCTCGCGCCCGTGACGGAGTCGTCCAACTCCTGTAGCACAAACAGGAAATCGCGGGCCGCCCGACGCCGTAGGATCCTGCCACGTCGCCGCCCGCCGCACCGGCGGGCGCCATCGGAGGGGGTTCCATGGACCGCAGGTCACCGATCATGTCCGGCCGCCGGTACGGCTGGCTGCCCGCGCTGGCCCTCGCGGCCGTCGCGATGGCCGGCTGCTCCTCCTCGGGCGGCGGCTCGACGACGGCCGCCTCCGCGCCGGCCACCACCGGCGCCGCTCCGACGACCACCGCGGCCGCTCCCGCCACCACCGCGCCGGCCACCGCCGCCCCGGCCCCGACCGCGACCCCGGCCGCCCCCACCGCCGGCACGCCGGCCGGTACGCCCGCCGGCACCGGCAAGCGGCCCGCGGACGCCTGCAGCCTGCTGACCTCCCCCCAGGTGGTCGCCGCCGTCGGCACCGGCGGACCGTTCACCGGCACCCACCCCGATCCCAGGAACGGCAAGCCGGTCTGGGGCTGTACCTGGGGTTCCCGGCAGTCCTTCGCCCACATCCAGGAGATGGACCCCGCCCTGTTCACCTCGCTGAAGTCCAACCCGGAGTTCACCTCCACCCCGGTCCCCGGCATCGGCCAGGACGCCTACCTGCTCCGCGACAAGAACGGCCGCCGTCCCGAGGTGAACTTCCTCACCGCCGACGGCCACGCGTACTCCGTCGAGGTGGTCAAGGACCGCGGCCCGGGCGACGACGTGAACGCCGACGCCGAGGCGGCCGCCGCCACCGGACTGGCGCTGCTGCTGTCCAAGGGGGTGTAGCCGCCGCACCTCCGCCCGGCGCAGCCGGTTCCCCCCGGGGCGTGAACGGGGCGGGCACGGTGGTGCCGGGCGGCCGCGGGTGCGGGACGGTCGTTCGCACAACGACGCCACGGCGCCGTTGTCCGTACTCCCCCCGACAGCCAAGGCGGATCGCATGAGCCGACCTCACCCACCCGCGCGCGTCACCGGACCGGCCCCGGACGCCCCCGGTCCCGTCCGGCCCCACTGCCCCGCCCGACCCACCCGGCCGCCGCGGTCGGCGGCGGCCCTGCTCGCCGGGCTGGCGCTGCTCCTCCCGGCGCTCGCCGCCGGCGCGCTCGGCGGTGCGACGCCCACCCGGGCCGACAATCCGACCGTCTCCGTCAACAATCTGCGCACCGCCTGGGACGCCGCCGAGCCCGGTCTCGCCCCGGCCAGGGTGTCCTCCGCCGACTTCGGCCGCCGCTGGTCCACCGCCGTGGACGGCGCGGTGTACGCCCAGCCGCTGGTGGCCGGATCGACGGTGGTGGTCGCCACCGCGACCAACCACGTCTACGGCGTCGACGCGGCCGACGGCCGGATCCTGTGGCAGCGCTCGCTCGGCGCCCCGGTGCCCGCCTCCACCGCCTGCCTCTCCCCCGGCACCGGCATCATCTCCACGCCGGTCTACGACAAGGCGAGCAGGACGGTCTACCTGGTCTCCAAGTCCGGCGACGGGGGCGGCGCGCGCTTCTCGGTGCACGCCCTGGACGCCGCCTCGGGCGCCGAGCGCGCGGGCTGGCCGGTCCCCGTCGAGGGCTCGGCGGTGAACAGCCCCGGCGTGCCGTTCGACCCGGCCACCTCCGCCCAGCGGGCCGGGCTGCTGCTGCTGGACGGCGCGGTCTACTTCGGGTTCGCCTCCGACTGCGGGGTCGGCACCTACGTCGGCACGGTCGCCGGCGTCAACACCAGCACCCGCAGACTCACCCTCTGGTCCACCGAGTCCGGCTCCGCCTCGCAGAACGGGGGCGTCTGGATGAGCGGCGGCGGCCTGGTCTCGGACGGCCCCGGGCGGATCTTCCTGGCCACCGGGAACGGCGCGGGCGACGGCGCCTCCCCGCCGAAGGGCCCCGGCGACCGGCCCGGCGGCCACTTCGCCGAGGCCGTCGTCCGGCTGGGCGTCACCGCCGACGGCAGCCTCGCCCCACGGGACTTCTTCAGCCCCACCGACAACCGGGCGATGGACCACGGGGACATCGATCTCGGCTCCGGCGGCCCGGCCGCCCTGCCCTCCGGTTTCGGCACCGCCGCGCACCCGCGCCTCATGGTGCAGGTCGGCAAGGACGGCCGGATCTTCCTGCTCGACCGGGACCGCCTCGGCGGCATGGGCCAGGGCCCCGGCGGCACCGACGGCGTGGTCGGCACCACCGGCCCGTTCAAGGGCGTCTGGGGCCACCCGGGAGTGTGGGGCGGCGACGGCGGCTACGTCTACCTGGTCGAGAACTACGGCGCGCTGCGGGCCCTCAAGTACTCGGTGAACGGCGCCGGGAACCCCCAGTTGACGAGCGCCGCGACAAGCGCCGAGGGCTTCGGCTACGCCTCCGGCTCACCCGTGGTCACCTCCGACGGGACGGCGACCGGCTCGGCCCTGGTGTGGACCGTCTACTCGGGCACCGGACCGGGCGGCCAGAACGGCGAACTGCGGGTCTACGACGCGCTTCCGGTCAACGGCACGCTCACCCTGCGGCGCAGCTTCGCGCTCGGCACGGTGACCAGGTTCTCGGTGCCCGCGACCGACGGCGGACGGGTGTTCGTCGGCACCAAGGACGGCCACCTGCTGGCGTTCGGCCGCTCCGCCTGACCCGCTGGAAGCTCCCCGGGAGGCGCCCGGGAGACGCCACCTGACAGACCCTTCGTCGGCCCACTCGACACGGCACTGCCCGCGCGGCACACTCGACACCGGTTTTGCCGCGCGGGCCCGGTCCGGCCGCGGAGCCCGTCGCGTCACCCGTTCGAGCGCGTTTGGCACGCTGTCGCGCGGGTTGGCCCGGCAGGCGGGCCCGGCGGCTCGTAGCGTCCTGCTCCAGGGGCCGCCGGGCCCCGAACCCCACTTCACCGAGGAGGGCAACTCCCATGAAGTCCCCGCTCACCACTCCGCTGACCGCCTCCACCGCCACCACCGTGCCCGCCGCCGCGGCGGCCCCGGCCAAGCCCGTCTGGTCCGCCCCTGCGGTGGAGTGCCACCGCACCGGCGCCGAGGTCACCGCGTACGCCGCGCGGACCACTCGGTGACCCACTCCCCCACCGGCGCCTCCACCACCGCGTCGACCCGCGAGGAGTTCGCGGCCAGGCTGTACGGCCTGCGGGGACGGTACTGGGACACCCACCCGTTCCATCTGCGCCTGCACTCCGGCGGCTGCACGCCGCCGGAGCTGCGGCGCTGGGTCGCCAACCGCTGGTACTACCAGCTGGTCCTGACCCGCAAGAACGCCGCGATCATCGCCAACTGCCCGCTTCCGGAGGTCCGCAGGGAGTGGACGCGGCGGCTCGGCTACCAGGACGGCCCGCACGAGGGCGCGGGCGGGCTGGCCGACTGGCTGGTGCTCGCCGAGGCCGTCGGCCTGGACCGCGCCGAGGTCCTGGACGAACGGCACGTGGCCCGCGGCACGCGCTTCGCCGTCGACGCCTACCTGACCTTCTGCCGGACCCGGCCGTGGACCGAGGGCGTGGCGGCGGCGCTGACCGAGATGTTCTCGCCCGACCACATGGCCGACCGGGTGGTCGCCTGGCAGAAGCACTACGACTGGATCGACCCGGCCGGCTACGCCTACTTCGAGCACCGGATCCCCGACGCCCGCCGGGACAGCGCGCAGACCCTCGATCTGGTGCTGGAGCACTGCGTGACGGCCGAGCAGCAGCGGGCCGCGGTGGAGGCGCTCGCGTTCAAGTGCGAGGTGCTGCGCGCGATGCTCGACGCCGTCGACTACGGGCCGGAGGGCGCCGCCCCGACCGGGCCCGCCGCACCGGCGCAGACGTCGGTGGCCGCCGGGACCGCCGGGACCGCCGGGTGAACGCCGCACCCGCCGCCGCGGCCCCCGGGCTGCGGCGCGGGGTGCGGCTGGTCGACGACCCGGTGCGCCAACAGGCCGCGCTGCTCTACCCGGAGGGCGTGCTGCTGCTCAACGCGACCGCCGCCGCCGTGCTGCGGCACATCGACGGCCGGCGCGACGCGGCCCGGATCACCGCCCGGCTCGCCGAGGAGTACGAGGGCGTGGACGCCGGCCAGGTGCTGGCCCTGCTCACCGACCTCGCCGCGCGCCGGCTGCTCACCCTCGACGGCACCGGCGCACCCGCCGAGCCGTACCCGGCGGCCGGGCTTACCGGCGCCGCCGCCGGGAAGCGGGCGCCCGCCCCGCTCGGCCTGGTCGCCGAACTCACCCACCGCTGCCCGCTGCAGTGCTCCTACTGCGCGAACCCGGTCGAACTCACCCGGCAACGCGACGAGCTGGACACCGGGCAGTGGCTGCGCATCCTCGACCAGGCGCGCGGCCTGGGCGTGCTGCAGATCCACCTCACCGGCGGCGAACCGCTGCTCCGCCGCGACCTGGCCGTCATCGTCGCGCACGCCCGCGGCCTCGGCCTCTACACCAACCTGATCACCAGCGGTCTGCCGCTGGACGGCCCGCGCGCCGCCGAGCTCGCCGCGGCGGGGCTGGACCACGTCCAGCTCTCCGTCCAGGACGCCGATCCGCACCGGGCCGACGCCATCGCCGGACTGACCCGGCTGACCGGCCCCACCGGCCACGAGCGCAAGCTCGCCGCGGCCGCCCTGCTCACCGGCGCCGGCCTGCCGCTCACGGTCAACGCGGTGCTGCACCGGGGCAACGTCGCCCGCCTCGGCGCCATCGCCGACCTCGCCGTCGAGCTGGGCGCCGACCGGGTCGAGCTCGCGCACACCCAGTTCTACGGCTGGGCGTGGGTCAACCGGGCCCACCTCGCGCCCGACGACGAGCAGGTCCGCCGGGCCGAGGAGGACGTCGCCGAGGCCCGGGCGCGGCACGGCGACCGGATCGAGATCACCCACGTGGTCGCCGACCACCACGGCGGCACCGCGAAGCCGTGCATGAACGGCTGGGGGAACGAACAGCTGGTCGTCGCACCGGACGGCGCCGTGCTGCCCTGCCTGGCCGCCGCCCAACTGCCCGACCTCGCACTGCCGAACGCGGTCACCGACGGGCTGGCGGCGAGCTGGCACGACTCGCCCGCCTTCAACCGGTACCGCGGCACCGACTGGATGCCCGAGCCGTGCCGCGGCTGCGCGCTGCGCGAGCAGGACTTCGGCGGCTGCCGCTGCCAGGCCTTCCAGTTCACCGGCGACCCGGGCGTCACCGACCCGGCCTGCCGGTTCTCCCCGCACCACCACCTGGTGCGGGGGGAACCGGACGCGGAGCCCGCGCCCGCTCCGGCACCGGTTCCGCGCAGGTTCACTGCGCCCGTCCCGCCCGTCCCGCCCGTGCCACCGGTCCGGCCCGCCCCGGACCCGGCCTGAGGAGCACCCGCTGAAGATCCGGATCCTCGGCACCGCCGCCGGCGGCGGCCTGCCGCAGTGGAACTGCGGCTGCGCGGGCTGCGCCACCGCCCGCCGCACCGGCGCCGTCCGCAGCCAGGACTGCCTGGCGATCAGTGCCGACGGGACCGCCTGGTACCTGGTCAACGCCTCGCCGGACCTGCGCTCCCAGCTGCTCGCCGCGCCCGAACTGGCGCCCGCGCCGGGCACCCGGGCCACCCCGCTGCGCGGTGTGCTGCTCACCAGCGGCGAACTCGACCACACCCTGGGGCTGGTGACCCTGCGGGAGGCCGCCGAGTTCTCCGTGCACGCCACCGCGCCGGTCCGTACCGCGCTCCACGAGGCGTTCCCGGTCGGCCCGCTGCTCGCCCCCTACACCAAGGCGCACTGGCGCACCGTCACCGCGGGGACACCCGTCGAGCTGGCCGGCGGGCTGGTCGCCGAGCCGCTGGCGCTCGGCGGCAAACGCCCCCGCTACGCCGCCGGCCCGCTCGCCCCGTCCGCCGGTGGCCCGTCCGACAGCCCCTGCGGCGAGCGGACGGACTGGGTGGTCGGCTACCGCTTCACCGAGGCGGGCGGCCCGGCCCGCGCCGTCTACGCGCCCGGCCTCGCCGCCTGGACACCCGGCCTCGACCGGGCGGTGGCCGACGCCGACGTGGTGATCCTGGACGGCACCTTCGCCACCGACGACGAACTCGCCGAACGCACCGGCGGCGCCCGCACCTCACGCGGCATGGGCCATCTCGCCGTCGCCGACTCGCTCCCCGAACTGGCCCGCCGGCCCGGCCCGCGCTACCTCTACACCCACCTCAACAACACCAACCCGCTCGCCCACCGGGGTTCACCGGAGGCCGCCGCCCTGGCGCCGGCGCTGGCGGCGACGGGCGCTGCCGTCGCCGAGGACGGGATGCTGCTCGATCTGGGAGGTTCCCCTTCCCGGACGGCCGTCTGACCGCGTCCGGTCGAACGCGGCCACCGTCCGTTCACCGAACGGTGGCGCCCGGGATCGCCCCCGGACACCAAGCCCCTGTCGGATCGTCGTGATACTAATCATTCCGGAAACGACGACTGTCATGCACCGGCGGGCACGATGGTGACAACCCGTCCGTTCCCGGGGGGACCGGACGGTGACGGGAGGGGCACGGCATGGTGAGCAGGAACGGCGAGGCCACGCGGGACGGCGGGAAACCCGCCGGGACCGGGACGCGGCGGACGGGCCGGACGGCCGGCCGCCGACTGCGGCTCGGCAAGCGGGTGACCGGGATGCTGGCGGTGTTCACCGCCCTCGCGGCGCTGACCGGTTCTCAGACCGGTCTCGGCTTCTCCCCGGTCGCCGCGGCGGGTGCCGCGGAGGCGCTGCCCGACACGGCCACCACGCTCCCCGGCGGCGCGGCCGACGGCAGCACCGCCTCGCCCTTCACCACCAGCGTTCCCGGGATTCCCGGCACGCTCGGCATCGCGCCCGTCGACGGCGGCGGCACCCTGCCGCTGCTCCAGCCCCCGCTCTCCCCGCTCACCTCGCCCTTCGCCGACCCGCTGCGCACCGGGCCGTCCCTGCCGGAGACGGTCTTCGCCGCCTACCGCAAGGCCGAGGCCGCGCTCGCGCAGCGCTCGCCCGGCTGCCACCTCCCCTGGCAGCTGCTCGCCGCGATCGGCGAGGTCGAGTCCGGCCAGGCCGGCCGCGGCGCGGTCGACGCCGCCGGGACGACGTTCCGCCCGATCCTCGGCCCGGTGCTGAACGGCGCCGGCTTCGCGGCGATCGCCGACACCGACGGCGGGCGCTACGACGGCGACGCCGTCTGGGACCGCGCCGTCGGGCCGATGCAGTTCATCCCCTCCACCTGGGCGTCCTACGGAGTCGACGCCAACGGGGACGGCAAGGCCGACCCGAACAACATCTTCGACGCCTCCGAGGCGGCCGGCCGGTACCTGTGCGCGGGCGGCCGCGACCTGTCCGACCAGGCCCAGCTGGACCGGGCGATCCTCGGCTACAACCACTCCAACGAGTACCTGCGCACCGTCCGGAACTGGATGGCGCACTTCGGCAGCGGCAGCCCGGTCACCACCCCGGACCGTCCGGGCACGGTGAGCCCGCTCGCCCCGCTGCTGCCCGTCACACCGCCGAGCCCGCTCGCGCCGGTGACGCCGAGCCCGACCACCGGCTCGCAGCCGACCCCGGAGCAGGGTTCCGGCCCGGCCACGACGCCGTCCGGCACCCCGTCCACGGCGCCCACCGGCACCCCGTCCGGCGCTCCGTCGCCGAGCGCGACGCCCTCCGGCTCGCCGTCGTCCGCGCCCTCGCCCTCCGCGAGTGCCTCGCCCTCGGAGCAGCCGGGCACCACCCCGCCGACCACGCCCGGCACCACGCCGTCCGGCAGCGCGAGCCCCTCCGCGAGCGCGGCCCCGACCGGTACGCCCAGCACGACGCCGTCCGGGACCCCGTCGACGACGCCGAGCGGCACCCCGACCGGCACCCCGAGCGCCACGCCGACGGGGACGCCCACCGAGACGCCCACCGGCTGTGCGACGCCGACGGACGCCCCCACCGGCACCCCGAGCGCGAGCGCGAGCCCGTCCGCGAGCGCCAGTCCCTCGGCCACGCCTAGCGCGACCGCCACCCCGACCGGTCCCGGCTGCCCCACGCCGACCGCCCCTTCGACGGCCCCGACGGCGCTCCCGTCCGGCTCCGCCTCCCCGAGCGCCGCGCTCTCCCCCTCGGCCGCCGCGCCCTCGGCGCGCTGACCGGCCCGGGCGGACCCGCACCACGACACCGGCCCGTCTCCCGTTCGTCCGGGAGGCGGGCCGATGCGCGCGGGGCGGCCGTCCCTCAGCCGTTCTCCGACTCCTCGGCCCGCCCGCCTGCCGAGTCCTCCTCGTCCTCCTCGTCCTCGCCGTAGACGATGCCGGCGGCGCGGTCGCGCTGCTCCTGCACCCGCAGCGGCACGTCCGGGTCCCAGTCCGAGGTGCGGGGCAGCTCCGGCCCGTCCGGCCCGAGGCGGACCACCGGCTCGACCCTGACCAGCCGGAACCGGCGGTCGGCGGCCCGCACCTCGTCGGCCCGCTCGGCGTCCAGCCGGTCGGCGGCCTCCGCGTACCGGGCCAGCTCCTCCTCCCCGAGGCTCGGGTCCAGTCGGGGCGCGAAGTCGCGCAGATAGGCGGCCAGGCTGTCCCGGGCGCCCTGCGGGGTCTCGCAGGCGCCGGTCATCGGCCCCCAGCGGCCGTCCCGGAACTCCGCGACGGCGCAGTGGACGGGCAGGACCAGCACATTGGGGTAGAGGTGGGAAGCGAGCCGTGCCTCGGCCCGGACGTCCTCCGGGATGAACCGGCCGGTCGGCACCAGCGTCATCAGGTCCAGCCGCAGGATCCCGTCGACCAGCGTGACGCCTGCGGCCGGGTCGATCACGAAGCCGTTCACCCGCGAGGGCACCCGGTACCCCTCGCCGACGGCGGCCGGGTCCGGGTCGGTGGGCCGGGGCGGCTCGATCCCGTCCGGACCCGAGCGCAGCACCTGCTCGGCCCGGAAGATCCGGTAGTCCCGCCCGGCCACCGAGATCTCGTCGAGCGCCTCCCACTCCAGCCGCTCGTAGGCCTCGGTGTAGGCGGCGCGTTCCTCGTCGCTGAGCGGACGGGGGGCGGCCAGGCTGGTACCCGCTTCGGCCACGGCCCAGGCCCGGAAGGTGTGCCCCAGCTCGTCCCTGGCCGCCTGCGGGGTGATGGCGTGGAACCCGAGGATCTTCCAGGCGCCCGTGTCGGTCCGCTCCAGGCAGCCGAAGACGGGCGGCATCATCATGAGGTTGGGGTACTTCTCGCGGGACGCCCAGGCCTCCAGACCGGCCACGGCGGCGACCGGGTCGTCGGTGTGGGTGACCCGGATGGTGAGGTGCTCGGGCAACTGCACAGCGTCATCGTCCATGCGGCCAGTGTTAGCGGACGCGCGGAGAGCACCGCAGGGTTATCGCGGAAACTCCACCCGACCGGGCACGGCCTGCTCCCGGCACCGCCGACGGGCTCCGCCGGAACGGCCGACGGCCCGCCCGGGTCCCCCCGGACGGGCCGTCGGAGCCCTCGCTCAGAGGTGCTTGACCAGCTCCGGCATGAGGTCCTGGAAGGTGCGCCCGCTGGCCGGCTGCCCGATCGCGATCATCTGCCAGCCGCCCGCGGTGCGCTGCACCTTGGCCATGATCTGCGCGGTGTACGCGCCGCCGCCGGTGAGCGTGTAGCGGGCCAGCTCGGCGCCGGTCTGGGTGTCGACCAGCCGGCAGAACGCGTTCTCGACCTCCTGGAAGGTCTGGCCGGTGAACGAGTTGACGGTGAAGAGGATCTGGTCCACCTCGGCCGGCACGGCGGTGAGGTCGACGGTGATGGTCTCGTCGTCCGTCGCGTCCCCGGCGCCGCCGGTCAGGTTGTCGCCGCTGTGCCGCACCGAACCGTCGTTGCTGGTGAGGTGCTGGAAGAAGACCACGTCGACCGGCTTGCCCGCGGCGAACAGCACCGCCGAGGCGTCCAGGTCGATGTCCTGGGCGGCGAACAGCTTCGCGAGGAAGCCCTTCTTCTGCGCGGCGCGCCAGCCGAGGCCCATCCGCACCACGCCCAGTCGGCCTCCACCCGGCTTCTCCAGGCTCAGCTTCTGACCCTTCGCCAGCGAAACGCTCATCGCGCCCTCCTCGTTGCTCGCCTGCGCGCCTCGAATCTACAGCACTGTAGATCTTTTCCGCGCCCCGCGTACGCCCTCGTCCCGGGACACCTGCATACCCCGCGGACGTGCCCGGGAAGCGAATCCCCGGCCGTCACCGGGCCCCGGCCTCCCTGGCGCCCGGCCCTACGCCCGCTCCAGGCGGACCAGGGCGTCGATCGCCTCCGCCTCGCCCACCGGGCGGCGGACCCGCTCGGCGCGGACGGTGCGCAGCCCGGTGTCGGCCAGGTCGGCGAGGACGTCGTCGGGCGTGAAGAGCACCGCCGGGTCCTGGGGGCCGCCGACCCCCTCGGTCAAGTTGCCGGAGTCGTGTCCGACGACCAGCAGGGTGCCGCCGGGGGCGAGGGCCCCGGCGGCGCGGCGCAGCGCGGCCCGGCGGTCCGCGGCGGGGAGCTGGAGATAGGCGACCAGCACCAGGTCGTAGCCCTCGGGCGGGGCTTCGAAGGTCCGGGCGTCGCCGTGCCGCCAGGTGAGGCGGTCGGCGACCTCGTCGGGCAGCCCGGCGGTGAGCCGTTCGGCGCGACCGAGGGCGACGGTGGAGAAGTCCAGGCCGGTGACCTCCCAGCCCAGAGCGGCCAGCCACATCGCGTTGCGGCCCTCCCCGGCGGCGAGGTCCAGGGCGCGCCCGGGGGTGAGCCCGGCCAGTTCGCGGACCACCCAGCGGTTGGCCTCGGTGCCCCAGACCAGCTCGCCGGCGGCGTAGCGGTCGTCCCAGGCGCGGCTGTCCATGACCCGTTCTCCGTTCGACGCGGGACCTCTCGGGAGGCCACCGTACCGGGCCCACGCTCCGCGCACCCGCCGCACGGCCGCCGACCGTCCGCCCACCGGACCCCCTTGACGGCGAATATTGGTCCAGTCCAATCTGTGATGTCGTGACCGCGGCGGCCTCCGGGCCGGTCCGCGGCACGAACCCGCACGCCCTGCCGCATCCTGCCCTGCCGCACGTGCTTCACCCGACCGCGCGCCCCCACAGCACGCGGTCCGGCTCCCACGGCCCACCCGGGCCACCGCACCGCCGGAACCCCCACTCCTCCGGAGGACCACCGCATGCACGACCGTGTCATGTCCGCGCGCCCCGTTGAGCGACGGGCCGCCGCTCCGCGCCGCCGCGCGCTCGCCCTCGCCCTGGCCGCCACGCTCAGCACCGGCAGCGCCGCCCTCGCGCTCTCCCTCAACACCGCCTCGGCCGCCCCCGTCAACCTGCTCACCAACGCCGACTTCGAGACCGGCACGCTGGCCGGCTGGACCTGTGCCAACGGATCGGTCGTCACCACCCCGGTGCACGGCGGAAGTTACGCGCTCAACGGCGCCGCCTCGGCGTCCGACACCGCGCAGTGCCAGCAGACGGTCGTCGTCCAGCCGAACACCACCTACACCCTGGCCGGCTGGGTGCGCGGCAGCTACGTCTACCTGGGCGCGACCGGAACCGGCGTCAACTCCCAGAGCTGGGCGCCCAGTGCCACCGCCTGGACCCAGCTGAGCACCACCTTCACCACGGGTGCGAGCACCACCTCGGTGACGGTCTTCACGCACGGCTGGTACGGCACCGGCGCGTACCAGGCCGACGACCTCACCCTGACCGGCCCGGCGGGCCCGACCGGTACGGCCAGCCCGACGGCGACCAACAGCCCCACCGCCACGAGCAGCCCGACCGCGACCAACAGCCCCACCGCGACCAACAGCCCGACGGCCACGAACAGCCCCACCGCCACCAACAGCCCCACGGCGACCAACAGCCCGACCGTGACGCCCACCGCCACCTCGACCGGCACCGGGCCCACCGGGGACGGCAAGGTCACCACGCCGACCGGCCTCACCGTCACCAAGGTCACCCACAACGCCGTGGTCCTCAAGTGGCAGCCGGCCACCGTGAGCGCCGGCGACCTCCCGGTCGCCTACAAGGTCTACGCGGGCGACCAGTTGGTGGCCACCTCGATGGGCACCTCGGTGGCGGTCAGCTCGCTGCTGCCGACCCGCGGCTACACCTTCACCGTCCAGGGCTACTCCGGCAGCCACGCCTCCGTGCAGTCCGCCCCGGTGAACACCACCACCGCCGCGGCGCCCGCCAACAGCCCGTTCCGCTCGGCCTACTTCGACCAGTGGGGCGTCTACGAGAACGCCTACCACGCGAAGAACGTCGACACCAGCGGTGCGGCCGGCAAGCTGGACGTCATCAACTACGCGTTCGCCAACATCCACCCCACCAACCTGACCTGCTTCCAGGCGGTCAAGGCCTCGGACTCGGCGAACGAGAACAACCCGAACGCCGGTGACGGCGCCGGTGACGCCTACGCCGACTACCAGGCCGACTACAACGCCGCCACCAGCGTGGACGGCACGGCCGACACCTGGGAGCAGCCGGTCAAGGGCAACTTCAACCAGCTGCGCCAGCTGAAGGCCAAGTACCCGAACCTGCGGTTCACCATCTCGCTCGGCGGCTGGACGTACTCCAAGTACTTCTCGGACGCGTCCGCCACCGACGCCTCGCGCAAGAAGTTCGTCTCCTCCTGCCTCGACATGTTCCTCAAGGGGAACCTGCCGGCCAACGTCGCCGGTGACCCGGCGGGCGGCGCGGCCTCGGCGGCCGGCCTCTTCGACGGCGTCGACATCGACTGGGAGTACCCGGGCTCGGCCGGCGGCCACACCGGCAACCACTACTCCCCCGCCGACAAGCAGAACTTCACCCTGCTGCTCAAGGAGTTCCGCACCCAGCTGGACGCCCTCGGCAACGCCCAGGGCAAGCGGTTCCTGCTGACCGCGGCGCTGCCCAGCGGCCAGGACAAGATCGCGCAGCTGGAGACCGACAAGATCGGCGCGTACCTGGACTACGCCGACATCATGACCTACGACATGCACGGGTCGTGGGACGCCAAGGGCCCGACCAACCACCAGGACCCGCTGCACGACAGCCCGGCCGACCCGACCACGCCGATCACCCCCGGCACCCGCAAGTACAACATCGACACCACGCTGGCCGCGTACACCACCGGCCTGTCGGAGTACGGCATCACCGGCGGGTTCCCGGCGAACAAGATCGTGCTCGGGGTGCCGTTCTACTGGCGCGGCTGGACCGGCGTGCCGGCCGGCGACAACTTCGGCCTCTACCAGAGCGCGACCGGCCCGACCCCGGCCAAGCCGCTGAGCGCGGAGGCCGGCCTGGCCGCCTGGAAGGAGCTCAACCCGACCGCCGCCAACACCCACTGGGACCCGGTGACCGAGTCCTCCTGGGTGTACGACGGCACCAACTTCTGGACCGGTGACACCCCGCAGGCCGTCCAGGCCCGCGGCGCGTACGCCAAGAGCAAGGGCCTGGCGGGCATGTTCGCCTTCTCCCTGGAGAACGACGACGCCTCCGCCACCATGCTCAACGCGATGAGCAGCAGCCTGAACTGACGCTCCGCTCTCAGCGGCCCCGGGGGCCGGCCGGTGGTGGTGCACCGGCCGACCCTCCGGGGCCTCGTCGTTTCCGGACGGTGCGCCGGCGGGTGCCTCCGGGCGTCGGCTCAGCGCTCCGGCACCGGGTCGACGCCGCCGCCGCGCCGGGCCGCGCCGGGGCGGCAGCGCAGCAGCCGGCCCGCCGTCAGACGGGCACCGCGCAGCGCGCCGTGGCGGTGCAGCGCCTGGACGGCGTAGGTCGAGCAGGTCGGGGTGTACGGGCAGCAGGCCGGGCGGTTCGGGCTGATCTCGGCGCGGTAGTGCCGCACCGCGCCGTACAGCATCCCGGCGGCCAGGCCCCGCGGCGGGGGCGCGGCCGGGTCGGTGCGGTGCGCCGCGGCGCGCCGCGTCCTGCCGCCGGTGAGGGCGAACCGGAGGCCGGCGGCCATCATCACCGGGAAGAGACCGATCAGGCAGGGACCGTCGCACCCGTCACCGCCGCCACCACCGCAGCCGCAGCCGGAGGGGAGGCAGTCGTCCACGTCGTCCTTCTGCTTCTTCTTCTCCCCGTGCGCGCGCAGGTACGCCTTCCATTCCCGCTGCTGCCGCTTGCGCCGGCGCCGCTCCTCGGCCGGCAGCCACCACCAGGCCCGTCCGGGGCGTCTGGTCGTCGGGAACTGTTCGCCCTGGCCGGGCTGCTGGTGGGACAACGCTGGTGATTCCTCTCGGCGCGCACGCCGGGGCCGACCCCCAACGGCTCGATCAGACTATCGAAGGCCGTGATCGCGGGGGCCGGCCAGGGCGAGGACCGGGCAGGGCGCTCAGTCGCTCCCGCCGCCGAGCGTGGGGAACAGGTCGGTGAACGTCTGGGTGGTGACCGAGACGCTGCGGCCGAAGGGGTCGTCGAAGTCCCAGATGAGGAACAGCAGGAAGGCGATCAGGGCGCTGAACGCACCGGCGAGCAGCAACTCGCGCGCGGAGCGCCGGATCTGCAGGGCGAACACCATGCCGACCGTCACCACGGCGCCCACGATCAGACCGAACCAGACCACGCCCGGCATGGTCGGACCGGCGTTCTGCCCACGCGCGTTGCGGGCGTCGTCGGCGATGCTGATCCGGTCCATGATCGGCTGATAGGCCTGGGCCTCCAGGTCGGAGGCCGGGGCACGGGTCGCGACGTCGGTGCGCAGCTTCTCCAGCAGCTCGGTTCCCCGGTCGGAGATCTCACCGTTCTCGCGCATGTACGTCCACTCCACGTCCACCACGTAGGAGACGTAGGCGTCGACGTCGGCGCGGACCTGGTCCCGGAACTCCACCGGGTAGACCTGCGCCCGCTCGCTGACCTCGTGCAGCGACTGCGCCTCGCGGAAGAGGTCGTCCTGCGCCTGGCCGCGCGCCTCCCAGACACCGGCGATGGCGAGGCCGAGCACGATCGCGTAGACCACGCCGATCATCATCGTCATGTACTCGATGACGTCGGGCGTCTCGTCGGCGGCCTCGTTCACACCGGCGCGGCGGTGCTTCAGCAGCACCACCGCCACCACGACGGCGCCGGCCGCCAGCATGGCGATGGCCAGCGCCAACCACTCGGACATGGGAACTCCTTTCTCGGTCGGAGATCGACAGGGTCGATCGGAAGCAATCGGGACCGTTCGTCCTGACCAGTGCGGTTCGACAAACGGGAAGCAAAAAGGGGGAAGGGGAAAAGGGGGGAGGGGAAGCGGAGGCGGCGTCAGGAGCCGCTGGTTCCGCCGGAACCGCCGGAACCCCGGGAGCCGCCGGAGCCGCCACCACCGCGACCGGCCCGGCCGCGCGGGCGCAGCGCCGCCGCCGCGAGCACGGCGGGCACCGTGACGACCAGCATGGTCCGGGTCGTGGAGCCGCCGTGATGCCGCTCCGGCGCCTGGACGGGCGGAGCCGGTGGCACGGGTCGCAGCGTCGGGGCCGACCGCACCGGGCTGGGAGCCGGGGGCAACGGGGTCGGCGTCGACGCGGGCGGCACGGGCGCTTCGGGCGCGGGCGCCGGGGGCGGGGGTGGGGGCGGCGGGACGACCGGCGCGGGCGGCGGGGTCGTCGGTCTCGGCGTGGGGGTGGACGCCGACGGCCGGGGCGACGCGGGCGGCGGGGTGGCCGACGGCATGGGCCGCGGCATCGGAGCCGGCGGGGCGGGCGGGGCCGGCTGCACCGGGGCCGGGATCGGCGGCGGGGTCGGCACCGGGGTGGGGATCGGGGTGACGATCGGCGTCGGCGTCGGCGTCTCGACGGGCGTCGGTGTGGGAGTCGGCGTGGGCCGGGGCGTCGGGGTCGGCGTCGGGCTGGGGCTCGGCGACGGCGACGCACTCGGCGACGGGCTCGGCGTCGGAGTGGGCGATGGGCTCGGCGACGGCGACGGGCAGGGGTGGTGCGTCGGCTTTGTCGGATGCGGGTGCGGGTGCGGGTGGTGCAGGATCCCGGCGAGGTCGACGTCCACGCCGACCGCCACGTTCACGCCCACCTCGACGTCCACGCCGCCCCGGCCGACCCCGACCGCGACATCCGTCCCGACGCAGACGCAGGTCTCGACGACCGGGCCGTGCGGCCGACCGCCGCCCTGCTGGTCCCCCGTGGAGCGGGCGGCGGCCGAGCCGCTCACCAGCGCGCAGAGCGCGGCCACCCCGGCCGCCGCACCGGCCAGCCGGATCCGCCGCGCGCGAGGGCCGCCGGAGGCACCGTGCCCGGCGGCGACGGGCGCCGGGCTCCGGTCCGCGGTCACGACGGCCCGTCCATCGATATCCGCCGGGGCGGCTGGGGCAGCGGCATCGCTCCGTGCACCTCTCGCGTCGTCAGGAGGTCGGCCGCGCCGGGAGGGGGCCGACACCGGACGGCCCGCCACGGGGGCGGGCCGTCCGGTATCCGGTTGAACGATCATCGGGGTGGACCGGTTACGCCCGGCCCGTGGCGGGCCCCCGGGGAGGGCCCGCCCGAACTGCGCCTCAGCGGCGCCCGTGCGCGATCTCGACGTTCTCCAGCACACCCACCGCGTCCGGCACCAGGATCGCGGCGGAGTAGTAGGCACTCACAAGGTAGGAGATGATCGCCTTCTCGTCGATGCCCATGAACCGGACGGACAGGCTCGGCTGGTACTCGTCCGGAATGCCGGTCTGGTGCAGGCCGATGACGCCCTGGTTGTCCTCGCCGGTACGGATCACCAGGATCGAGCTGGTGTTCTCCTTGCTGATCGGGATCTTGTTGCACGGCAGGATCGGAACGCCGCGCCACGCCGGCACCTGCTGCCCGCCGAGGTCGACGTGGTGCGGGTAGAGCCCGCGCGCGTTCAGCTCACGGCCGATCGCGGCGATGGTCCGCGGGTGGGCGAGCAGGTAGTCGGGGTCACGGCGGCGGTTGAGCAGCTCGTCCAGGTCGTCCGGGGTGGGCGGGCCCGAGTGGGTCTGGATCCGCTGGTCGAAGTCGGCGTTGTTGAGCAGGCCGAACTCCGGGTTGTTGACCAGCTCGTGCTCCTGGCGCTCGCGCAGCGCCTCGATGGTCAGCCGCAGCTGGTGCTCGATCTGGTTCATCGGCTGGTTGTAGAGGTCGGCGACCCGGGTGTGCACCTTGAGGATCGTCTGGGCGACGCTCAGCTCGTACTCACGCGGCTTGAGCTCGTAGTCCACGAAGGCGCCGGGGAGCTGGTACTCGCCGTGGTGGCCCGCCGACATGGCGATCTCGGCCTCGCCGCGCTCGTTCTGGGCCTGGAGCGGCAGCGCGAGGAAGGCCTCCAGGTGCTCCCGCAGCGCGGCCGAGTTGTCGCGGATCTGCTCGAAGTCCCGGCGGAGCAGCGACAGCACCGTACCGGCGGTCGCCGTCTTGGCGGTGAACTCCCAGACGGCGTCGGGTTCGAGCACGGCGTTCTCGCCGAAGCGGTCACCGTCGCCGAGCACGCTGACCACCGTCTCGTCGCCGTACTTGCCGGTGCCGATCTGGTTGATCTTGCCGTGCGCGATCAGGTAGATCCGGTCCGCGGACGTGCCGCGGTCGGCGAGCACCTCGCCCGGGCCGAAGTCGCGCTGCTCGCAGCGGTCGGCCAGCGCGGTGAGCACCTCGTCGTCCTCGAAGCCGCGCAGCAGGGCGAGTTCGCCGAGCTCCTGCGGGATGACCCGGACCTGGGAACCGGTCTTGATGAACTCGATCCGGCCGTCACCGACCGTGTAGGTCAGTCGGCGGTTGACCCGGTAGGCGCCACCGGCGGCCTGCACCCAGGGCAGCACCTTGAGCAGCCAGCGGGAGGTGATCTCCTGCATCTGCGGTGCGGACTTGGTGGTCGTGGCAAGATTGCGGGCCGCAGCCGTCGTCAGGCTGGACTGCTGCGCCACCTGCGGTGTCTCCGGGGTGGTCGTCTCCACGGACATCGGCAGGGATCTCCTTCGTGTGATCGGGTCACGCCGACCCGTCGGACGGCCGGCCGACAGCCGGAGTCTCTGTTTCGACGGATCATCAGATACGCGTATCGGTGGGAGTTTTGGCGGCCTTCGCGATGCGGTGCGCCCCGCTCGGGCGATCCATCGGAACCCTAGATCACCAAGACCCCGGCAACCCCGCACGGCAGCCGACTGCCCCCCGATAGGGTGAATCTCTCCGATCGGAAGGTTTGAATCCGAGAACCGCACGCCACCGCGGCCGCACATTTCTGCGCATGCGAATCGCCCAGACGCAGGAACGATTCACCCCACCCAAACGGAGGGGCGCGAGCGCGCGCGCCCCAGCCCGTGGGGCGCGAGACCGTCAAACGTCTGTTCGAGATTCGAACACTGTGCGATTGAAGGCTGCGGACAGGGGTCCGGATCAGGACCTGCGTTCGAACGGCGTCGGCCTCGGCCGGGGGCCCGTGGGCAGCCTAATCCTCGCGTCGCGACCGGCCGTCGGGCGGGGTCCGGCGGGCTGCGGGCGGACCCGTGCGGCGGCGGGACGGCGGCCGGTTCCTGGGCGGGTGCAGGGAGCGCCAGTGCGCCATCCACCAGAGCCCGCTCACCAGGACCGAGAGGCCGATCACCACCAGGGCCAGGGCCGGCCAGCGGCTGTCGGCGAGCCGGATGTCGGCGACCAACAGGACCCCCACCCCAGCGACCGGGACGAGCAGCGCGAACGCGGCCCGGGCGGCCGCGGTCACCACCCCGGGGTCGGTCCGGGCCCGGCGGGGGCCGGGCCAGTCGGCCGGCTCCCCGCCGAGGTGGAAGGCGACGGCGCGCGCGGCCAGCCGGTCGGTCGCCCGGTTGTAGGAGAACGCCATGTAGGGCAGCCAGATCAGCGGGGCGACGGTGCCGACCAGGAACACCAGGGCGAGCAGTGCCCACTCCCCCGCGGTCCGCCACCGGGACGGCGGCGGGACGACGTCCTCGCTGGTCAGCCCGAGCAGGCGGGCCATCCGCCACACCAGTGCGGCGAACCCCCGGAACCGGCCGGGGCGAGCGGCGTCCGCCTCCGGCGGCGGGCCGGCCTCGATGGCCCGCTCGGCACTCGCGAGGTCCGGGTGCGCCCCCTGGAGGACGAGCAGTTCGGGGGCCCGGGCCCGGTCCGTGGGGTCCTTGCCCGCGAGGGCGGCCAGCTCCAGCAGCAGCTGGCCCTGGGCCAGCAGCGCGATGCAGAAGGCGAACGGGGCCATCCAGAGGAAGGGGCCCGCGACGAACGCGCCCTCGTTCTGGCTGGCCCGGCGGGCGCGGTCGACGGCCCGCCGGGCCAGGTCGCGCTCCGGGGCGTCCGGATGCGCCGCCCGGAGCTCCGCGACCCGGCGGGCGGCCCGGGGCCCGCGGTGGCGGACGGCGAAGACCGCCAGCAGCTCCGGCATCCGGGCCGGGTGGGCGCGCATCGAGCGCATCAGCTCGACGACGGGGGCGCTCTCGTCGGCCCCGGGTGCCCCGGGCTGTTCCGGGCGCCCGGGGCCCGGGTCTGTCGTTGGGGCCACGTCCGTCCCACCGTCCGCCGCGCGCTCCGGCCACACCCGGACCGACGCCTCGCCCGGGCTCCTCCCAGCCTAGGTGCTGCCCTCGAACTCCCGCCTGCCGGGCCGTCCGCCCCGGCCTGCGGCCGGGAGGTGCCCCCGACCGCACGCACTCCGCCCCCGTGGACGCGGATCCGGCCTCCCGCCGGTCAGGCGACCTCGAAGCCCTGCCGGACCCGGTCGAAGCGGCCGGCCGCGAGGTCGTCGGGGGTGATCCAGAAGGAGACGTTGACGCACTCGCCCCAGTCGGCGGCCAGCACGCCGCTCTCGATCTGGAGCAGCGGGCGGTGGCCCTCGGGGCGGCCGGTGTCGGTGTCGCACCAGCCGAGCACCCGGACCGCGGGGCGGGGCAGCTGCTCGGCGAGGTCCTGGGCGAGGTCGAGGGCGATCAGGAAGTCGTCGGGGAACAGCCGCTCCAGCTCGCGGTCCTGGTAGGACGGCGCGGACAGCGCCCGGGCAGCCCGGACCGGGACGGCCGGCACGGCGGGAGTGCCACGCTCGGTGAGCGGCGCCGGCCGCGGCGGAGCACCGGCGGCCACGTGCAGGACCCGGCAGCCGCGGCCGGTGAAGTCGGTGAGCCACTCGTCGTGGAAGAAGAGCAGCAGTCCGTCGGCGGGCAGCGGCCAGCCGCCGGCGTCCGGTCCGGTGGCCAGGAAGGCCGCGGCGAGCTCGGCGCAGTCGAGCTGGGCGAGCAGCTGCATCGGACGGTCGGCGAACTCCGGCCAGGCCGTGCCCGCCGGCAGCGCGGGCAGCCCGCCGAGCCGGCCGACCACGTCGTCGTGCGCGGCACCGCCGGCGTCACCGGTGTCCGCGGTGTCCGCGGTGTCCGCCACGGGATCGAGGACGAGGGAGGAGCGGAACAGCCCGTGGACCAGCGGTGCCAGCCGCTCGCCGGCCCGGGCGCGGATCAGCTCCGCGACCTCGCCGGGTATCGGCGGCACGCCCTCGCCGGGGACGGTCACGCGGGTGTCGGTGGTCACCAGTTCGGCCATGCGCCAAGCCTGTCACGGGGGTACGACAACGCCGGGCGGCAGCCGCTGCCCGGGCGGGCGGACGGACACACGGGCAGGCACGCGGACGGGCACCGGGAACGGCGAAGCCCCCGTCAGGTGCCGCCACGGGGGCGAGCGGCGCCTGACGGGGGGTCACGGAAGGAGAGGGGACGCGGGCCGTCAGGAGCAGACGACCTCGTTGCCGGGGACCTGGAAGACGCCGGAGTCGTTGGCGGTGCCGTTCGCGTACTCGTAGTAGAGGTAGGTGTAGAAGTCGATCCGCGCGCCGTTGCCGCAGACCGAGTCGGCGCCGATGGCGTAGGTCAGGGTGACCGTGGTGGTGGCGCCGGCCGCGACCGGGACGGAGTGGTGGACCAGGCCGCTGGTGGCGCCGGTGTCACAGCTGGTGACGTTGCCGCCACAGGCGGAGAAGCCGTACTTCAGGCCGGTGTTCAGGGTGGTGGCGTAGGTCGGCTGGATGGACTCGTAGACGAACTGCGCGGCGGTGTCGTGCGTGTTGGTCAGGGTGAGCGTGAGGGTGACGGAGGAGCCCGGGGTGGCGGTCGCCTTGTCGACGGCGACGGACAGTACCGGGGTGCCGGCGTGGGCGGGGGTCGCCGACAGCAGCAGGGCGACCAGGAAGGCGAGGACCGCGGGGAGGCCGAGACGGCTCTTGAGTGAAGTGCGCATGACCAGTGAGCGTAGGCGGCCGTCCGGGTCGCGGCGGCGGCTTCCGCCCCGGTCCGTACCGGCATATGACCGGCGAGCGGACGCCCGGGCCATTACCTTCCGGTTCGCTTCGCTCCCGGGTGTCCGGAGCCCTACCCTCCCCTCCCGCCGCGCGGGACGGCGGCTCGCCCACGGGCCGGGCGACGGAGCGGTCCGGCGGACCGGGCGCCGAGCGGCCGGGCCCGTGCTCCGTCAGAGCGGCGGCGGCAGGATCGCGCAGAGCGCCTCCACGGCCGCCGGGTAGGCGTGGTCGGGCGGGGTCGCGTAGCCGACCACCAGGCCGTCCACCGCCGGCATCGCCTCCGGGGCCAGCAGCGGGTGCCGGAAGTCCGCCAGCCCGTCCAGGGCCAGCCCCCGGTAGGCCGCCGCCTTGAGCACCGAGCGCTCCGTGCCGGGCGCCAGCCGGAGCACCGCGTGCAGTCCGGCCGCGATCCCGGTGACCTCGACGTGCGGGGCCCGTTCGGCCAGGGCGTCGACCAGCCGGTCGCGGCGCTCGCGGTAGCGGCGGCGCATCCGCCGCACGTGCCGGTCGTAGCCGCCCGAGTCGATGAACTCCGCCAGGGTCAGCTGGTCCAGCGCGCTCGCCCAGCCCTCGCGCTCCCCCTTGGCGGCGACCACCCGGTCCACCAGGTGGTCGGGCAGCACCATCCAGCCGAGCCGCAGGGCCGGGCTGAGGCTCTTGCCGGCCGTCCCGAGGTAGACCACCCGCTCCGGGTCCAGTCCCTGCACCGCACCGACCGGCTGCCGGTCGTAGCGGAACTCACCGTCGTAGTCGTCCTCCAGGACCAGCCCGCCGCGCCCGCGCGCCCAGTCCACCACGGCCGCCCGCCGGCCCGCGTGCAGCGGTCCCCCGGTCGGGAACTGGTGGGCGGGGGTGAGCAGCACGGTCCGGACCTCGCGCTGGTCCGCCAGCGCGCCGACCCGCGCGCCGTGCTCGTCGAGCGGGAGCGGGGCGGTGGTGACCCCGGCGGCGGCCAGCAGACCGCGGTGGAAGGGCAGTCCGTAGCCCTCGACGGCGAGCGGGCCCCGGCTGCGGGCGGGGAGCACGGCGCCAGGGCCGTCGAACAGCAGGCGCAGCGCGTGGGCGAAGCCGGAGCAGACCACGATCCGGTCCGGGTCGGTCCGCACCCCGCGGGCGCGGGCGAGGTAGTCGGCGAGGGCCTCGCGCAGTTCGCGCCGGCCCTGCGGGTCGCCCGGTCCGAACGCCTCGTTGGGCGCGGCGGTGAGCGCCCGGCGTCCGGCGGCGAGCCAGGCGGTGCGGGGGAAGGCGGCCGCGTCGGGCCGGCCCTGCCTCAGGTCGTGCGTGGGGCGCTGCGGCAGGGAGGAGCGGCGGGCGCGGTTCGCGGCGACCGGTTCGGCCCGTTCGGCGACGGCGGTGCCCGAGCCCTGGCGGGCGGTGAGCCAGCCCTCGGCGACGAGTTCCGCATAGGCGTCGGCGGCGGTGTTGCGGGCGATGCCGAGATCGGCGGCGAGCGTGCGGTAGGGCGGCAGCCGGGTGCCGGGGGCGAGCCGGCCGCTGCGGATCGCCTCGCGCAGGGCGGCCATCAGCGCGGACCGGCGGCTGCCCGTGGCGGGCAGGTCGAGGTGCAGGTCGGTGCCGGACGGGCCGGCGTCGGAGCGGGTGGCGGCGGTGGTGGCGCTCACGTCGTCCGTCGGGCGCCCGGGGTGGTGGGCCGGACCGGCGACGGGGTGCGCCGGTCCGCCGGATCCGGCGGGACGGCGGCGGGGTGTCCGGGGCGGATCGACCGGGGTGTCCGTCATGGTCATGCACCTTAGCGCCGGGCCCGTGCGGGCCCCGGGGCCGGGCCCCGCGCCCTCGGGCGGCCCGGCGCCGTCGCCCGGTCGGCCGCGCCGGGTGGGTTGCGCCGTTCCTGCATCGGTGTGTGCTTCCGACTGCGATCGGGTGATCCGATGGTCGGATTGTGTCGTTCTCTGCGTGTCGGCTGGCTATTCCTTCGGCATGACCAACACCAGGAAGTACCTGATCGCCGCGGGCCTCGGTGCCGCGCTGGCGGTCCTGTCCGCCGGCCCCGCCTTCGCCGGCGACTGCGACGAGCCCGAGCACGGGCACCACGAGCCGGGGCAGCACGCCCCCGCGTTCCACACCCCCGCCCCTCACGAGGGCGGCGGAACGACCTGTATCAACGAGGGCGGGGCCTACGCCAGCGGTGTGGTGGCCAACTCGCCGGGCGTGCTGTCCGGCAACCAGATCCAGATCCCGATCAGCGTCCCGATCAACGTCTGCGGCAACAGTCTGTCCGTCCTCTGACCGAAGCCCGCCCGCGCGCCGACGCCTCACCGGCGCGCCCCCGCACGCCGAGGGCTGCGGTCCCGGAACCCCGGGGCCGCAGCCCGTTCTCCTTCGCTGCGCGCCTTCCCCTCCCCGCGGGCGCCTACGGGACCACCGTGACCGGCCAGCGGCCCGCCTTGACCAGCCGCACCGCGACCGAGCCGATCACCCGGTGCCCGGCCTGCTCGGAGGCTCCGACCACCACCCCGTCGGCCCGCAGCTCGTCCGCCAGCCGCGCCAGCCCCGTGTACGGGTCGCCGCGCACGGTCAGGAAGCGCCAGTCCACCCGCCAGACGTCGCGCAGCCGGTGCTCGGCCTCGCGGATCGCGGTGAGCAGTTCCTCGGCGATCTCCCGGGTGGTCTCCTCGACGGCGGCGCCGGCCAGGGCGGTGGCCGCGCCCAGGACCGGCTGGATGTAGGCGATCGCCAGGGTGGCGTTCTGCCGCCGGGCCAGGCCGGCCGCGTAGGCGGTGGCACGCCAGGAGGAGTCCGAGCCGTCCAGGCCCGCCAGGAGCATCTTGGGGCCGTCGGTGCCCAGCTCGAACCCGGCCGGCGCGACCGCACCGCCCGGCTCCTCGGCCTCGAAGTCCGCCTCGTCCCGCTCCGCATCGCTCTCGTTGGTCATGGCCCGAGGCTATGCCGGACACGGCGGGTGACCGCAGGGGGCACGGCCGGTGAGGGCTGTGGTGCGGGCCACCCGCGCCCCCGGTTCCCGGCCCCCGGAGGGGCGGATTCGCGCACGGCGCGGCGAGCGCCCGTCACGCGCCGTCGACCGTGTGCGCGGCCTCACAGGGCCCGGGATGTGCGCCAGGCCACTTTCCCAGAAGGTTTGATCTTGAAAATCGGGACATTTGCCTTCAAATCCACCCATTTTCTTGATCCTTACTAGCGGTAACCCCGCCCTGACGTGGCTAAACCTGCGATTCCTTGAAACAGCCCCACAGCCCCCGTAACTTCGAAGTCGTTGCACCGAGCAAGCCGCTCACCAGGGCCTCACCGCCCCGGGAGCAGGACGGTGCAAGACCACGCGAGTGCTGAGTCCCCGAAACCGACGGCCTTCCGAGGGCCTGGTTCCGCACGCTCGCAAACCCTCTCCGAAAGGAAACCCATGACCTTCCGTAACGAGACCGCCGCTGCCACCACCACCGCCACCAAGCGCCGCAACCGCGTCCGGATGGCTCTGATGGCCGGGGCGCTCACCGCTCTCCCGGTGGCCGGCCTCGTCGCGGCGAACGGCGCCTCCGCCGCGCCGGTCTCCGTGTGGGACAAGGTCGCGCAGTGCGAGGCGACCGGTAACTGGGCCATCAACTCGGGCAACGGCTTCTACGGCGGCCTGCAGTTCACCTCCAGCACCTGGGCCGCCTTCGGTGGCACCGCCTACGCGCCGCAGGCCCACCAGGCCACCAAGGCGCAGCAGATCGCCGTCGGCGAGAAGGTCCTCGCCTCGCAGGGCCCCGGCGCCTGGCCGGTCTGCTCCGTCAAGGCCGGTCTGACCAAGTAAGACCCCTGGCCGGGCAGGACCCCGCGCCTCCCCTCGCCGGGGAGCACCGCACCCCCTCCGCGGGGAGCACCACGACAACGCCGCTGCACCCGACCGGGCCCCTGAAGGGCCGGTCGGCGTCCAGCGGCGTCGTGCGTTCTGCGGCGTGGCCGTCGAGGCTGGTGGCCACGTGCGGCTTGCGCGCGCAGTAGTCGTCGAACTCCTCGTCCGTCCGGCGGCCGGGTACTGCGCGTGCAGGTCCCGGTCCGCCTTCGGGCCACCGGCGGGGACATCGCTTTCCGCATGCCGGACGCCCGCCGCACCTCGGTGGTCGGCCGTGCCCGGTCGGCCGGGCCCGGCTGGGCGGTCCCGGTCGGCCGTACCCGGTCGGACAGTATCCTTGACGGACTCGCGGACCACCCGGTCCCGCAGGGCGTACCAGCGTGAGGAGTGGGGTCTTGGCCGACAGCGGGCTGCTGGCCCATCAGCGGCAGGCGATGATCGCCGAGATGGTGCGCCGCAGCGGGGCCGTGCGCGTCGCCGAGCTGGTCGAGCAGTTGGGCGTCTCCGACATGACCGTGCGCCGTGACCTCGACGCCCTGGAGCGGTCCGGCGTGGTGAAGAAGGTGCACGGCGGGGCCGTCGCCGCCGCCGGCACGGCCATCGACGAGCCGGGTTTCGAGGCGAAGTCGGCGCTGGAATCGGCCGCGAAGGCGGCCGTGGCGGAGGCCGCGGCCACCCTGGTCGAGCCCGGCAGCGTGGTCGCCCTCGCGGCGGGCACCACGGCGTACGCGGTCGCCGCCCGACTGCTGCACGTACCGCGCCTCACCGTCGTCACCAACTCGCTGCCGGTCGCGGAGCTGATCCGCTCGACGGGTGACGAGCCGGCGGCCGGCGCGCCCACGCTGCTGCTGACCGGCGGCTCGCCCACCCCCTCGGCGGCGCTGGTCGGCCCGCTGGCCGACCAGGCGGTCCGCTCGCTCCATGTCGACCTGCTGATCCTCGGGGCGCACGGGGTCAGCGAGAAGGCCGGTCTGACCACCCCCAACCTCGCCGAGGCGCAGACCAACCGGGCACTGGTCGCCTCCGCCCGCCGGGTCGCGGTGGTGGCCGACCACACCAAGTGGGGCGTGGTCGCGCTCAGCGGGTTCGCCGGGCTCGACGAGATCGACGTGTTCGTCACCGACTCGGGCCTCAACGCCCAGGCCCGCACCGCCCTGGCGGAGGCCGTCGGGGAGCTGGTCGTCGCTCCGGTCCCGACGGACTGAGGCCGGCCGGGCCGGCCGGACGCTGACCGGGCAGGCCGACCGGACCCTAGCCGGGCAGGCCGACCGCGCGGTCGCCGGAGCGGGACTGCTGGACGACGACGGCGACCACCAGCAGGGAGCCCTGGGCGACGTTCTGCCAGAAGGAGTTGATGCCTTCGACGGTGAGCCCGTTCTCCAGGGCCCCGAGCAGGGCGACGGCCAGCAGGGTGCCGCCGATCCCGCCCCGGCCGCCCTTGAGGGCGCAGCCGCCGAGCGCCGCGGCGGTGATCGCCTTGAGTTCCAGGCCCTCGCTGCCGGAGACCGGCTGGCCCGACCCGGTGCGGGCGGTGAGCAGGATGCCGGCGAGCGCGGCGACCGCGCCGATCAGGGCGTAGACGGCCACCAGGTACTTGTTGATCGCGATGCCGGCCAGCCGGGCGGCGGTGTCGTTGCCGCCGATCGCGTAGAGGTTGCGGCCGAGGTCGGTGTAGGTGAGCAGGACGTGCACGGCGAGCGCGACGAGGATCAGGATCCAGACCATCACCGGCAGTCCGGCGATCTTGCCGCGGCCCAGGAAGACGAACACGGGGTCGCCGAGCACATAGCCCTGCGCCCGCCCGTCCGAGACGAGTTGGGCGATGCCCTTGTAGGCGGCGAGTCCGGCCAGGGTGGCGATGGTCGCGTTGACCCGGCCGCGGACGATGACCAGGCCGTTGACGGTGCCGACGAGGACGCCGACGGCCACCGCGGCCGCCGTCCCGGCGAGGGCGTTCGACCCGGCCGAGGTGAAGGCCATGGCGCTGACCACGGAGGCCAGGCCGGCCTGTGAGCCGACCGAGATGTCCAGGCCGCCGCAGATGATCACGACGGTCTGGACGACGGCGAGCAGGCCGGTGATGGTCGCGGCCTCGGCGATCACCTGGAGGTTGGTCAAGCCGAGGTAGTTGTCGTCGAGCAGGCCGAAGACGGTGAGGACCAGGGCCAGGGCGCCGAGCAGGCTGAGGTTCTGGCCGCCGATCCCGGCGAGCAGGGCGAGCGGGCGGCCGCCCGTGCGCCGCCGGCGGCCGTGGCCGGAGCGCGGTCCGCGGCCGGAGCCGGGTTCTCCGGACCCGGGTTCGCCGGAACCGGGTCGCCCGACGGCGGGCGGAGTGGCGGCGCTGCTCATGAGGGTGCTCCCGGGAAGGACGGGCGGTCGGCGGTGGCGGCCGCGGTGATGTCGTCGGCCATGGCCAGCTGCAGGACGGCCTCCTCGGTGGCGTCGGCGCGGTCGAGTTCGCCGGTGATCCGGCCGTTCTGCAGGACGACGATCCGGTCGGCCAGGCCCAGGAGTTCGGGCAGTTCGGAGGAGATGACCAGCAGGGCGACGCCCTCCTCGGCCAGGTCGGCGATGATCCGGTGGATCTCGGTCTTGGCGCCGACGTCGATGCCGCGGGTCGGCTCGTCGAGGATCAGCAGCTTGGGCCGGCGGGCCAGCCAGCGGGCGAGCACGACCTTCTGCTGGTTGCCGCCGGAGAGCTTGCGCACCTCGTGCTCGATGGACGGGGCGCGCACCCGCAGCCGGTCCGTGTACACGCGGGCCAGGTCGCGTTCGGCCGCACGTTTGACGAAGCGCCAGCGGCGCAGCCGGTCCAGGACGGCGATCGAGGTGTTGTCGCGGATCGACCGGTGCAGGAAGAGGGCCTGGGCCTTGCGCTCCTCGGGGGCGAGGCCGAGGCCGGCGCGGATCACCCGGCCGGGGCTGCCGGTGGGCAGCGGCTGCTCGTCGAGGGTGACCGTGCCGGCGCGGACCGGCAGGTCCCCGGCGAGCGCCAGGGCGAGTTCCGAGCGCCCCGCGCCGATCAGCCCGGCCAGACCGACGACCTCTCCGGCCCGGACGGTGAGGTCGATGTCGCGCACGTGGTCGGTGGTCAGGCCGCGGGCCCGCAGCACCACGCGGTCGGTGGCGACGTCGCCGCGGACGAACAGGGCGGACAGGTCGCGGCCGACCATCTGCCGCACGAGGTCGCCCTCGGTGGTGTCGCGTGCGTCCTGGACGCCGGCCAGCGCTCCGTCGCGCAGCACGGCGATCCGGTCGGCGAGCCGGAAGATCTCGCGCATCCGGTGCGAGACGTAGACGACCGCGACGCCCTCGGCGCGCAGCCGGCCGATGAGCGCGAAGAGGGTGTCGGCCTCGTGCTCGGACAGCGAGGAGGTGGGCTCGTCGAAGGCGATCAGCTTGGCCTCGCCGGCCCCACCGGTCAGCGCGCGCATGATTTCGACCAGTTGGCGCTGGGCGGCGGTGAGCCGGGAGCCGGGCAGGTCGGGGTCGAGGACGCCGGTGAAGCCGAGCCGGTCGAGGTCGGCGGTGATCCGGCGGCGCAGCGCGGCGCGGTCCAGCCGGCGGCCCCGGCCGGTGGGGAGGGCGCCGGCGTAGACGTTCTCGGCGACCGAGACGTGCGGGACGATCTCCGGTTCCTGCGGGACGATCCGGATGCCGAGGGCCCGGGCCTGGGCCGGGGAGCGCAGGTCGACGGGGTGGCCGTCGAGCAGGACGCGGCCCTCGGTGGGCCGGTGGTCGCCGGTGAGGATCTTCAGCAGGGTGGACTTGCCCGCGCCGTTCTCGCCCATCAGCGCGGTGACCGTCCCGCGGGGGAAGTCGAGGGTGACGCCGCTCAGGGCCCGGACGGCGCCGAAGGTCTTGGTGAGGGCCGCGACGCCGGTGGTGCCGGGCGGTTGCGGGGCGGGCCGCTGCCCGGTGGGCGGCCGGGGCCCGGGCGGCTCCGGGGTGGCCGACGGCTCGGCGGCCCGGTCAGCCACAGGTGACTCCCGCGCCCTGCCAGGTGGCGGCGTCGACCATGGTGGCGCGCGCGAACAGCTCGGCCGGGAACTCCTTGCCGTTCTTGAGCTTGTCGTACATGGTCTGGACGGCGAGCGCGCCGACCTCCCGCCCGTTGATGAACAGCGCGGCCTTCATCCCGGTCGGCTTGCCCGCGCTCCAGTCCTTGCAGGCGAGGTAGGCGCCGAGGCCGACGCCGATCACGTCGTTCGCGCCGAGGCCGGCGTTCTGCAGCGCGGTGACGCCGCCGTGCACGTTCTCGTCGTTGCAGCCCCACACCACCCAGTGCTTGACGCCCGGGTTGGCGGTGACGGTCGCGGCGACCTTGTCCTGCGCGCCGGTGGGGGTGTTGTCGGTGGCGACGTCGATGGTCCGCACGCCGGGGGCGGCCGAATCGAAGGCCTCCTTGGCCGCCTTGACGCGGTCCCCGCAGACGGTGACGTCCTGCTTCCAGGCCGAGACGACCCGGGTGTCGGCCGCCGACCAGCCCGCCTTGGTGTACTCCTCGGCGGCGCGCCGGCCGACCTCGGCGCCCATCTGGGCGCCGCTGAAGCCGATCCGCGGCACCAGGTCGGCCTTGGCGCAGGCGGCCGGGTCGGGGCCGGTGGCGCAGACCTGGTCGTCGGAGGTGAGCAGGGCGGTCCCGGCGTCCCGGAGGGTCCGCACGACCTGCGGCCCGACGGCCGGGTCGGGGACGACGACGATCACCCCGTTGGTCTTCCGGGCGACGGCCCCCTGCACCTCGCTGACCGTCTTGTTGGCGTCGCTGCCGAGGTTGACCACCTTGAGGTCGATGCCGAGTTCGGCGGCCTTGGCCTTGGCGCCGGCGGCCTCGCCGATGAAGTACTCCTGGTCGCCCTGCTTCTGCAGGTAGGTGATCGAGATCTTCCCGTCGACGGGTGCCGCCGAGGCCTTGCCGGTGGTCGTCTCCTGCCCGTCGGAGCAGGCGGCGGTCAGGCCGAGGGCGAGCAGGAGGGAGCCGACCGCAGCGCGGCGGCTGGTGCTTCTGGTCATGGACTGGACCGCTCCTCATCAAGCAGAACCAAACAGATTTCAACGCGATGTGAAATATCACACCCGGTACTGATGGACCGTCAAGCCCCTTGCAGCAGAAAGGCGCTCTTGAATCTCGGCTCCCGCCAGACCTATGCTGCGTTGCTTTCTGTTTGAAAATGAGACAGAAAGCACCAGCGCGACTCCCCTTCACCAGCGAACCTCATGCGCCCCCCACCCGCGCACTCCTGGAGCGCCCATGCGCAGATCCGCGCCCCGAATCGTCCCCCGCACACTGCTGGCGCTGACCCTCGCCTCGTCCGGCCTCGGCACGCTCGCCCTCGGCCCGGCGGCGGGCCCCGCCGCGGCCGCGCCCACGGCCGTCACCGTCGAGAACGGACAGGCCCTCACCCCGCCGATGGGCTGGAACTCCTGGAACACCCTCGGCACCGCCGTCACCCAGGAACAGGTCGTGCAGACCGTCGACTTCATGGTCGCCCGCGGACTGGTCGCGGCCGGCTACGACACCGTCACGATCGACGACGGGTGGTCACTGGGCCACCGCGACGGCCAGAGCACCGACTTCGCGAAGACCGCCGAAGGCGCCATGCAGCTCTACGACGCCAACCGCAACCCGGTCAGCGGCACCGACGGCACCGGCTTCGACGTCACCAGCGGACACCTGGTGCCCGACCCGGCGCGCTTCCCCTCCCGCACCGTCAACGGCCGCACCGTCAACGGCATCGAATACCTCTCCTGGTACGCGCACAGCAAGGGCATGAAGTTCGGCATCTACGCCACCACCACCTACACCACCTGCCAGGGCCACCCCGGCAGCCTGGGCCACGAGAGCACCGACGCCGACGACTTCGTGGCCTGGGGCGTCGACTACGTCAAGTACGACGACTGCCCCTACGGACCCCAGATCACCGGACCGGACGGCCACCGCTACTACACCCAGGGCATCGGCCGGGAGCTCACCCGCTCCATCTACGCCCGCGCCCAGGACTTCCGCCGGGCACTGGACGCCTCCTCCGCCGCCCGGAACCGGCCCCGGGTCACCCTGAGCATCTCCGCCCAGCCCGTGCACACCGGCATCCCGTACCTACTGGCGGCCGACGACCCCGCCCGCACCGACCCGGTCGTCGTCGCCGCCGGCACGCCCGCGTACGAGGCGCCCGGCTACGCGCCGACCGGCAAGTGGTGCGGCCAGGTCGCCAACCTGTGCCGGATCGGCGGCGACCGCGGCCCCGACCTGGACGGCGTGCTCTACAACGGCCAGCTGCGGACCGCGCTGGAGTACCCGGGCAACGTCCGGCCCGGCAGCTGGAATGACATGGACATGATGTTCGCGGGCTGGCTGTACCCCTACGGCGTCTACGGCACCACCGACAACTGCACCTGCCACAAGCCGATGACCGACGACGAGGCGCGCAGCGAGATGTCCATCCTCGCGATGATGGCCGCCCCCCTGATCAGCGGCGCCGACCTGCGCACCGCGGCGGACACCCGGCACACCGACCAGGGCGTCACCTGGACCACCGGCATCAGCGACTCCGCCCTCGCGATCTACAAGAACACCGATGTCATCGCGGTGGACCAGGACCGCCTCGGCAAGCCGGCCACCCTGGTCGGCGCCCCGCCGGACGGTCCCACCAAACCGATCGTGCTCAAGCGCCAACTCGCCGACGGCGACACCGCCGTGCTGCTGGTCAACCAGGACCCGTCCGGCTGGCAGAACATCACCACCACGCTCACCGATCTCGGGCTGACCGGCCCCGGCTACACGGTCAAGGACCTCTGGACCGGTACCACCGGCGTCTTCACCAACACCGTCGGGTCCTGGGTGGCACCGCACGGCGTCGCGCTGTACCGCCTCAAGGCACTGCCCAGCACCGTCCCGGCCGCGGTCGTCGGCGACGGCCGCTACCACGGCATCAGCGCGGGCGGCACCGGCGGCCAGGCCCTGGAGGTCCGCGGCATGTGCGCCGCGCCGGACGGCTCCACCACCGACATCAACACCTGGTGGGACTGGCACACCTCGGAGCAGTGGAAGTTCACCCCGAACCCCGACGGCACCGTGCACATCACCGACAACTGCGACACGCCCACCCAGGTGCACGGCACGCTGACCGGCGGCAACGGGACCGGCTCGGCTGCCTGGGTGCTCAACCGCTGGGACCCCGCGAGCCCGCACCAGAAGTGGCGGGTCATGCAGAACACCGCCACCGGCGCACTGATCATCACCAATGTCGCCACCGGGCTGGCCCTGGAAGCCCCGCAGAGCGCACCGACTTCCGCGGTCGTCCTCGGCGCGCCGAACCCGGCCGCCCCCGGTCAGGCCTGGACACTGCTCAACTGAGCGGCCGCGTTCCGTTCCTTCCTTCCCCGGGTCCAACTCCCCCGACCCGACCATCCTTTCGGCTCCCTCACCTGGAGGATTCTTGCGCACCCCCGAAACCCGGCCGGGCCGCCGCTTCGCGGCCGCACTGACCGCGCTCACCCTGATGGCGGGTGGCGGCGCCCTCACCGTCGGACTCCAACTCGCCACCGCGCCACCGGCCGCGGCCCTCGACAACGGCCTCAACCTGACCCCGCAGATGGGGTTCAACAACTGGAACTCCACCGCCTGCGGGGAGCAGTTCAACGAGGCGATGATCAAGAACATCGCCGACATCTTCGTCGACAAGGGCCTCAAGGCCGCCGGCTACCAGTACGTCAACCTCGACGACTGCTGGGCGCTGCCCCAGCGCGACGGGGCCGGCAACCTCGTGCCCGACCCGGTCCGCTTCCCGCACGGCATCAAGGCGCTCGCCGACTACGTGCACGGCAAGGGGCTGAAGTTCGGCCTCTACTCCAGCGCCGGCGACCACACCTGCGACACCAAGGGCTTCCCCGGCGGCCTCGGCCACGAGCAGCAGGACGCCGATCTGTGGGCCTCCTGGGGCGTCGACTACCTCAAGTACGACAACTGCCGCAACCAGGGCGTCGATGCGCAGACCCGCTACCGGGCCATGGGCGACGCGCTGAAGCGGACCGGCCGGCCGATCCTCTACAGCATCTGCGAGTGGGGCAGCACCGGGCCGTGGAACTGGGCGCAGCCGGTGGGCAACTCCTGGCGCACCACCGGTGACATCAGTGACAACTGGGAGAGCATGATCTCCATCGCGCAGGCCAACCAGGGCCTGGCCAACTACGCCAAGCCCGGGGCCTTCAACGACCCGGACATGCTGGAGGTCGGCAACGGCGGCATGACCGGCACCGAGTACCGGACCCACTTCAGTCTCTGGGCCCAGATGGCCGCACCGCTGCTGATCGGCTCCGACCTGCGCGGCGCTGAGCCGGAGACCCTGGAGATCCTCACCAACAAGGACGTCATCGCGGTGGACCAGGACCCGCTCGGCCGGCAGGGCTCCGTGGTCTCCCGGGTGAACGGCCTCGTGGTGATGAGCAAGCCGCTGGCGGACGGCAGCCGTTCGGTGACCCTCACCAACGAGCGTTCCTACGACACCACCATCAGCACCACGGCGCAGGCCGTCGGCATCGGCGGCGCGGCGTCGTACACGGTCAAGGACCTGTGGTCCAAGCAGACCACGACCAGCACCGGGGCGATCGGCGCGGTCGTCCCGGGACACGGCACGGCGATGTTCCGGGTCACCCCGAGCTCGCCGGTCTCCCCGCCCAACGGGGTCACGCGGTTGAGCGACCTGCCGTTCACCTCCGCCACCAACTTCTGGGGCCCGGTGGAGCGCGACCACAGCAACGGCGACCACGCGGCCGGCGACGGACGGACCATCACCGTCCGCGGCGTCCAGTACCCCTACGGCCTGGGGGTGCACGCCCCCAGCGAGATCGGCTTCCACCTGGGCGGCACCTGCCGCAATCTGGTCAGCGACGTCGGGATCGACGACGAGGCGTACGGCAACGGCTCGGTGGTGTTCCAGGTCTACGCGGACGGTGCGAAGGCCGCCGACAGCGGTCCGGTCACCGGCCGGGACGCGGCGAAGCGGCTCACCGCCGACCTCACCGGGGCCCAGGAGCTGCGGCTGGTGGTCACCGACGGCGGCGACGGCACCAGCTGGGACCACGCCGACTGGGCGAACGTCCGGATCGCCTGCGGCAGCGGCCCGGCCGCCGGCACCTACCAGCTCTCCGACCTCGCCTGGTCCGCCGCGGGCAACAGCTGGGGTCCGGTCGAGCGGGACATGAGCAATGGTGACAACCAGACCCGCGACGGCTCCACGATCAGCATCGGGGGCGCCAAGTACGCCAAGGGCCTGGGCGTCAACGCGTTCAGCGAGATCGTCTACTACCTCGGCGGGTCCTGCTCCGCGCTGAGCACCGACGTGGGCGTCGACGACGAGGCGCAGGGCCGGGGCTCGGTCTCCTTCGAGATCTACGCCGACGACAGCAAGGTCGCCGACAGCGGGCGGATCACCGCAGCCTCCGGGGTCAAGCACCTCACGGCGGCGCTGACCGGAGCCAACGAGCTGCGGCTCGTGGTGACGGACGGTGGCGACGGCACCAACAGCGACCACGCCGACTGGGCCGCGCCGGTGCTCACCTGCTGACCGGGGCGGGCGCGGTGCCGAGCGGTCCTCGGCACCGCGCCCGTCTCGTGGCGGGGCTCATGGCGGGGCTCGGGCGGGGCTCGGGCGGGGCTCGCGGCGGGCTCGGGTGCCGACGGGTTGGCGGGCGGGCCGTCAGAACCCGGAGTCGCGCGCGATGTTCATCCGGCAGCTCGGCCGGTCGCACCATCTGCCCTGGTCGCCGCCGCTGCGGCGGTCGTTGCCGTCGTCGTGACGTCAACCCCGGCTCCGGCTCCGGCTCCGGCTCCGGCGGGCGACCGGCGGGGCACCGTCACGGTGACGGCCACGCCCCCGGATTCACCGGCCTCGCCGGCCTCGCCGGCCCCGCCGACCCCGCCGACCCCGCCACGGATGTCCACCCGGCCGCCGAGCAGCGCCACCCGCTCGCGCAAACCGCGTATGCCGTGGCCCGGTACGGAGCCCCGGGCGATCCCCCTCCCGTTGTCGGTGACGGTCAGCCGGGCGGCCGGACCGTCCAGGACGAGCCGGACCTCCACCCTGGTCGCCCGGCCGTGCCGGCGGGCGTTGGTGATCGCCTCCTGCGCGGCGCGGTAGAGGGTCGTGAGCGTCCCGGCGTCGTGGCCCGACTCCTCACCGGTGACCGTGAGCTCCACCGCCAGCCGCTCGTCGCCGAGGTACCGGACGAGCTCGGCGAGCGAGCGGACCAGGGAGAACGGGCGCACCCCGCGCAGCACGCCCACCGACGCGCGCACCTCCTCCAACGCCCGCCCGACCGACCGGCGCGCCTCCGCGAGGGCCCGCGCCGAGACCTCCTGGTCCAGCGCCCGGAACGCCTCGGCCTTCTCCAACTGCACGCCGACGGCGGTGAGCCGGTGGCCGAGGCTCACGTGGATCTCCCCGGCCGCCCGGCTGCGCTCGTCGGCCGCGGACAGTTCCGCGACCCGCTCCGCGTAGCGGGCCAGCCGCTCGCGCGACTCCTCCAGCCGTACCCGCGTCTCCTGTTCACGGACCGCCGCCCCGGCCACCGACAGGACCAGCGCCAGGGCGAGGCCGAACATCAGCACGTCCGACACGTAGACCGGCCGCACCCACCACCCCGGCGCCAGGACCGTCAGCCCGACCAGCAGCAGCCCGACACACCCGGCGGCGCAGGCGAGCGCCGCCCACCGGCCGAAGGCCAGGTACGCGGTGAACGGCACCAGGACGAACAGCGCCCGCGACACCCCGGAGCCGTCCACCACCGCGACCACCACGAACAACACCACCCGCGCCACCAGCAGCGGTTCCGCGGGCAGCCGCGCGGCCGGCGCCAGGTCCGGCCCGGGCGCCTCCAGGGCGAGCAGGGCCAGCAGGCCGGCGGCGAAGACGGTGAGCCGGGCACCGCCGAACTCACCGGCGGCGACCGCCGCGTGGTAGAAGCCACCGGCCAGAACCACGGTGTAGAGCACGGGCGGGATCCACCGCACGGCGCGCTGTTCCATCCACCCCTCCTCAGTGCCGACCGGGCCGGTCCCGACCACGCCGGGACTGTACCCGCGTTCCCGGCACCCTCCCCTCCCGCGCACAAAGATTGGCCAAAGGTCATGGAGGGCCAGGGCACAGACCGCGCGAACATGTGCAGATCGGCACTTCTTGGCCCCCTGCGCGGACCCCTAGCCTCATCAGCGTCAGGTTCAGCGATCCTCCCGGCCCACCCCCGGGACCTCGGACCGCGGAGTGAACATCCATGCGCCACAGCGTTCTGACGGACCGTCGGATCATCCGATCGCGCCTTCGCCGACCCGTCCGGGCCCTGACGGTCCTGACGTCCCCCGCCGTCCTCGCGGCCCTCGTCCCGGCAGTCGCCACCGTCGTCACCGTCGCCGTCATCGCCCTGCGGCCCGGGTCCGGAGGCGACGGCGAGGACCCTCGCACGGCTCGGCGCGGGCGCCCTCGCGGGGCGGGGCCCGCTCGCCCCGCCCCGGCAGGTCCGGCGTCACCGCTTCATGTAGACGCTGTCCATGAAGTCGACGATCTGCTGGTCCGTCAGGCGGTGGCCCTGACGGTGGCCCATCGCCAGGTCGGCCTCGCTGATCATGCCGACCAGCCGGTCACCGTCGATCACCGGGATCCGGCGGATCTGGTGTTGCTCCATCTTCTGGAGCACGACGTCGATGCCGTCCTCGGCACGGACGCAGTGCAGGTGGCCGGCCAGTTCCACGGCCTTCACGGCGGCCGGGTCCCGTCCCTCCGCGATACATCGGACGATGATGTCGCGGTCGGTGATGATGCCCTTCAGCTTCTGGTCGCCACCGCAGATCGGGAGGGCGCCGACGTTCATGTCGCGCATCATCCGGGCGGCGTCGGCGAGGCTCTGTTCGGCGTCGACGCACTGGGCGCCGGGGTGCATGATGTCTCGGGCTGTGGTCACGGGGACTCCTCCTCAGGGTCTTCCCCCGAGCAGCGAACGGTCCGCTGCGCCCACCCTATGCACCCCGCCGACGGTCCGCGAGCGCATCGCCCCGGGGGCTACGTGCGGTCACCGCCGGGCCGTGCGGGAGCAGGGCCCGGCGGTGGCCCGGCCGCTGCGGCGGGCGACGGGGCGGACCGATACTGGGGGCGTGACGGACGAGTTCGCCGGGGCACCGCCCGGCAGGACGGCGGCCGGCGACGACCTGCTCGACGAGGCGGTCCGGGTGCGGCCCACGACGGCGCTGCGCCCGTACGTGGCCTGGTACTCGGGCTACCGCCAGCACGGCGTGCCACCCGCCCTGCACCGCGGCCTGCCGTCCCCGTACCTCACCTTCATCCTGACCCTGGACGATCCGCTCACGCTGGCCGGTCACCCGGACCCGGGGCAGCCACCCGGCCGGTACGCCACGCTGATCGGCGGCCTGCACACGGCGCCCGCGCTGATCAGCCACGACGGCCGGCAGTCCGGCATCCAGCTCGCCGTCCACCCGCTCGCGGCGCGGGCCCTGTTCGGGCTGCCGGCCGGGGAGCTGTCCGGGCTGGACGTCCCGGCCGAGGCCGTGCTCGGGGCGGCGGTCGCGAACCTCCGGGAGGCGGTCCGGGAGGCCCGCGACTGGCCGCAGCGCTTCGCGGCGCTGGACGGCGCGCTGCTGCGGCTCGCGCGCCCGTCCGGCCAGGTGCCACCGGAGGTCGTCCACGCCTGGTCCGCACTGCGCCGCAGCGGTGGGGCCCTGCCGGTGGCCGCGCTCGCCCGGGAGACCGGGTGGAGCGAACGGCACCTGCTGGACCGGTTCCGCCGGGAGACCGGCCTCAGCCCGAAGGCCGCCGCCCGCGTGATCCGGTTCGACCGGGCCCGACGGCTGCTGGCCGCGCCCGGCGGGACGCCCCGGCTGGCGGAGCTCGCGGCGCACTGCGGCTTCGCCGACCAGGCCCATCTGGCCCGCGAGTTCCGCGCACTGGCCGGGTGCGCGCCGAGTACCTGGCTGGCCGAGGAGGGCCCGGACGCGGCGAAGTTCCGAATCGTCCAAGGCGGGGCCACCGGGCCCGCGCCAGAGTGGGAGGCATGACGGCGGTCCGGCCCGGTGCCCGTCCGGGACCGGTCGCCACGACCCGAAGGAGGTACCCGCCATGGGCAGCGACAGCACCAACACCGGCGGTACGACGCCTGCGCCGCAGGTCTGGCCGAGCCTGCGCGCCCGCGACGCCCGCGCGCTGATCCGCTTCCTCTCGGAGGCGTTCGGCTTCAAGGAGGTGGTCGCCTACGGCGAGGGCGCGTTCGTGGCCCACGCGGAGCTGGCCTGGCCTGAGGGCGGTGGTGTGATGCTCGGTTCCGACCGTCCGACGCCCGAGGGGGCCGAGCCCTGGCCGGGCGGCCCCGGGACGTTCAGCGCGTACGTGGTCACGGCGGACCCGGACGCCCTGCACGCGCGGGCCGTCGCCGCCGGGGCGCGGATCACCACCGCGCCGTACGACACGGACTACGGTTCGCGCGACTTCGCCGCCGCCGATCCGGAGGGCAACCACTGGTACTTCGGCACCTACCCGGGCGCGCCCCGACCCATGGCGGGCTGAGCCGTGCGCCCTGGCAACACGACTCGTGGCACGACCGCAGCCGACCCCTCCCGCGAGGCGGCGGCCGTGCAGCGGCTGCGGGCCGTCTGCCTGGTGCTGCCCGAGGTGGACGAGCGGGTCAGCCACGGTGAACCGACCTGGTTCGCCGGTGCCGGCCGCCGGGCGCGGGTGTTCGTGATGCTCTCCGACCACCACCACGACGACCGCCTCGCGTTCTGGTGTCCGGCGGCGGCCGGCGCCCAGGAGTTCCTGGTCGCCGAGGAGCCGGACCGGTTCTTCCGGCCGCCCTACGTGGGTCACCGGGGCTGGGTCGGGGTCCGCCTCGATGTGACACCGCTCGACTGGGAGCGGATCGAGGACCTGGTCGCCGATGCGCACGCCCTGGTGGCCGGCCGGGCATCTTCACGAGATTTTTAGGTCAGGTGACCTACTTTTTCTTCCATGACCACGCCCGCACACGCCTCCGCCCCCGACTCGCTCACCCACGACCCGCAGGGGCCCGTCCTCCTGGTCGGCGGCTACGGGACGGTCGGCTCCGAACTCGCCCGCCTGGTGGCGGCCGACCACCCCGTGCTGCTCACCGGCCGGTCCGAGGAACGGGGAGCAGCGCTGGCCCACGACCTCGGCGGAGCCCCGCACGCCACGGTCCGCCGCTGGGACCTCGCCGACCCGGCACCGTTCGAGGCCGCGGTCCGGGCCGTCGTGGGCGTGGTCAACGACCCGGACGACCGGGTGCTGCGAGCCGCGGTCGCCGGCGGGGTGCCGTACGCGGACATCACCCGCTGGACCGTCCGGCTCCAGCGGGCCGCCACCGTGGCCGCCCTGCTGCGCCCGACCGCACCGGTGCTGCTCTCCTCCGCGTGGATGGGCGGCGTCGTCAGCCTGGTCACCGCCGCGCTGGCGGACCGGCTCGGCGGGGCGGACCGGGTCGAGACCGCCATCCGCTGGGACCTCGCCGACCGGGCCGGCGCGGACTCCGTCGAGTTCATGGACCGGCTGGGGCTGGACTACGAGGTCATCCGAGGGGGCCGGCGCAGCACGATTACCCCGCTGAGTGACGCGGCCACCGTCCGGATCGGCGACCACCCCACCCGGGTCGCCCGGATCGACACGCCCGAGCAGTTCACCCTGCCGCTCACCCTCGGCACCGCAACCGCCACCACCCGGATCGGCTTCAGTTCCGGCCTCAGCACCCGGGCCCTGCTGGCCGCCAAGCACGCCGGCTTCTTCCGCTGGGGCCGGGGCGAGCGCTGGCAATCCGCCCGCCGCGCCATGCTGTACTCCCCCGGCGACGGCGGCACCGCGCTCCTGCGGATCGACGTCACGCACGGCGGCCGCACCCTCACCGCCGTCGTCGAGGACCGCGCCGGCCAGGCCCACCTCACCGCCGTGGGCGGCCTGCTCGCCCTCCACCGCGCCCTCGGCACGGACGGTGCGGCCCCGGCCCCGGCCGGGGTCTCCTTCCCGGAACAGGCGCCCCGCCCCGCCCAGCTCCTCCCCGCACTCGCCGCCCTGGGTGTCTCGGTCGACATCCACTCCGCCACCGGCTTGGATGCTGCCGCATGAACACCACCCCCGGCCCCGCCGCACCGCCGGACCCGACCCCGGGCAACCCCACGGAGGCCACCACAACAGCCCCCGGGCAAGCAGGCGAACGGGCGGAACCGGAACGGCAGAGGGAAACCGCCGCCGTGGCGGCGCCGGACACGGAGCGGGCGGAAGGCGCCGCCGGTCCGCACGGATCGGCCACCGCTCCGGAAGGCCGCGCCCCGACGGGCTCGGCGGCCCCGGGGCCGGGCGGCTCCGGCAGTCGCCCGGTGGGGGCTGGGCCCGGAGAGCGGGTTGCCGGGAGCGCCGGCAAGGGGGGCCCGGGGCGGGGGCGGAAGGGGGTGGAGCGGCGGGAGGCGCTGTTGGACGCGGCGGAGGGGGTGTTGGTCGCCGAGGGCGGGGCGGAGCTGACGATGCGGGCCGTGGCGGCGGCGGCCGGGGTGCGGCTGGGGCATCTCCAGTACTACTTCCCCACGCACGCCGACCTGGTCGCGGCTGTGCTGGAGCGGGTGCTGCGGCGGTCGGCGGAGCGGTTGGCCCCGCTGCTCGCCCCTGACACCGACACCGAAGCCGACACCGACCCCATCGACACCACCGACACCACCGCAGCGGTGGTAGCGGCGCTGCTGGCCGAGCAGGAGGACAGGCGGCTGGTCCGGCTGTTCACCGAGGTGTGGGCGCTCGCCGCCCGGGACGCAGCGGTGGCGGGTGCCGTCCGCCGGTTCTACGACGGCTACCGGGAGCAGGTGGCCGCGTTCCTCGGCCGGCGACGGCCCGGGCTGTCGGAGGCCGAGCGGCAGGCCAGGGCCGGGGTGTTCGTGATGCTGATCGAGGGCGCCTCGCTGTTCCGCTCCGGGCTGGCGGGTGAGCGGGCGCCGCGCACCGATGCCACGCTGGTCCGTACCGCGCTGGACCTGCTCGGGCCGTGACATCACCGGGCCGCCGACCTGCCCGGGGCGGGGACGGCTCGCGCCGCGCCCCCGCCCCGGGCAGACTGGCCGCAACGGACCCGGCCGCGCCGGGACGCGCGCAGCCTCGGAGGCGGCGATGCCGCAGATGGTGGTCGACGGGCGCACGCTCGCGCTCTCGCATCTGGACAAGGTGTACTACCCGCAGACCGGCACCCTCAAGGGCGAGGTGCTGCGCTACTACGCCGCCGTCCATGCCGCGCTGCTGCCGCACCTGCACGACCGCCCGGTGTCCTTCCTGCGCACCCCGGACGGCGTGGCGGCCGAGGTCTTCATCGCGAAGAACCCGCCGCCCGGGACGCCCCGCTGGGTGCGCACGGCCGAGGTGCCGAGCAACAGCGGCGAGCTGCGCCAGGTGGTGCTGGAGAACGGCGCCGCCCTGCTCTCACTGGTGAACCTGGGCTGTCTGGAGCTGCACGTGCCGCAGTGGCACACCGCCGCGCCGGGGCTGGCGGACCGGCTGGTCCTGGACCTCGACCCGGGCGCGGGGGCGAACGTCCTCACCTGCCGCGCGGTGGCCGGGATGCTGCGCGAGCGGCTCGCGGCGGACGGCCTGGAGGCCTGGGTGAAGACCTCCGGCGGCAAGGGCCTGCACCTGATGGTGCCGTTGGAGCCGACGCCGAGCGCCCGGGTCTCCGCGTACGCCAAGCAGTTGGCCGCCGAGCTGGAGGCGGCCCACCCGGACCTGGTCGTGCACACCATGGCGAAGGCCCGTCGCACCGGCCGGGTGCTGGTCGACTGGTCGCAGAACGCGGCCAAGAAGACCACCGCCGCGCCGTACACCGTGCGGGCGCAGCAGCGGCCGACGGTGTCGGCGCCGCTGTCCTGGGCGGAGTTGGACGCGGCCGGGTCGGCGGAGGAGCTGGTGTTCACGATCGCCGACGTGCCGGATCGGCTGGCAGCGCGCGGCGACCTGCTCGCGCCGCTCCTCGATCCGGCGCGCGCCCGTCCGCTGCCCGCCGCCGCGCCAAGCACCTCAGCCACCTCAGCCGCCCTGACCGCCTCCCCCGCCTCCCCCGCCTCCCCCGCCTCCCCCGCCTCGCCCCGAGGAGCGCCCTCGGCCGCCGCCCGTGATCCGGTCGTGCTGGAGCCCCCGGTGGAGGTGATGCGCCCGGCTGCGGTGCCCGCCGTCCCTCCGGCGGACGGCCTCGGCGGGGCCGGGGTGGTGTACGAGCTCAAGCTGGACGGCTTCCGCTGCGTGGCCTTCGCGCGCGGGCCGGGGCGCCCGCCGTTCCTGCAGTCCCGCTCGGGGCGGGACCTCACCGCCGACTTCCCGCCGATCGCCGCTGCCGTGGCCCGGCTCCCGGCCGGGCTGGTGCTGGACACGGAGCTGGTCGCCTGGCGCGGCGGACGGTTCGCCTTCGAGGAACTGCTGCGCACCCGCCGGGCGCGGGCCGCCGAGGACGTGGCGCTCGGGCTGATCGCCTTCGACGTGCTCGCCCTGCCGGGCCGGGACGTCCGGGGGCTGCCGCTGGCCGACCGGCGGCGGCTGCTGCTGGCCGCGCTGGCCGACGTCCCGCCCCCGGTCCAGGCGGTCCTGGCGACCACCGACCGGGCCGAGGCGCTGGCCTGGATGGAACGGCTCGCCGACACCGGGGTGGAGGGGCTGGTCTGCAAGGCGGCCGGCTCCCGGTACCGGGCCCGCGGCGCCGGGCGGGTCTGGGTGAAGTACCGGCGCGGCGACACCGTGGACGCGGCCGTGCGCGCCGTCACCGGACCGCCGACGCGGCCGAGGGCGGTGGTCCTGGAACTGGACGACGGCCGGGTGCTGCTCTCCTCGCCGCCGCTCTCGCCGCCGCAGTCCCGACAGGTGGCGGAGGCGACGGCCGGACGGCTCGGCCCGCCCGTCCACGATCCGCAGTACGGCTCCGTCCGGCCGCTCACCACCGCGCTGCGCGCCGAGGTGACCGTGACCGGACGGCCTCCGACGGCGCTCTTCGTGCGGCTGCGCGGCGACTGAGCCCGGACGCGCAGACCGATCCGTATCCGCACACCGAGCCGCGTCGAGGGAGCCCAGCACCATGGACCACAGCCCCAGCCCCAACCCCGCCGAAGCCGAAGCCGATGGTGATGCCGATGCCGACCGGGTCACCGACGCCGGACCCGACGAGGGCGCGCCCGTGTACGCGGTCGGCCGGATCGGCGTCGACTTCCGCTCCGAGGCCCGCCTGGACGGCTTCCGACGACAACTGGCGGAGGCCCCCGGCGGACCGCCCCCGGACCCCGGGGACGCCCGGCAGCTGTACGACCACCTGGTCCGCAACCCCTGGGCCTCGTCCAGGGTGACCTGGACGCTCTCCCTCGACAGCACCACGGTCTACGCCCTGGAGGCCGAACCCGCCGTCGGGATGGACTGGTCCGGCCCGCTCCCCGGCCCCGCGCCGGGCGGGAACGAGGAGGAACGGCTCGCGCTGTTGCGCCGGATCGCCGCCGCCCCGCCGGTGCACCCCGTCCACCGGGCGCTGCGCGACACACTGCTCGGCCAGTCGCTCCCGGCCGGGGATCCGGGCCGCATCGGCCGGCTCACCGTGCCCGGCCGGCTCACCGGACGCTCGACGCGGCTGTTCTCCGGCCGGACCGTGCCGGTGGTCCGGGTCAGCGCCGTCGGCCTGGCCCGCTGGACGGAGACCCCGCTGATCGGGGCCGCCGCGGACACCGTCGCGGAGGGCATCACCCGGCGCGATCGCAACCCAGCCCGCGAGCACGACCACGAAGCGGTGACCGGACACGTCCGCGCGCTGCTCGACAAGGTGTACCACCAGCTCCGCAACCCGGGCCGGAGCGCCGCCGAACGGGCGCTGAACCACGCCGCGACGGAGGTCTTCCTGAGCGGCGGCCTGCTCGGCGAGGGCCCGCTCTCGGCCCAGCAGTTGCCCGACGCGCTCGCCCCCGCCACGCCCGTCCCCACCACACCCGTCCCCACCACGCCCGGCCTCTGCACCCTGGACACGATCGCCGTCGCCAGGAGCCCGTACTGCCGGGCGGGCTCCGACTGCCAGGACGTGATGGTGCGCTTCTTCGACCCGGCCGACGACCGGCGTGCCGCCGTCACCTACGTCTGCACCGTCGATGTGAGCGACGAACTGCCGGTCAGTCTGGGACCGGTCCACCGCTTCCTCGGCTGACGTCCTCCGCTGCCGTGTGGCGGGAGGGGGCGGCCTCGTGGGCGACCGGCCAGGGCGGGTGCGGGCCCTTGGCCGGGTGCGCGTGGGCGAACTCCGTCACCAGCGTCTCGTTGAAGACCGGCAGGTCGGAGGGCTTGCGGCCGGAGACCAGCACGCCGGGACCGTCCCGGCAGACGTGGACCGGCTCGTCGACCCAGTAGGCGCCGGCGTTGACCAGGTCGGTGCGGATGCTCGGCCAGGAGGTGAGCGTGCGGCCTCGCACCGCGTCCGCCTCGATCAGCGTCCACGCGCCGTGGCAGATCACCGCGACCGGCCGGCCGGCGGCGGACAGCTCGTGGACGAAGGCCACGGCGGCCCGGTGCAGCCGCAGGGTGTCGGGGTTGGCGACGCCGCCCGGCAGGACCAGCGCGTCGTAGGCGGCCGGCTCGGCCACACCGACGAGGTCGTCGACGGGGAAGGTGTCCGCCCGGTCCAGGTGCCGGAACGCCTGCACGCGTCCGGGCCGGGTGGAGACCAGTCGCGGCGTGCCGCCCGCCTCGGCGACGGCCTGCCAGGAGGACGTCAGTTCGGTCTGCTCGACGCCCTCGGGCGCGACCAGGAACGCGACCGTGCGGCCGGTGAGGACGACGAACTCCGTCCGGCTCACCCCGCTCACCACCCGTCCCGCGCCGATTCAGCCCGCACGGCCCGGACGGCCCGCACCGGGCCCGGCCGACCCTCCCGCCCGGTCGACGGCCGCGGGCGGCGGCGCCGAGCGCACCCGGGCGCGCGGGCAGTCGAGATGGACGACCAGTTCCAGGTGGTCGATCCGGGACACCAGTCCGACCGGTACCAGGACCGGGGCGCCCGGCACCCACGGCCGGGTGTCCACCAGCAGGTGGTCCCCGGCGTCCTGGTCCACCCGGCCCAGCGGGCCGTCCGTCGCCTCGACCTCGTAGCCGACCAGCGTGAGATCGGCGGCGTGGTGGGAGCCGGGGCGGTACTCCCACAGCTCGGTGGTCATCACGTCTCCGGATAGTCCCAGGGCCTGCGTTCACGACCGTCCTGCCGGCCGCGGCGCCCCTCCGGATGATCGCCGGGGCGCTCGCCGCCGTCCGTGGGCTCCCCCGGCCACCCGCGGGCGCGCGGTTCCCGGTACCCGCCGTCCAGCAGATCGTCCGCCGTCTCCGCGCGGGCGCGCCGCCGACGGCGCAGCACGGTCGACAGGGCCGCCGCCAGCAGGACGCTGCCGACCCAGACCGCCGCCGAGGCGATCGCCACGACCGCGGTCGGCTTGCGCACCGCGACGCTGAGGCAGACCGCCGACATCACCAGTGCCGTCATCAGCACACCGGCCGGCATCCGGCGGCCGAGGCCGCCCAACGCGTTCCCCAACCGGCTCGGCCGTTTGGCACCCATCGTGCTCAACCGCCGGTCGAGGCGGGTGTCCCTGCTCAGCTCGCCCTCGATCTCGGCCAGGAGCCGCCGCTCCCGTCCGCTCAGCGCGGGTCCGTCCATCTCGGTCACCTCCGGCACTTCCGGTGACGACGTCCTCCCGCCCGGGCGAGTGCCCGGAGGGGTGCGGGCTAACCGCTCCGGCCCGCCAAGGCGGTCGAAGCAGTCCACCCGGTCGACGCGGTCGGACGGCGGTCACGGAACGCCCGGGGGCGGGCGAGCAGGCTGTCGTCCAGCACGCGCAACAGGGCCGCGGCGTCACGGTGCACCTCGACGGCGCCCGCGGCCCGCAGTTCGGGCGCGGTGGCACCGACGCCGAGCACGGCGACACAGGCCACCCCGGCCCGGCGCGCCGCCCGGACCTCGGGCACGCTCCCGGCGACGAACACCGCGTGCGCGGGTTCGCCGCCGACCAGGTCGAGCGCGGCCCGAACCGGGTCATGACCGGGGTCGGTCACGGTGAGCGCGGGGGTCCCGGCAGGACCGGGAGCGGTCAGCAGCACGGTCCAGCCACGGGCGGCGCACTCGCGCGGCAGGTCGGCGGAACCGCGTGGCGTCGCACGCCAATCGGCTCCGAAGAGTGCCGCGGAGATGACCGTCATGGCCCACCGCTCCCGTTCCGCACCACGTACGGGCGCGCCCTTCCAGGTTAGGCCCGCACCCGGCACCCCGCCCCCTGCCCGGCGGGGCAGGCGGGGAGCCCCGTGCGGCGGTCGGGGAGCCCGCCGGGCCGGCCGGGGACCCGGGCGGACCGCCGCCGTCCGCGCGGGCTCAGCCGTCCCGGCGGCCCCGCGCCCCGGGGCCGGGACCCGCACCGTCGTCGGTGTCGGGGTCGGTGGCCAGCCGGGCGTGGAGGTGCTCGTCGTGGTAGAGGCCGTCGCCGAAGCGGTAGGAGGCGCGCAGGGTGCCTTCGAGCGGGAAGTCGCAGCGTTCGGCGACCCGGCAGGAGGCGGGGTTGTCGACCGCGTGCGCGAGTTCGATCCGCCGGGCGCCGGCGGTGTCGAAGCCCCAGCGGGTGACCGTGCGGGTGGCCCGGGTGATCACGCCCCGCCCCCGGGCCGCCTCCAGCAGCCAATAGCCGACCATGGCGAGCCCGTCGGCACGGTCGGTCCACCGCAGTGCGATGGTGCCGAGCAGTTCGGAGTCCACGGCGTCCAGGATCGCGAAGTAGGCGAGGCTGCCGTTCTCCCAGCCGGTGGCCCAGCGGTCGAGGCACGCCTCGGCCTGCACCAGGTCGGCGGCGCGCAGCGGATTCCAGAGGGCGATCTCCGGATCGGCGGCGGCCGCGGTCAGGCTCGCCAGTGCACCGCCCCGGACCTCCAGGCCGGGCCGCCACGGGTGCAGGACGACGTCGCCCAGGTCGAGGACGGCCGGGACGAACCCTCGGCTGCCACCGGTCGGCGGTCCTGCAGGAGCTGCAGGAGCTGCGGGCGCGGAGGAAGCGGCAGGGCCGACGGATGCGGTGGGGTGCGTGGTGCTCATCCACCCTTCCTATCCCCTCCCCACCTGTCCGGCAACGGATTTACGGCCGCCGCGAAAGCCGGTCGGCACCGCCGCCCCGGCGTGCCACGATCGGCCGATGGCCGAACTCGGCACCACCCACACCTCCGCCCTGGACCACGGCACCAGGGAGGCGGTCCGGGAGGACGGGGTGCTGATCGGGCACGCGGCGGTGGTCCAGCGGCAGCTGCCGCTGTGGCGGACGACGAGGGCGAGGTGGTCGTGCTGCCGGGTGCGGTGGCGCTGGACCTCGACGGACGGTTGGTGTGCGACTGGCGCGACGGCGACGTCCGGTAGCCGGAGCCGGGGCCCGGAGGCCGCAGCCCAGCCGCCCGCAGCCCGGAGGCCGCCGTCGCGCCGGAGGGTGTCAGACCCGGGCGAGGTAGCCGTTGTCGACGAGCCAGAGCACGTTCAGCCGGGCCGGGCCGTCGGGGACGAGCGCGGCGTCGAGCTGGTACTGCAGGCCGTAGCCGGGCTGGCCGAACCAGGGCGCTATCGGTCCGGCGTGCACCTTGAAGGGCTTGACCACCTGGTAGTCGTGGTAGTTGCAGCTCGTGGCCGGGTTGGCGTCCAGGCTCTGCGGCGGGATGGAGCGGCTGGCGTAGGGCAGGCCCTCGGGGGCGAGGAACGCACCGTACTCGCTGCCGTAGCGGTCGATCCGCTGGTTCGGGTAGAGGGTGATCTCGAACTCGACCGGGGTGCCGTCGGGCAGGGTGACGTAGCCGTTGGCGGGCGGGTATATCCAGCCCGGGCTGCCGTTGTTGGCGGTGGGGCTGTAGTAGGTGGCGAGGAACTTCGCCTCGTCGAGGCCGCCGGTCCGCCGGTAGCCGATCAGCTCGCGGCCGACCGTGCCGGCGGTCGGCAGGTCGGCGGGGCCGAGCCGGGGATCGCCGTGGAAGTCCGCCGTCGAGCACTCGTTGGACGGGGTGGCGGCCGTCCCGGCGGCGAGGGCCGGGGTGGTCGGGGCGAGCAGGGCGACGACCGCGGCGAGCGGTACGGCGAACAGGCGAAGGCGCACGTTGTCTCCGTCATGAGGTGGTGAGCTGGCGAGCAGGTTGGGTGGTGCGGTGATGAGCCGGCGGCGGCACGGCGGGCGGACCGGAGCGTGATCGGTCACCCTCCGTGGCCAAGCCGGCACCAGGCAATCGGATCATCTGACCGCACGTCAACCGCCGGAGCCCGTAACGGGTCCGGAGCCCCCGGTTTCGGCCAACCCGCGCACGCCGGGCGCCGGGGGCGCGCAAACTGGAGGGTCGCGCCCCCAGCCTCGGACCCGGCACAGCCGCCGCAACCAGCGGCGGACCCCGCGGGAGCCGCCGGGGGACGCACCAGTTCCATTGACAGCACGTCGGGCCGGCCCGATCCTCGCCGGTACGGCCCGGCCGCCGGCCACGGCCGCTCGACGACCGGGGGTGGTCAGCGATGACGGACCAGTGCGCCGCACGGCGGATGCCGACGTCGGTCCGGCGGGCGGTCGCGTGCGTGTGGATCCACGCCGCGCTCAGCGGCTGCTCGGGCCTGCTGCTGCTCGGGGCCCTCGGCCGGAACCAGGGCGACGAGGTCGCGCTGGTGCGCTTCGTCGCGATGACCTCCGTGCTGGTCGGCCTGCTGCTCGGCACCTGTGCCGGCCTCGCCTCGCGCCGGGCCGGCTGGACCAGGACGACGGTGGCCGTCATCGAGGCGCTGTCCGTGGCCGTCGGCGTGCTCCTGGTGGCCACCGGCTCATTCGCCGCCCTGGCCGGCATCGCCCTCGGCGCGTTCGTCCTGCGGGCGTTCCTGTCCTCCGACGGGCGCGCCTGGTTCAGTGACTAGGCACGCCCGTCGGCCCCCGCGGCAGGGGCCGCGGGGGCCGGAGCAGGGACCGCGGGGTTCAGCCCCGGCTGCTGGGGGCCAGGCGGCCGAGGAGGTGCAGCAGGCGGTCCAGCGCGTCTCGGGAGTTGGGCTCCGTCAGGTTGACCATCAGCCGGAACGCCGCCCGCAGCAGGGCCGGGTTGCCGAGCCCGGCCGCCCCGGCCGCGCCCACCAGACGCGGGCGGCTCAGCGCGGCGGCGGTGAGCCGCCCGAGCGCGAAGTAACCGTCGTAGGCGGCGCGCAGGGCCTGCGGATAGGCGCGCAGGGCCAGGTCACGGCCGCGGTCGGTGCGCCGGGCGAGGGCCTGGACGATCGCCTCGGCGGCGAAGCGGCCGGACTCCATCGCGTAGGCGATGCCCTCACCGGTGGCCGGGCTGACCGTGCCGCCGGCGTCGCCGACCAGCAACAGGCCGTCGGCGTAGTGGGGTTGGCGGTTGAGTCCCATCGGGAGGGCGGAGCCGCGGATCGGTTCGGTGACGGCCTCGGGGTGGTAGCCGTACTCGGCGGGGAGGTCGTCGCACCAGCGGCGGAGCAGCTGCCGCCAGTCCACCTCGCGGGGCACCGCGCCGGTGTCGACGACGCCGAGGCCGATGTTGGCGGTGCCGTCGCCCATGCCGAACACCCAGGCGTAGCCGGGCAGCAGACGGCGGGCCGGGTCGGCGGGGTCGCGCAGGTCGAGCCAGGCCTCCAGGTAGCGGTCCTCGTGGCGCGGGGTGGTGAAGTAGGTGCGGTAGGCGACCCCCATCGCGCGGTCGGTACGGCGGTAGCGCCGCATCGCCAGGGAGAGCCGGGTGGAGTTGCCGTCGGCGGCGACCACCAGGGGCGCGCGGTAGGTGACGGGCCGGCGTTCCTCGCCGAGCCGGGCGGTGACGCCGGTGATCCGGCCGGTCCGCTCGTCCAGCACCGGGCCCGCCACGTTGGCCCGCTCCACCAGCCGGGCGCCGGCCGCGGCGGCCCGCCGGGCGAGCAGCTCGTCGAAGTCGGCGCGGCGGCGGACCAGCCCGAAGCCGGGGTAGGCGGCCAGCTCCGGCCAGTCGAGTTCCACCCGGCGCCCGCCCGCGACGATCCGCAGGCCGCGGTTGTGCAGCCAGCCGGCGGATTCCGAGACGTCGATGCCGAGGTCGATCAGCTGCCGGACGGCGCGGGGGGTGAGGCCGTCGCCGCAGACCTTCTCCCGGGGGAAGGCCGACTTCTCCAGCAGGAGGACGTCCAGGCCGGTGCGGGCCAGGTGGTAGGCGGCGGTGGAGCCGGCCGGACCCGCGCCGACCACGATCACATCGGCGGTGTCCACGCCGTTCCCGGACGCGTCGTCGTCGGCGGCGACCGGTTCCGCCCCCTCGACCGGTTCCGCTCCCCCGGCCTGCTCGGCACCCCCGACCGGCCCGGCAGCCCCGACCGGCTCGGCGCCGTCGGACGGGCCGGCGGGATCCGGCTGGGCGGGACGGGTGGACGACTGCTCTGCTGGGCCGGGCATGCGGCGCTCCCACGGGTGTCGGTCCTGCGGCGGACTCAGCGGATTCGGCGGACACAGACGATATGGACCGCGAACGCCCCGTCGAACCCGACACGCGGGCATCGGCCGCCCCACCCGGCCCCATCCGGCCCGATCGGACCGATCCGGCCCATCGGCCCCTCACATCCGGGTGACCGAATCGTTGCAATGGACTTGTCGGACAATCGGCTCCGCTTCCTGGCAATTCGGCCAAACCCTCCTTGCGGGGCCGGACCGACTGCGGGAGTTTGATGCGCCTTGTCCGCCGACTGCCGTCGGCCGAGGGCTCCCACCTCCCCGCGCGGTCCCCTCGGGACCGCCGATCCCCGTTGGACACAGCCATGCGCATTCGCTCCACCACGGCGCGGTCCCTCGTCGCCGTCCCCGCCGTCGCCGCCCTGCTGCTCGCCACCCCCGCCGCCGAAGCCGCCGCCGGCGGCCAGGCCGCGAAGGGCAACAACGGCACCGTCAAGATCCATGACGCCTCGACGGGCGAGGAGCCCAAGAACAACGAGCCCAAGGTCTGCGCCTTCTACCTGGACTCGTTCGGCTTCGACCCGGGTCAGGACATCGTCTGGCTGATCGCCCAGATGCACACCGACACCAAGGAGACCGCCGTCGTGTACGGCGACATCCCGGTGGACGGCAAGGGCCACGTCCGGACCGAGGACATCAACCTGCCGGACGGCCAGTACAAGCTGTACTGGGCCGCGGTGGAGATGGACCACGGCAAGCTGCCGACGGCGCCGCCGAAGCTCAACAACCCGAAGCACAAGGTGTTCAAGGTGGACTGCGGCGGCCGTACCCCCACCCCGACCGCCACGCCGACCCCGACGCCCACCAAGACGACCCCGGTCCCGCCGCCGCCCACCACCGCCCCGAGCGCCACGCCCAGCGCGCCGCCGACCACCCCGCCGACCACGCCGCCGACCACGCCGGTTCCGACGGTCCCGGTCACCCCGAGCACGGTGCCCACGGTGGCCCCGAGCGGGACGCCGTCCCAGCCGGCGTCGCCGACCCCGTCCACGCCGCCGACCACGACGCCGCCGAACCCGACGGTCCCGCCGACCGTGGCCCCGAGCGTCACCCCGAGCGAGGTCCCGTCGGTGACGCCGAGCGGCACGCCGGCCACCACCCCGGCCGCGACCCCGTCGGCCACCCCCTCGGCCACCCCCTCGGCCACCCCCTCGGCCACCCCGGGCGCCACCGGTTCGGCGAGCCCGTCGGGCACCGCCACCCCGGGCGGCCAGGCGCCGGAGCCGAGTGCGAGCGGCCCGGCCCCCAAGCCCACCGCGACCGTTCCGGTGCACGTCGCGCCGGCCAACACCGTCGTCGACCCGGCCAACCCGCTGCTCATGCCGACCCAGGTCAGCGTGCCGACCCCGATCGCCGGTGGCACCTCCTCCGGCAAGGACCTCGCGTCCACCGGGAGCAACGGCACCGGCACCCTGCTGATGGCCGGCGCGGGCACCGTCCTGCTGCTCGGCGGCGCGGGCGCCGTCGTCTACACCCGCCGTACCCGCCGCTCCTCCTGATCCGGCGACCGGACCTCCGGCACCCGGACACCCGAACGGGCCGGTGACCCTCAAGGTCACCGGCCCGTTCGCCGTCCCCGCCCCCACCCCCCGGAGGGCGCTCAGGGGGTGATCGCCAGCTCCACGTAGGCGGCCAGGATGGCCAGGTGCACCGCGCCCTGGAGCGGCGTCGCCCGGCGCGGGATGACCGTCAGCGTGCCGACCACGATGGTCAGCGTGAGCAGCACCAGGTGCGAGGAGTCCAGGCCGAGCACCAGCGGCCCGGAGAGCCAGTACGAGGCGACCGCCACGGCCGGGATGGTCAGGCCGATGCTCGCCAGCGCGGAGCCGAGCGCCAGGTTGAGGCTGGTCTGCACCCGGTTGCGCTTGGCCGCGCGCAGGGCGGCGATGGTCTCCGGCAGCAGGACGAGCAGCGCGATCACGACACCCACCACCGAGTTCGGCAGCCCGGCCGACTGCACCGCCGACTCGATGGTCGGGGACACGCCCTTGGCCAGGCCGACCACCGACACCAGCGCCACACCGAGCAGGATCAGGCTGACGACGGCGGCCCGGCGGGTCGGCGGCTCGGCGTGGTCGTCCTCCTCGACCACCTTGCCCTCCGGGGTGACCGGCAGGAAGTACTCCCGGTGCCGAACGGCCAGGGTGGCCACGAACAGCCCGTACAGCACGAGCGAGGCGGCCGCCGCGAAGGCGAGCTGGGCGGGCGAGAACTGCGGGCCGGGCGAGCTGGTGGTGAAGGTCGGCAGGACCAGGCTGAGCGTGGCGAGGGTGCCGATGCAGGCCAGCGCGGCCCCCGTCCCCTCGGCGTTGAAGACCGCCACCCGGTACTTGCTGGCCGCCACCACGATGGACAGGCCGAGGATGCCGTTGCAGGTGATCATCACCGCGGCGAACACGGTGTCCCGGGCGAGCGTCGCCGACTTGTCACCGCCGTCGATCATCAGGGTCACGATCAGCGCGACCTCGATCACCGTCACCGCGACCGCGAGCACCAGGGAACCGAACGGTTCGCCCACCTTGTGGGCGATCACCTCCGCGTGGTGCACGGCGGCGAGCACGGCACCCGCCAGGAACAGCGACACCACGCCCACCACCCAGCCGGGGAGGTCGCGGTGCCAGGTCAGGGCGAGGACGGCGAAGGCCAGCAGGGGCACGACGACGGTCCACTGCGTGACGACGGGACGGAGCTTGGTGAACATGCCGCCGAGCATCCCATCCGGAAGCACAGGTTCCGTGGCGACGCCACCGGGGAGGCCACGGATGTGGCCGACCTCATGACCCGGCCACCGTAGTCCCGCCGTACTCCGCGAGGTAGGCGAGGACCTTGCTGACGTGCGGTTTCACCCGATCGGGTACACCGCCGGCGTCGGCGACCGTCTTGTCGCTCGTCCGGTAGCCGGCCGTCACCAGGGCGGGCAGTTCGGCGGCGGGATAGCCGCGCTGCTTGAAGCGCTGGGCGAGCCAGCAGACGTAGCCGCCCATCGCGGCGATGGCGTCGTCGGGGTCCAGGTAGTCCTTGACGCCGTCGTGGTCGGCGTCCTGCGCCCAGGCGTTGAAGACCGAGGGCGTCCACATCGCCACGCCGTACTCCCCGGTCTCGGGACGGGCGGCGGCCGGGTCGAAGCCGGACTCCGCCTTGATCATCGCGGCCAGCAGCACCGGGGTGACCTCGGCCTCGGGGCAGCGGCGGGCCGCGTCGTCGATCGGCGCGCGCAGCGCGGCGGGGACGTCGGCGCCGGGCGGGATCGCACCGGGCCGGACCGGACCGCGCACCGGCGGCGGCGCCCCGGACGACCCGGACGACCCGGACCCGGACGACCCGGACGCGGTCGGCCCGGCCGGCTCCGGCGCGCCGGTGAGCGCCAGCAGGACGGCGGCCCCGGTGAGCAGCGCCGTCGCGCCCACGGCGGTGCGGCGGCGCCGCAGCCGCACCGGAGCCCCACCCGCGGGCGGCACGTCCTCGTCGAGCGCCACGGCGAGCAGCGCCGCGAGGTCGACCTCGGCGCGCCGCCGCCGGTCGGCCGTCAGGCAGGCGCCGACCAGCGGCCGCCACCGCTCCGGCAGCGCGGCGTCCAGCCGCAGCGGGGCGCTGCCGCGCGCGTACGCCAGGGCGGCGAGCGAGCGGGCGCGGGCGGTGGCGCCGAGGAACGGGTGCAGGCCACCGGTCAGCAGTTGGTGGGCGAGGACGCCGAAGGCCCACAGGTCGGCGCTCGGACGCAGGGCCACGCCGTGCGCACCGGTCCGCTGGGACCACCACTCCGGTGGCACGTGGTCGGGCGAGCCGAGCGGCGGGGCGTAGGCGTGGGTGCCGTCCAGTTCGGCGGTCAGGCCGAAGTCGGCGAGCTTGGCGGTGCCGTCGGGCATCAGCAGGACGTTGGCGGGTTTGAGGTCGCCGTGCACCCAGCCGGCGGTGTGCATGTGGCGCAGGCCGGCGGCGACCTCGGCGAGGATCCGGCCGGCGTCCGGGACGGGGGCCGACGGTCGCGTCGCGGCCAGGAGGTCCTGGAGGCTGCCCGCGGCGCGCTCCATCACCAGGGCGAGCGCGCCGTCCAGTGCGGGGTGGGCCGGGTCGGCGAGGGTGACCGCGGCGAGGGTGCGGATCAGGTGGGGGTGGTCGGCGCTCCGGCTGAACCGCAGCTCGCTGTGGGCGAGTTGGAGCATGGTGTCGCGCTGGCCGGGGCTGAGCCGGCCGGGGTGGAGGAACTTGACGGCCGCCTCGCACGGACCGCTCCCGGACGGGCCGCCAGAGCCGCCACCGCACGTCTCGCCGGAGCCGCCGCCAGGCCCGCCACCGGACCCCGGCCCCTCGCGGCGGGCCGCGTAGACGCTTCCCCAGCCGCCCACCCCGATCAGCTCGCCGACCCGGTACCCCGCGACCGGGTAGCCGGGCGGCACCGCGAACCCCGCCCCGCCGCCCGGGGGTTCGGGCCGGGCCGGCGGCGCGGCGCTCGGTGCCACCGCCGGGTCACCCGCCGCGCCGGGGCGGGAGCAGCGCCAGGTGCTCCTCCCGCACGAGGTCGAACCGCAGGGCCAGCGCCACGAGTTCCTCCCGCTTGCCGCCCGGGTCGCCCCCTTCCACCGGGTCGCGCAGCCGGAGCTTGCTGCCGACCAGGTAGTCGATGTGGTAGTTGACGGCCGAGCGGCTGAGGTCGCGGCAGGCCGGCAGGTCGCGCAGCCGCGCCACCACGTCGGTGGCGCCGGGCACGGCCGCCGCGGAGGGCGAGCGCAGCCGCGGCTCGCAGAGTGCGAGCAGGACGAGGAAGTACTTGGCGGTCGGGTCCAGGGCGAACGGGCTGACCGTGCGCTCTCCGCCCGGAGCGGCCGACTCGCAGCCCAGGTAGGCGTGTTGGGGGGCGAAGACCTTGAACGCCGCCGGTTCGCCGCGGGCGGGCAGCAGGATCCGGGAGATCTCGAACGGGACGGGCGCACCGATCCGCCCGGGCGCGACCTTGACGTGCTCGCCCGCGCCTTCGAGGTTCTCCACGACGTAGGTGGCGGTGGCGCTGAAGTTGGAGAGCCGCCAGTAGTCCTCGGCGGCGGTGATCTCGCCGGCCCGGCGCGACACGCCCGGATCGGGGATCGGGACGGCGGGCGGGCGGCCGGGCTCGCCGCGCCCGAACGCGGCCGTGTCGCCCGGCCCGAGGTGCAGCAGGGCCGGACGGCTGGGCGGAGCGCTGCGGGGCGGCCTCGACAGGCGGGCGAAGCGACGGTCGGCCGGGGCCGGCGGGCGGGCGTCGGGCAACTGCACGATGACCGTGGTCATCCGGGGTCACCTCCGGGGGTCGGCCCGATCGTAGCGGCCCGAACCATCCGGCAGCGCCGGGCCGACCCGGACGAGTGAACGAGAAGCCGCCAGGTGCGAGTTGCCACCTGGCGCACCGTCACATTCGATCACCGGCGCCCGCACCGTCACGTCGGCCGGTCGACACCTCGGTGTCATCCCGATGTCACCGGCGTGATCGCTCTCAGTAGTTGAGCGGTCACCATCAGTGTGATGCAGCACACACGGGAAACCTTAAAGATTTGTGCAAGACTCACCTCACAGAGCGAAATTCCCTTTCATTCCAAGGAGGTTGACATCATGCGCGCTCGGATTGCAGCTCTCATGGCGGCGGCGGCAGGAATCACTGTGGTCACGGTCCTTCCGGCCGCGGCCGCGACGACCGCACCCGGGGCCACGGCCGAGACGGGTACCGTCGCGTGCGCGACGGTGCTGAACCAGCCGTGCGTCTGGCACGAGACCGACGGTGCGGGCGTCGTCGGCGTCGCCCAGGTCACCGCCGACCCCAGCCAGTTGACGATCGTCAAGGTCGAGGTGCGCACCCAGCACGCCTGGGGGAGCCCGTGGGTGACCGCCGCTTCCGCGACCACCTACGCCCAGGGCTTCGCGAAGGCCGTGACGCCCCGCGTGGTCACCTCGGACCTCAAGATAGTCTGCGCCACCGCGGGCCCCGCCCAGGACGTGGCGCAGCAGGTGACCACCTGTACCAACCCGTTCTGACGCCCCGTCCGATGACAGGGCTCTGACGGGCCGGAGCCTCGCGCGCCCCGGCCCGGGCCGGCCACCGGGCCCGCACCCGGTGGCCGGCGCCGTCCCCCCAGGACGCATCCGCGCCCGCTCCCACCAGCAATCACTCAGGATGCTCACAGCCGTCGCTCAGTTCACCGGCCGTCGGCAAATGCGCCAACCACCCGTCGAAACCCGTCCACGGTGCGCAACCCGGTTCGGAGCATGGGTTTTTGCACTATCTTGGGACTTCGTGGAGCGGGGCGGGCCGCCCACCCGACAGGCGTGCGCCGAACGGCCGGGCCTGGCGGTGCAGCGTGCTCCACCCCCGCCAGCGCACCATCGCACGGGGAGGAAGGGGAGCGCGTCCATGCCCGAAGGAACCGCGCATTCGACCGGGGCCGCCGAAGGCCCGAGCAGCGCGACGGCCGCCGGGACCACCACGGCCACGACCACCGCCACGGCCACGACCACGACCACCGCCACGACCAGGACGAGCGCCACGACCGCGACCGCCGTCGTCGGCCCGACGGACGCCGCCCCGCCGCGCGCGCGGCTCGCCGGCCGGCGGGCGACCGTCGACGCCGTCCTGCGCCACTCACCGCTCCAGCCGCTCTTCCGGCTCGCCGCCACCCGCCGGCTGGCCGTGCTCGCCTACCACGGGGTGGACGATCCCCGGGTGTTCGCGCTCCAGATGGAGCGCCTGGTCCGCCACGCCCGCCCGGTCCCGCTCGCCGCCGTCGAGCAGGCGGCGCACACCGGCCGGCCGCTGCCGCACCGCAGCGTGCTGGTGACCTTCGACGACGGCGACCGCACGGTGCTCACCGAGGGACTGCCGGTGCTGGCCCGGTTCAACATTCCCGCCGCCGCCTTCGTGGTCACCGACCTCATCGGCGGCGACCAGCCGTTCTGGTGGCGCGAGGCCGCCTTCCTCGCCGCGCACGGCGGCACCGCCCGCGCCCTGGCCGACTGTCCGCCGGGCGGTGCGGTCCGCCGGATGAAGACCCTCGCCGACCCGGACCGCCGCGCCGCGCTGGCCGAACTCCGGGCGAGCGCCGCGGTCCGCGCACCTCGGCAGGAACAGCTCACCCCGGCCGACCTGCTGACGCTCACCCGCGGCGGCGTCGCGATCGGCAACCACACCGCCGGCCACCCCTGCCTCGACCGGTGCGAGGACGACACCGTGGAGGCCGAGGTGACCGGCGCGCACCGGGCACTGACCGGTTGGCTCGGCGGCGAGGCGCCCACCGCCTTCGCCTACCCCAATGGCAACCTCGACCCGCGCGCCGAGGCCCTGCTGAACCGCCTCGGCTACCGGCTCGGCTTCCTGTTCGACCACCGCCACGACCGGCTGCTGCCGCCGAACCCGCTGCGGATCAGCCGGCTGCGGGTCAACTCCACCACCGGCCGGGACCGCTTCGACACCATCCTCTCCGGGCTCCACCCGGCCGTGCACCGCCTGCGCGGCGGCACCTGACGGACCGCTCCGGCGGGGGCGCGCACCGCGCGCGCACCCCCGGCCGCTCCCCCGCCCGGACGGCCGGCGCGGGGACCGCTTGCCCGGAACCCCGCCGCCCGGGGGTGGGGATCCGGGAGAATACCGACCGGCCCGCGACCGGCCGCCGGCCGGCGGGCACACCGGGAACGGACGAGCCTGGGGGGCAGCACACATGGGAACAGCGCATCCGGGACCGACACCTCCGGGCCCGGCCGGTCCGACGGCATCCGTCGCCGCGCCCTCCGGTGCGCGCGCGGTGCCGGTCCGGTACCGGTCGGCCGCCCTGCCGACGGACGTGGTCGACGGCTGGCGCGAGCTGGTGGCGGGCCGCGCGGGCGGGACGGGCGGCTCCTGGTTCAGCACGCCCGAGTGGACGCTCGCCTGGTGGGAGACGCTGGGGGCCGCCGAGGGCGGTGCGCGCTCCGGTGCCGGCGGCGAGGGCGAGGTCGTGGTGTGGCGGGACGGGGACGGCCGGGTCGACGCCGTCGTCCCGCTGCTGCGCACCGTCCAGCGCCTCCACCCGCGCGCGCCGCTGCCCGTCCCCTGCCTGACCGTGCTGGGCTCGGGGCCGGGCGCCGCCGACCACTGCGGCTTCGCCGTCGCCCCGCACCGCCGAGCCGAGGTCGCCGACTGGCTGGCCCGGCGCGGGCGGCGGGCCACCCTGCTGCTCGCCGACCTCGACCCGGACCAGGCCGGCCTGCTGCCGCCCGGCGCGGTGGAGATCGGCCGCACCCCCTGCCCGCGGGCCGATCTGACGGCCGGACCGGACGCGCTGGGTTCGCGGCAGTTCCGCGCCAACCTGCGCCGCTACGGCCGCAAACTGGCCGCCGAGGGCATCACCTTCCGCTGGGTGCCGCCCGCCCTGGCGCTGTCCGAACTCCCGGAGCGCTTCGACCTGTTGCGCACCGCCGTCCGGCTGCACCGGCTGCGCCGGGCCGCACTCGGCCGGCCGACCACCTTCGACGAGGCCCGCGCCCCGCTGCACCTGCGGGTGATCGAGCGGGCCGCCGACACCCACCGCGGCGAGGGCCCGGCCTTCCTGGTCGCGGAGCGGGCGGGCGAGGTCGTCGGCGTGCTCTACGGCTTCCAGTGGCGCGACACCTTCGCCTACTACCAGATCGGCTGGGACGTGACCTGGGCCCCGCTGCGGCTGGGCACGGCGGTGATCGCCGAGGCGATCCGGGCGGCCTCCGGACAGGGGCTCACCACCTTCGACTTCCTGCGCGGCACCGAGCCGTACAAGTACCGCTTCGACGCGGTGGACCGCGAGGACGTCTCCTGGCTGGTGCCGCACGGCGTGCCGGGGGCACTGCTCGGGCTCAAGTACCGGGCCAAGGCCGCGCGCCGGGCCCCGGCCGGGGTGGCGGCGTCGGGGGCGACGGGGGCGACGGCGACAGGGGCGGCGGCCGAGGCGGCAACGGCCGTCCCCGCCCGGGACTGACGGCGGGGGCTCGTCAGCGGCGGGCGTCCAGCCAGGAGCCGAAGGCCTCCAGGGCGGGTGCGGGATCCCGCCGGCCGACGCCGATCCGGAACCGGTCGGCGGGCGTCGCGGTCAGCTCCGAACGGAACACGGAGGCCGGCAGCAGCAGGACGCCGGCCTCCTCGACCAGCCCCCGGCAGAACGACTCGACACCGTCCGCGCCGAGGTAGCGCGGGTAGGCGACGCAGCCGCCGTCCGGGGCGTGCCACTCGAAGAGGTCGGCGAAGCGGGCGAAGAACGCGTCGAAGAGCGGCAGGTTGGCCGCGATCAGCGCCCGGTTGCGGGCCAGGATCGGCTCCCGGGCCTTGATCGCGATCCGCGCCAGGATCTCGCTGGGGGCGGCGTTGCAGATCGTGGTGTAGTGCTTGGCGCGCTCCAGCCGGCCGCGCAACTCCCGGTCCCGGCAGACGATCCAACCGATCCGCAGCCCTGGCAGGCCGAGCGACTTGGAGGTGACGTCGAGCGAGAGAGCGCGTTCGGAGAGGTCCGCGGCCCTCGGCAGGGCGCGGGCCGGGTCGCGCTCCAGGCCGCGGTAGACCTCGTCGCTGAACAGGTGGATGCCGCGCTCGTCGCAGAGTTCGGCCAGCCGCACGAAGTCGGCGGCCTCGATCACCTTCCCGGTGGGGTTGTTGGGGAAGTTGACGGAGACGACACGGGTGTCGGGGCGCAACGCCGCGGTCAGCTCGTCGAGGTCGAGCGCCCAGTCGCGGTCGGGGTCGAGCGCGACGCCGGTGACCTCGCAGAGCGAGAGCGGCAGGGTTTCGGCGGACTGGTAGTTGGGGGTGACGACGACGGCGTGGTCGTCCGGGCCGAGCAGTACCTGCATGGCGAGGTTGAGCCCCTCCTGGGCGCCGCCGAAGCAGATCACGTCCTCGGGGCCGGCCAGGTCGTACATGTCGGCGACCGCCTCGCGCAGGGCCGGGTCGCCGAAGGTCTCGGTGTAGCCGAGGGCGAGGGTCTCCCAGGCGTGCCGGTCCTCGGTGTCCGCCAGGTCGAGCAGTTCGGACATCGCCATGGTCTGCGCGTCGGAGGCGGTGAGGTGGTGGCGGGCGGTGAACTCCCAGCGGGAGAAGTACGTCTCCAGCCGGAAGTCGGGGAGCCTGGTCATGGCGGTTCTCGTTCCTCGGTGCGATGGGTTCGTGCTTCTGCGTACGGCCTTCCGCGTACGGCGTTCTCGCGGCGGCGGGGTCAGTGCGGCGGCTGCGCGGGCCCGGGCGCGCCGCGCAGTTCGGCGAGCAGGGTGTAGACGGTGGAGCGGGAGACCTTGAGCGCCGTCGCGACGGCCGGGACGGCGCGGCGCACGGCGAGCACCCCGGCCCGGTCGAGTTCGCGGAGCACGGCGAGCCGATCCTCGCGGCCCAGCCGCTCCGGGGGCCGCCCGTGGGCGCGGACGTAGCCGCCGATCACGTCGTTCATCCGCTCGGTCCAGTCCTGTTCGAAGAGCGGTTCGGGGCGCGGGGCGGTCGGCGCGGCGAAGGCGGCGAGCAGCTCGGCCGCGTGTTCCAGCGGACCGCGGTCGAGATTGACGCACAGGACGGCGGCGGGCCGACCGTCCTCGTCGCGGAGCACGGCGCTGACCGAGGAGAGCCGCCGGCCGTCGGGGAGCAGCTTCGGGTAGGGGCCGTAGACGTCGGGGGCGGCCTGGTCGAGCCCGTCGAGTTCGCCGAGCAGCGAGGGGTCGCCCGGGCCGCGGTCGCCCATCGGGTTCCAGATGGCGAGCACCTCGTCGCGGACGGCGTCGTGCAGCACCACCTCGGCGTAGGGGCCGAGCAGCAGGGCGACGGCCCGGCAGACGGGGGCCCAGGTGCGCAGGCGCGGGTCGGGGGTCTCGGTGGTCACCTCTGGACTGTACGTCCAGACTGGATATTTCGTCCAGACGGTGACGCGGGACGGGCCCGCCCCCGGGATCGTTCACCCCGGGGACGGGCCCGTCCGACCGTGCCGGCTGCGGCTCAGTCGCAGTTGATCGCCAGCAGCGCGACCTTGCAGGTGCGGCTCGCCGTGTCGTTGGCGGCCACCGGGTCGGCCGGGGCACCGGCCGTCCGGGCGGTGGTGACGGTGAACGTCCGCCCGAGGTTGAGGAGTTGGCTCACCTGGAGGGTGAGGTGGCGGGTGGTGCTCGCGCCGGCGGCCAGCGGGGCGGTGAGCGCGCAGGTCAGGTGGCCGGCGGCGACGCCGCAGTCGGTGCTGCTCGCGGCGAGCCCGGTGGGCAGGGCCGCCCCGACGGTCGCGGCGGTCACCGCACCGGGGCCCTGGTTGGTGACGGTGAGGGTGTAGTCGACCCGGCCGCCGAGCAGGTTGGCCACCGGGCTGGCGACGAGCGAAACGGCGAGGTCGGCGGCGGGCGCCTCGTAGCCGAACCGGTCGGCCGCCGAGACGGCGCTGGTGCCGCCGGGTGTGGTGACCCGCACGTCGACCGTCCCGGCGGTGGCCGAGGCCGGGGCCGTGGCGGTGCAGGAGGTCGCGGTGCAGGAGAAGGACGCCGCGTCGCCCGCGGCGCCGAAGTTCACGGCGGTCGCGCCGGCCAGGTCGGTGCCGGTGACGGTGACGACCGTGCCGCCGGCCTGCGGGCCGCTCGCCGGGCTGACGCCGGTGACCGCCGGCACCGGCAGCGGGAAGCCGAGGACGTTCACGGTGGCGCCGTCGAAGTCGGCGAGGTAGCCGTGCCGGCTGTCGGGGGTGACCGCCAGGGTGAACGGGCTCGCGCCGACCGGGACGGTGGCGGTGACGGTGCCGCTCGCGGTGTCGAGCACGCTGAGCGTGCTGTCGGCGTAGTTGCTCGCGTAGACGGAGCGGCCGTCGGGGGCGGCGGCGACCGCGTACGGGTTGGCGCCGACCTGGACGGTGGCGGTCACCGCCCGGGTGGCGGTGTCCAGCACGCTGACGGTGGAGTCGCCGCCGTTGCCCGTCCACAGCCGGGAGCCGTCGGGGGCCAGGGCGAGGCCGAAGACGCCGTGGCCGACCGGTATCGAGGCGCTCAGGGTGGCGGTGGCGGCGTCGATCACGTCGACCCGCTGCGCGCCGGAGGCGGCGACGTACACGTGCCCGCCGTCCGGGGCGACGGCCACCCCGTGCGGCCCGGCGCCGACCGGGACGGTGGCGGCCACGGTGTTGGTCGCGGTGTCGAGCACGCTGACCGTGCCGGCGGCGGCGTTGGTGACGTAGGCGCGGGAGCCGTCGGGGGCGAGCGCCACGCCGAAGGCGCCGGCGCCGGCCGGGACGGTGGCGGTGACGGCGCCGCTCGCGGTGTCCACCACGCTGACGGTGCCGGTGAGGTGGTGGGTGAGGTAGGCGTGTCCGCCGTCGGGCGCGAGGGCGACCGCGTAGGAGCCGGTGCCGGCGGTGAAGGTGCCGGTGACCGCGCCGGTGGCGGTGGACAGCACGGTCACCGTGCCGCTGCTCTGACTGGTCACATAGGCGCGCCCGCCGTCCGGCGCGAGGGCGACGCCCGCCGGGTAGGGGGCGACGGCGACGGTCGCGGCCACGACGGGCGGCGGCGCCGCGGTGGCGCCCGCGGGGGCGGCCGTGGCGGTGGCGGGTTGGGAGAGCAGGGCGGCCGTGGCCGCGCCGGCGGCGGCCACGGCCGTCCAGAAGCGGCGCGGTGCGGGGCGTGTGGTCAACGGGATCTCCAGACTCCTCGGCGGAACGGGCGGTACGCGGTCGCCCTCGGCGACCCGGGGGGACCGCCCGGATCGCCCGAAGCGTAGAAGCCCGACTGACGAAGCGTCAGGAGATGACTGGGATTGTCACCAACCGTTCAATTCCGCTCAGTTGGTCCCTGTTCGAACCGTCGGCGCCACACCGGGCTCGGCGCTGCGACGGGCATTACTATCATATTTAAAACGATCGTTTATTCATCGATAGTTCTACCCGTACTACACTCGCCGGCAGGCAGCGGAACCGCGGCACGGCGGGCGAGAGGAGCGGCAGCGATGGCCGACGAAGGACGGGTCGAGGTCCCCACCCGCACCCTGGTCGAGGGCATGGTCCGGGCGGACGGCACCGTCGACGCCGGCGAGCTGTACGAGGTCGCCGGCGAGCTGGGCATGACCGACCAGCAGGTGCGCCTGTGCATCAAGCGGATGGCCGCCGACGGCCTGCTCGTCCAGGAGGGTCGCGGCCGGCGCGCCGTACTGCGCGAGACCGAGCACGCCCGGCGGTCCGCGGAGCCCGAGGTCGGGTTCGTCCGCCACATGTACGCCCAGGACGCCGGACTCGCCCCCTGGGACGGCCGCTGGCACCTCGTCGCCTTCGCGGTCCCCGAATCCGCCCGCACCGCACGGGACGCGCTGCGGGAGACGCTGGTCCGGCACGGCGGCGCCGCCGTCCAGGGCGGGCTCTACGTCAGCGCCAACGACTGGGCGCCGTACGTCGAGGCCGAGGCCGCCCGCCTCGGCATCGCCGACCGCGTCACCCTGCTCACCACCACCGACCTGCGGATCGCCGGCGACGAGGACCCGCTCGCCCTCGCGCGCCGGCTCTGGCCGCTCGACGACCTCGCCGAGGGCCACCGCCGGCTGGCCGCCCTCGCCGCCGACCGCCTCACCCGGCTGACCGCCACGGCCCCGGACAGCGCACCCACCTGGGTCGAGCACGTCGCGATCGCCCTCGAACTGGCCGCCGAGTTCACCCGCGCCACCACCCCCGACCCGCTGCTCCCGCCCGAACTCCTCCCCCGGCCCTGGCCCGGCACCGAGGCACGCGCCCTCACCGCCGACTGCTGGCGCCTGCTGCGCCGCGCGGGGCAGGGCGCTCCCGACCCCGGGCCCCGGTTCTTCCAGCGCTACGACGCGGTCATGGCCGAGATCACCGGCGAGGCGCGGACGGCCTGACGGAACAACCGGCGGCGGACCGGCGGCGGGCGCGGAACGCCCGACGGCGGCTGCCGGGTGCGCGGCAGCGCCGTCGGGCGGGCGGTGGCCGGAACGTCCCGGCCGGGCCGACTCAGCGCTTGACGGCCACACCGCCGTACATCGCGATGTTCTGGTCCCGGACCGGTGCGGCGCCCGGCTCCGGGTGCCAGTGGTGGACCAGCGTGACGCCCGGCTCCAGCAGCTCGTAGCCCTCGAAGAAGGCGAGCGTCTCGGCCCGGTCGCGGATCTGCAGCGGGATGCCCCGGGTGTTGTACTCGCGGCCCACCCCGCCGACGCCGACCGGGTCGGTGTCGCCCGTGAAGACGCTCAACGCCAGGAAGCTGCCCGGCGCCAGACGGTCCATCAGACGGCGCACGATGCCCTGCGGATCGTCCTCGTCCAGCACGAAGTGCACGATCGCGATCAGCGAGAGCGCCACCGGCTGCGTGAGGTCGAGCACCTCGCGCAGCCGCGGCGAGTCCAGGATCGCGTCGACGTCCCGCAGATCGGCGTCCAGGTAGGCGGTGCGGCCCTCGGGGCGGCTGGACATCAGGGCCCGGGCGTGGGTCAGCACGATCGGGTCGTTGTCGACGTACACCACCCGCGACTCCGGCGCCACCGCCTGGGCGATCTCGTGCACGTTCGGCGAGGTCGGAATGCCCGCGCCGATGTCCAGGAACTGGCGCACGCCGTGCTGTTCGGCGAGCCGGCGGACCACCCGTTCCATGAAGCTGCGGGTGCTGCGCATCGAGGTCGGCAGGGCCGGCCAGGCCTTCACGGAGGCGTGCGCGGCGGCCCGGTCCGGCTCGAAGTTGGTCTTGCCGCCGATGAGATAGTCGTACACCCGTGCCGAGTGCGGCACGTCCATCCGCAGATCGACCCCCGTCCAGCCGTCCTCGCCGGGCCCTCCCGGCCGCTCTCCCGACACCCAGTCAGCGCGCGACATGTGCCGCCCCTCCCGATCTCCCCGTTGACGTTCCACTCGTGCCACATCGGCGTTTCGCCCGCGTCAACTCCGCTGGCGGAACGCCTTCGTGCGCATGGTAACCGTAACCCGGGAAGCGGCGGCCGGTCGGGGCCTCAGCTCTGCCCGAACAGCGCCGCGAAGGCTGCCTCCAGACCGCTCACCGCCGCGGCGAGCACCGCGACCGCGCGCAGCGCGTCGGCCACCGTGCGGACCCGCCGGCGCAGCGGGCCCTCGCGGGGCTCGTCGAGGGCCGCCTCGTCGAGGATGCCGGCGAGCGCGGCGTCGGCGTCCTCGGCGTCCTCCTCGGACACCGCGCCCGGCTGTTCGGCGCGCAGCCGGGCGAGCGCGGACCGCAGCGCCTCGGCCGCCGTCCGCAGTCCCTCGGGGCCGGCCGGAACCGCCGGTCCGGCGGCGCCGCCGCCGATCGACACGGTGGCGCCCCGGCCGCCGGCCACGGGGCCGTGCACGGTGGAGCCGACCACCTGGACGCCGCCGTCGTTCCAGTTGCCGCCGGCCGGCGGTCCGGCCTGGCCGGGGGGCTGATCGCCCATCACTTCCCCTTCCCGTTGCTCATGTCGACCTTCGCGCCGGCGCCGCCCGCGACCGGGCCGTGCACGGTGGAGTTGACCACCTGGACGCCGCCGTTGTTGACGTTGGTGATGCCCTGGGCCTGCTCCTCGAACGCCGCGCTGTCGTAGCCGCGTGCCCGCAGTTCGTCGCCGACCGCGCTGAACACCCGCTGGGTGACGGTGTTCAGGAAGCGCTGCACGTCGTGCGACTGGAAGATGTTCTGGTACTCGCCGCCGGCGCCGAGCTCGCGCACGCTCAGCCGGGGCGCGTAGTCGACCGCGTAGCCGGCGCGGGTGAGGTAGCGGTAGCGGCGCCGCAGCCGGGCGGCCCGGCCGCGCGAGGCCCGGACCTCCCCCAGCTGGCCGAGGGCGATCCCGATGTCGCCGCCGAGCCGCCGGGCGGCCCAGCCGAGCGCGTTCGCGGCGTGGGCCGCTCCGGAGCGCCGCCCGAGCAGGTCGACCACGTGGTACGCCTGCGCGACCGGCTCCAGCACATAGGGCAGCCACTCCAGGTAGAGCAGTCCGCCGCGGGTGCTGGCACGGACCAGCACGGTGATCACCACCTCCTCCTGCCAGGAGCCGACCCGGATCGCCAGGTAGTGGCGCAGCCGTTCGTGGCCGGTGCGGCTGAGCAGGTCCGCCCAGGCGGGTTCGAGCAGCACGGCGTCGCCGGCGTGGCCGGACATCGCGCCGAGCCAGCCCGCCGGGTCGTCGCCGCGCAGACTGGGCCGGAACACCCGGTCGGTGACGGAGAGTCCGCGCAGCGGGTCCTCGGGATAACGCGGGTCCTCGGCCAGTGCGCGCACCCGCTGGGCGATCGTGCGGTAGAGCACGGTGGCGTCGATCGGCTCGGGCGCCCGCCCCCGGGCGGCGCATTCGGCGGAGGGGCGCAGCTCGAAGGTCATCCGCCAGGTGCGCCCGGCCCGGCCGAGGCCGACCAGCGGGGCCTGCCGGCGGTAGAGCAGTTCGGGTCCGCTCTGCTGTTCGCGCAGCCGTTCGTACAGCAGGGCGGCCCGGGCGCCGTTCGGCTGCGGGGGCGGGACGGCGGCGGCGCCGGGGTCGGCGAACGCGGCCAGGCGGCGCCTGATCCGGTAGCGCAGGACGGCGGCGGTCAGCCAGAGCAGCAGCAGTTCGACGAACGCGTACCCGGCGCCGCCGAGCAGGTCCGGGTCGACGTCGTCCAGCCGGTCCCGCAGGCCGAGGCCCAGGGCGACCGCCGTCAGGACCGCGAGGACGAGGAGCCGGCCGATCCAGGTGGTGAGGGTGGCGCCGGGGCCGGTGCGGCGCGGGGCGCGCGGGGCGATCACCAGCCGCTCCACCTCCAGGCCGAGCCGGTGGTCCATCCGGTGCGTGCCGAGGCCGCCGACCAGGCCCAGCAGCAGGACCAGCAGCAGGGCCGCGGTGCCGGCCGCGACGCCGAACAGCGGGAAGCCGAGGACGAGGAGGAGCAGGCAGACGGCACCGGTCCAGGCCTCCCAGCGGCGGGCGGTGAGGGCCTCGTGCAGTACCCGGACCAGATCGGTGCCGGGCGAGGGGGCGGGGATGCGGAAGGACTGTTCGACCAGTTCCTCGATCAGCTCCGCGCGGAAGCGCCGGTCCAGCCAGGCGGCGGCGCACAGGTAGCGGGTGGCGTCGCCGGGGACGGGGCCGGCCTGGTGGAGCAGGTTCTCGGGCGTCGCCGGCACGGCGGGCGGGGCGGTCGCGGGCGCGGCGGGCGCAGCGGTCACAGCGGGCGCGGCGGCGGGCACGGTGGGCGGAGGACCCGGCCGGACCGCCGCGTCCTGCGGCAGGGGCCGGACCGGACCGAGCGGGATCGACGCGGACGGCGGGTACCCCGGTGGCGGGGCGGACGGACGCGGCGGTGGAGTCGGCGGTGGTCCCTGTGGCGGAGGTGGCGGTGGGGTGCCACTGTCCATGATGTCCCCATTCCCCAGGCCTTGTTCCGGCGAACGAGCTTGGCCAGTAAAGCAGTTGACCTTCCGGGCGGACAGCCCCCGGACCGCGACCGCGGGTAACGGTTCGGCTCCGCCGAGTGGTGCGTGCAAGAAATTGGAGTTCTGGATTCGCATTCGATAGCTTTTCGAACGTGAGGCTGACCAAGAGCACCGACATCGCCCTCCGCATCGCCATGCGGCTGGCCGTCCTCGACGAGGAGGCCAACCCGACCACCCGCGAGGTGGCCGAGGCGGTCGGCGTGCCGTACACCCACGCCGCCAAGGTGGTCAGCCGGCTGCAGCACCTGGGCGTGGTGACGGCGCGGCGCGGTCGTGGCGGGGGCCTGGCCCTCACCACCGCCGGTCGCACCGGTTCGCTCGGACTGCTGCTGCGCGAACTGGAAGGGGTGGGTGACGTGGTCGGATGCGAGGACGATCCACCGTGCCCGCTGCGGTCGTCCTGCCGGCTGCGCGGGGCACTGCGCACCGCGCAGGCGGCGTTCTACGCCACCCTCGACCCGCTCTCGATCGGCGATCTGGTGTCCGCGCCGACCGGGCCCGTCCTGCTCGGCCTCACCCTGAGACCGGGTCTCGCCCCGAGACCCGAACCCGTCGTCGGCCCCACCGGCTGACGCGTTCCGGCACACCCCGACGCACCACCCGCGGGACCGCGCCATGCGCGATACCGCACCACCCCACCGCACGGCCCCACCGTCGCACCACGTCACCTCCCCACGCCGGTCCGCGCTTCCGCACGGCCGAAAATACGATTCTCAGATTCCAGTTTGGAGTGCATTCGATGCTGTCCGCCAAGTCCGCCGAGGTCGTCGAAGCCACCCTGCCCGTCGTGGGCGGTGCGATCGGCGACATCACGCCGCTCTTCTACGAGAAGATGTTCGCCGCCCACCCGGAGCTGCTGCGCGACCTGTTCAACCGCGGCAACCAGGCCAACGGCAGCCAGCGGCAGGCGCTCGCGGGCTCGATAGCCGCCTTCGCGACCGCGCTGATCGCCGCGCCGGACAGCCGTCCGGACGCGCTGCTCGCCCGCATCGCCCACAAGCACGTCTCGGTCGGCATCACCAACGACCAGTACCGGATCGTCCACGAGCACCTGTTCGCCGCCATCGTCGAGGTGCTCGGCGAGGCCGTCACCCCCGAGGTCGCGGCCGCCTGGGACGAGGTCTACTGGCTGATGGCCAACGCCCTCATCGCCATCGAGGACCGGCTGCGCGAGGAGTCCGCCGCCGCCCAGGGCCTCGACCCGGCCGACCTGTGGCGCCCCTACACCGTGGTGGCCCGCCACCAGGAGACCGAGGACGTCACCACCTACCTGGTCCGCCCGGCCGACGGCAAGCCGCTGCCGCCGGCCGCGCCCGGCCAGTACGTCTCGGTGCGCGCCGAACTCCCGGACGGCGCCCACCAGATCCGCCAGTACAGCCTCTCCGGCGCCCCGGACGGCGTGCTCCAGTTCAGCGTGAAGCGCGCCACCGCCGAGGCCGCGGGCGGCCCCGACGGCGAGGTCTCCAACCACCTGCACGCGACCCTGCGCGCCGGCGACGTCCTCGACATCGCCCCGCCGTTCGGCGACGTCGCGCTCGCCGACGGCGACGGCCCGGTGCTGCTCGCCTCGGCCGGCATCGGCAACACCCCGATGACCGCGATGCTGGCCAAGCTCGCCGCCACCGGCTCGACCCGCCGGGTCGTCACCGTGCACGGCGACCGCGACCAGCTGTCGCACGCCTTCCGCGCCGACCTCGCCCAGCTGACCGCCAAGCTGCCGAACGCCGCCGCCCACGTCTTCTACGAGCAGCCGCTCGGCGACTGGCCGGCCGACCGCACCGGCCTGGTGGACCTGGCCACGGTCGAGGTCCCGGCGGGCACCACCGCCTACCTCTGCGGCCCGCTGCCCTTCCTGCGCGCCGTCCGCGGCCAGCTCCTCACCGCCGGCGTCCCGGCCGCGGACATCCACTACGAGGTGTTCGGCCCGGACCTCTGGCTCGGCCAGGACGCCTGACCCCCGGTGGGCCCGCCGCCCCCGAGGCGGGCCCACCGGCCCCGCGCCGCCCCGGCCCCCGTCCGGGGCGGCGCGCCCGGCGTGGTGCCCCGCCGCCCCGGCCGACGGCTCGGTACGATCACCGGCAGGTCGGCCCGGACCGGCACCGGCAGAGCCCCACCAGCACGGGAGGACCGTTGCGCGTCGCGTTGTTCGCCACCTGCGTCAACGACGCGCTGCTGCCCTCCACCGCGATCGCCACCGTCCGGCTGCTGGAACGCCTCGGCGTCGAGGTCGACTTCCCGCCCGCGCAGAGCTGCTGCGGCCAGCCGCAGTACAACAGCGGCTACGTCAAGGCCTGCGAACCGCTGGTCCGCCGCACCGTGCGGGCCTTCGCCGGGTACGACCACGTGGTGGCGCCCTCCGGCTCCTGCGTGGCCATGGTGCGCGACGCCCACCCGCGGATCGCCGCCCGGGCCGGCGGCGCACTCGCCGCGGACGTCGCCGGGCTGACGCCCCGGGTGCACGAGCTGACCGAGTTCCTCACCGACGTGCTGGGCGTCGAGGACGTCGGCGCGTGGTTCCCGCACACCGTGACCTACCACCCCTCCTGCCACGGCCTGCGGCTGCTCGGCCTCGGTGACCGCCCGCTGCGGCTGCTGCGCGCCGTCCGGGACCTGGAGCTGGTCGAGCTGCCCGGCGCCGAGGAGTGCTGCGGCTTCGGCGGCACCTTCGCCGTGAAGAACCCGGCGGTCTCGGCCGCGATGGCCGCCGACAAGACCGCCAACGCCCTGGCCACCGGCGCCGAAGTGCTGTGCGGCGGCGACAACTCCTGTCTGCTGCACCTCGGCGGCACACTGGCCCGGCAGGGCGCGCGGCTGCGCCCGCTGCACCTCGCCGAGATCCTCGCCAGCACCGAGGCCGACCCCTGGCGGGCGGCGCCGTGAGCGGAACCTTCCTCGGCATGCCCGGCTTCCCGCCGGGCGTCTCCCCGCAGGTCACCTTCCCGCAGGCGGCCGAGCGGGCCGTGCGGGACGAACGGCTGCGCGGCAACCTGCGGCACGCCACCCGGACCATCCGGGAGAAGCGGGCCCGCGCCGTCGCCGAACTCGCCGACTGGGCCGAGCTGCGGGCCGCCGCCAAGGCCGTCAAGGACCGCACCCTGCGCGAACTCGACCGGCACCTGGTCCGGCTGGAGGAGAAGGTGACCGCCGCCGGCGGCACCGTGCACTGGGCCGCCGACGCCGCCGAGGCCAACCGGATCGTCACCGCCCTGGTCCGGGCGGCCGGCGCGCGGGAGGTGGTCAAGGTCAAGTCCATGGCCACCCAGGAGATCGGGCTCAACGAGGCGCTGGCCGAGGCCGGCATCCGCGCCTACGAGACCGATCTCGCCGAGCTGATCGTCCAGTTGGGCGACGACCGGCCCTCGCACCTGCTCGTCCCGGCGATCCACCGCAACCGCGGCGAGATCCGGGAGGTGTTCGCCCGGCGGATGGCCGACTGGGGCCGGCCGGCCCCCGACGGGCTCACCGACGCGCCCGCCGAACTCGCCGAGGCCGCCCGGCTGCACCTGCGGGAGAAGTTCCTGCGGGCCGAGGTCGCCGTCTCCGGCGCCAACTTCATGATCGCCGAGACCGGCACCCTGGTGGTCGTCGAGTCGGAGGGCAACGGGCGGATGTGCCTGACCCTTCCGCGCACCCTGATCTCGGTGGTCGGCATCGAGAAGGTCCTGCCCACCTGGCAGGACCTGGAGATCTTCCTGCAACTGCTGCCCCGCTCCAGCACCGCCGAGCGGATGAACCCCTACACCTCGCTCTGGACCGGCACCCACGCCGACGGCCCGGACGGCGACGGGCCCGAGGACTTCCACCTCGTCCTGCTCGACAACGGGCGCACCGACGCGCTCGCCGACGAGGTCGGCCGCCAGACGCTGCGCTGCATCCGCTGCTCGGCCTGCCTCAACGTCTGCCCGGTCTACGAGCGGGCCGGCGGACACGCCTACGGCTCGGTCTACCCGGGGCCGATCGGCGCCGTCCTCACCCCCCAACTGCGCGGCACCCGGGATCCGTTGGACGCCTCGCTGCCGTTCGCCTCGTCGCTCTGCGGGGCCTGCTACGAGGTCTGCCCGGTGGCCATCGACATCCCCGAGGTCCTGGTCCACCTGCGCGAACGGGTCGCCGGGCAGCGCGGCCACCGGCTGGAGCGCGCCGCCATGGCCGCCGCCACCTACGTGCTCGACCGCCCCGCCCTGCTGCGGGCCGCCGAACGGGCCGCCGCCCGCACCCGCCGGCTCCACCCGCGCCGGCTACCCGGCCCCGGCCGGGCCTGGACCGACACCCGGGAGCTGCCGGCCGTCCCGCCCGAACCGTTCCGCGACTGGTGGCGGAGGAACCGGACATGAGCACCCCTCAGCCACCGGACGCCGGCTCGCGCGCCCTGGTGCTCGCCCGGATCCGCGCCGCGGTGCGCGCCGGTACGCCGGAGCAGGCGCCCGTGCCCCGCGACTACCTGCGCAGCCACGTCCCCGCCGACGACCCCGACGCGCTGCTCGACCTGCTGCAGCACCACCTCGCCGACTACCGCGCCCTGGTCCACCGCTGCACCCCGGACCGGCTGCCGCTGCTGCTCGCCGCCCTCTTCGAGGCGCGCGGCACCCGCACCGTGGCCGTCCCGCCCGGCCTGCCGCCCGCCTGGCTCGCCGTCACCCGCGCCCGCCCGCTCCCGGACGACGGCCCGGACGGCCCGCTGACCGCCGCCCGGCTGGACACGGTCGACAGCGTGCTCACCGGCTGCGCCCTGGCGATCGCCGAGACCGGCACCCTGGTGCTGGACGCCGGCCCGGCCCAGGGACGCCGACTGCTCACGCTCGTCCCCGACCACCACGTCTGCGTGGTCCTGGCCCCCGAGCAGGTGGTCGCCTCCGTCCCGCTGGCCCTCCCCCGCCTCGACCCCACCCGCCCGCAGACCTGGATCTCCGGCCCCTCGGCCACCAGCGACATCGAACTCAGCCGCGTCGAGGGCGTGCACGGCCCCCGCACCCTGGAGGTCGTCCTGGTGACGGACGGCGGCTGAGCGTCAGAACGCGCTCAGCGCCCGCTCGGCCCCGGCGACCGCCGCGACCGGGTCGGCCGTCTCCAGCAGGACCTCGTAGCGGCGCTCGCCGGTCGCCAGGGCCGCCACCTCGTAGGACCCCCGCGGGAGCACGCCGATCCACACCGGCAGGATCCTCCGTTCACCCGGCAGGTGCACCGGAGCAGTGGCGAAGCGCAGCACGGCGTGGCTGTGGAACGGGTGGAACCGGGACAGCGTGCTGCGCCGGGCCGCGCGGACCAGGGGCAGCAGGACGGGCGGCGTCCCGGGCGGCCGGCATCCCGGGCGCGGGTGGTCCCGCAGCCCGGCCACCCGCTCCCGTTCGTCCCACGCCGCCTGCGGCGACCCGTCGCCGCTCCGCTGCCGACCGCCCATGTACCGCCCCCCGTGAACCGTCCGCCCCGGACCCGGATGCCGTTCGTGTCCGACCGGCCACTGTACGGGCCCGGCGGCCCGGTGTCAGGACGGGCGGAGCTCCAGGGTGCAGCACTTGGGGCCGCCGCCGCCCTTGAAGAGCTCGGAGAGGTCGACCGGCACCGGTTCGAAGCCGGCCCCGGCCACCCGGGCGGCCAGGGACTTCGCCGCCTCGGGGAGCAGCACCCGGCGGCCGTCGGAGACCGCGTTCAGGCCGAAGACCTCGGCGTCCTCCCGCTCGGCCAGCACGGCGTCCGGGTAGAGGCTGCGCAGCAGCGCCTGGCTGTCCGGGGTGAACGCCGCCGGGTAGTACATGATCTGGTCGTCGGCGAGCACGGCCAGCGCGGTGTCCAGGTGGTAGAAGCGCGGGTCCACCAGCTCCAGGCCGAGCACCTGCCGGCCGAACACCTCCCGCACCTCGGCGTGCGCGGCCGGGTCGGTGCGGAAGCCCGAGCCCGCCAGCACCCGGCGGCCGACCAGCAGGTGGTCCCCCTCGCCCTCGTTGACGTACTCCGCCTGCCGCACCTCGCGGTAGCCGCCGGCCCGGAACCAGGACGCGTGGGCCGCCGACTCGGCGGCGCGCTGCGCGTGCCGGAAGGTCGCGACCAGCACCCGGCCGTCGAGCACGGTCGCACCGTTGGCCGTGTAGACCATGTCCGGCAGGCCGGGCACCGGCTCGATCAGCTCCACGGTGTGGCCGAGCTCCTCGTACAGCGCGCGCAGCCGCTCCCACTGGCGGACGGCGAGCGAGGTGTCGGTCGGCTGCGCGGGGTCCATCCACGGGTTGATCGTGTACTCGACGGTGAAGTACGTCGGACGGCACATGAGATAGCGCCGCGGCTTCGCGGTGCGCTCCGGGAATCGGGTGGGCATGCGGCGACCTCCGCCATCGGGGGCGTGACTCGGGACAGGGCTCGGACGGGACTGGGGGGCGTGACCGGGAGGGGGCCGGTGGCATCCACCGCCGGCGCCCGTCGGCTCAGAGGGCGGCTGCCCCGAACGGACCGTTCGCACACCCGGGCAGGCCGATCCGGCGGCGCAGTCCCCCCGCGCACCCGGCGCGCCCGTCCGCGCGCACCGGGCGCACGAGGGCGCGCACCACGGCACGTGGCCGATCTCACGTACCGCCACCGGCCACCTACGGTGGCGTAGGTCACTTCAGACAGTGAACTATCTCTTTCATGCCGAACCTCCAGGAGACTCTTGACCTCGATTCGTACGTCGCCCTCGGGGACAGCTTCACCGAAGGGCTGAACGACCCCGCCGCCGACGGTGCCTTCGCCGGCTGGGCCGACCGGCTGGCGGCGCTGCTCGCCGCGGGCCGGCCGCCGGGCGGCTTCAAGTACGCGAACCTCGCGGTGCGCGGCCGGCTGCTGGACCAGATCGTGGCCGAGCAGGTGCCCGAGGTCCGCCGCATCCAGCCGGACCTGGTCACCTTCTGCGCCGGCGGCAACGACATCCTGCGCCCCGGCAGCGACCCCGACGAGGTCGCCGAGCGCTTCGAGGCCGCCGTCGCCCAACTCGCCGACTCGGCGGGCACGGTGCTGATCTGCACCGGCTTCGACACCCGTGGCGTGCCGCTGTTCAAGCACCTGCGCGGCAAGATCGCGACCTACAACGGGCACATGCGGGCGGTCGCCGACCGGCATGGCTGCAAGGTGGCCGACCTCTGGTCGCTGCGGGCCGTCCAGGACCGCCGGGCCTGGAGCGAGGACCGGCTGCACCTGTCCCCCGGGGGCCACCAGCGGGTCGCCCTGCTGGCCGCCCGCTCGCTGGGCCTGCGCACCGAGCAGGACCCGGAGGCCCCGTGGCCGTCCGCCCCGGCGGTCTCCTCCGCCGAGTTGCGCCGGGAGAACCTCCAGTGGGCGCGCGAGTTCCTGCTGCCGTGGGTCGGCCGCCGGCTGCGCGGCGAGTCCTCCGGCGACCACGTCGAGGCCAAGCGGCCCGAGCTGATGCCGCTCTGACGAGCCGTCAGGCCGCCTGTCGGCGCGCCGCCCTCACGCCCAGGTGCGCGAGAGCGGCCAGCGCCGCGCCGACGAGGTAGCAGAGCAGGTCCGGCGGGTTGAAGGTGGAGCCGAGCACCAGCCGGGCGAGGGTGCTGCGCCGGGCGAGGTCGTCGGGCACGCCGGTGAGCTGGAACAGTTCGACGGCCCAGCTCAGCCCGGCGGCCCAGGCCGCCGCCGGCCACGGCCGCAACCGCGGTGCGAGCAGCACCACGAGGGTGTACAGCAGCACCGTGTAGAGGGCGTCGCCCGCGTACTTGGCGGCGTCCCCGCCGCCCACCGCCCGCACCCCGAGCCCCGCCGCCGCCGTCAGCCCGGCCGCCACCACGGCCGCACCGCGAACCGCCCACCGCCCCCGAAGATCGTCCACCACCGAACCCTAACCCGCCCACCACCACCGGAGATCGTTCACCACCGCACCCCGAACCGCCGCGGCAGGCCCGGAACCGTTGCCGCTCCTCCCGCGTCCCTCCCTGCCGAAAGGCCGCGCAGGCGGCCCGGTAGCCTGCTGGCCGGCCCGTACGGGGCCGGGTCCGTGCAGGTCGCGGGCGGGAACGACTCAGAACAGGGCGGGGCGCAGTGACGCAGCTGACCGAGACGGTGATCGGGTCCGGGATACCGGCGGACGGGGTGGGGGCCCAACGGGGGGCCGGGCGGCGGTTCACCGTCGAGGGTTTCGCGCCGGGCCGGGACGGCGGGGCGCGGGCGCGCGGCAAGGCCCTGCGCAACGGCAGCCCGCGTGAGCAGCACGCCGCGTTCGCCGCGGCCGCCGACCGGCCGACCGCCGTCGAGGCGATCGAGGCCTCCAACGCGGGCCGCCTCACCGACCTGGTGCCGATCCGGCTGGGCCGGATGTCCGCCACCCCGTTCGCCTTCCTGCGCGGCTCGGCCGGTCTGATGGCCGCCGACCTCGCCAGCACGCCGACCAGCGGCACCGTCGCCCAGCTGTGCGGCGACGCGCACGCCGCCAACTTCGGCCTGTACGGCGATGCCCGCGGCCGGCTGGTGATGGACATCAACGACTTCGACGAGACCGTGCCCGGCCCGTGGGAGTGGGACCTCAAGCGCCTCGCCGCGAGCCTGGTGCTGGCCGGCCGGGAGGTCGGCGCGGACGAGGCCACCGCCCGCCAGGCCGCCTTCGACGCCGCCGGGGCGTACCGCCGCACCATGCGCACGCTGTCCAAGCTGTCGGCGCTGGACGCCTGGAACGCCGTCGCCGACGAGCAGCTGGTCTCCTTCGCCGAGGCGCACGACCTGGCCGAGGTGCTGGACCGGGTGGCGGCCAAGGCGCTGCGCAACACCGGCGCGCGCTTCGCCGCGAAGTCCACCGTCCGCTCGGAGGAGGGCGGTTGGCGGTTCACCGCCGCGCCGCCGGTGCTCAGCGAGGTGGCCGACGGCACGGCCACGGCGGTCGCCACCGCGCTCGGCCCGTACGTGCGCACGGTGCCGGCCGAGCTGCACCCGCTGCTGACCCGGCACCGGGTGCAGGACGTGGCGTTCCGCGTGGTGGGCACCGGCAGCGTCGGCACCCGCTCGTACGTGGTGCTGCTGACCGACCACCGCGAGCAGCCGCTGGTGCTCCAGGTCAAGGAGGCCCGGCCCTCGGTGCTGCTGCCCCACCTGACCCGGGCCGGGTACCCGGTGACCGCGCCGGACAGCCACGAGGGCCGCCGGGTGGTGCTCGGCCAGAAGCGGATGCAGGTGGTCAGCGACCCGCTGCTCGGCTGGACGACGGTGGACGGACTCCCCTACCAGGTGCGGCAGTTCCGCAACCGCAAGGGCAGTGTGGACCCGGCGGCACTGCTGCCCGCCCAGCTCGACGACTACGCCCGGATCACCGGCGCCCTGCTCGCCCGCGCGCACGCGCACACCGCCGACCCGGGGGTGATCAGCGGCTACTGCGGCAAGACCGAGGTGCTGGACGAGGCGGTGGCGGCGTTCGCGGTCGCCTACGCGGACCGCACCGAGGCCGACCACGCCGATCTGGTGGCGGCGATCCGGTCGGGCCGGCTCCCGGCCGAGCACGGCATCTGACCGGCGGGGCCGGGCCCGGTGCGTCAGGGCCCGGCCCGCGGGCCCCGCTCAGCCGGACGCCCGCGTCCCCTCCCGTGCCGCCTCCGGCGTCCGCGCGGGTACGCCGGCGCGGGCCGCCTCCGCACGGGCCTTCTCCTCGCGCGCCGTCGCCCGGCCGGCCAGCACCGAGGCCAGCACCGCCAGCGCGGCGAGCGCCGCACAGACACCGCTCGCCCACGCGTACGCCGCCCGGTGCCCGCCGCCTCCGGCGGTCGCCCGCAGATAGACGCCGGAGAGCGCCGAGACGCTGACCGCCGCCGCGATCCGCTGCGCCATCTGCAGGATCGCCCCGCTCACCCCGGCCGCCTCGGCCGGCGCGTGCCGCAGCACGAACGCCTGGTTGGGCGCCCCCATCAGCCCGGCCGAGGCGCCGCCCAGCAGTTGCAGCAGCGCGAGCAGCCAGGGCAGCACACCGGCCGGCGCCCGCAGCGCGACCAGACCGCCGGCCAGCATCACCAGCGCCGAGCCGGCCACACTCGCCGTGACGGTCCGCCGGCCGAAGCGCTGCACCACCCGCCAGGCGAACGCCGAGGCGAAGCCCATCGCGACCGCCGAGGGCAGCGCCACCAGGGCCGCGCCGAGCGGCGACAGGCCGAGCCCGTCCTGCAGGAACATGGTCAGCACCAGCCCGGCCGCCAGCGAGGAGCCGAACTGGGTCATCGCCACCGCCGTCCCGAGCGCGTACGGCGCCGAGCGGGTCAGCGCGGGGTGGATCAGCGGTTGGCCGCCGGACCGGGCGAAGCGGCGCTGCCACCGGGCCAGCGCGGCCAGCAGCAGGACCGCGGCGGCGGCGAAGCCGAGCCGGCCCGCCCAGCCGGGCGGCTGGACGAACGGCAGCATCAGCGCCAGGGTCAGCGCGCCGACCAGCAGCAGCCCGACCAGGTCGAGGTCGGCGCCGCGGGTGCTGGGGCGCGGACGCGGCAGGTGCCGGGCCGCCAGCACCACGGTGGCGAGTCCGAACGGGACGTTGAGCAGGAAGCTCAGCCGCCAGCCGTGCTCCGGCCCGACGGCGGCGAGCACCGCGCCGCCGACCGGCGGGCCGAGGGCGAAGGCGAGGCCGCCGGTGACCGCGTACATCCCGAGCGCCCTGGCCCGCAGCTGGCCGCGGAAGACGTCCTGGATGGTGCCGATCATCTGGGAGTTCACCAGTCCGGCACCGGCCCCCTGGAGCAGCCGGGAGGCGACCAGCACCCATGGCTCGGTGGCGGTCGCGGAGAGCAGGCTGACCAGGGTGAACAGGGCGAGGCCGCCGACGAAGAACCACTTGCGGCCGCGGACGTCGCCGAGCCGCCCGCCGGGGATCAGGGCCAGGCCGAAGGCGAGCGAGTAGCCGGCCACGATCCACTGCAGGTGGGCGGGCTGGGCGTGCAGCGACTCGCGCAGCGCGGGGATCGAGGTGTTGAGCACCGACTGGTCGATGAGGGTGGTGAACCCGCCGGCGACGCAGACCAGCAGGACCCGCCGCCCGGCCGCGTCGAACTTCTCCTTGGCCGGCGGCAACCCGGGTATCGCGGCGGTCCCGCGCGTGCCCGGCCCGCTCGCGCCCGGCCCGCTCGCGTCCAGGCCGCTCATGGCTCGACCACCACCAGCGCGTAGCGGGCGCCGTCCGGGCCGGGGCAGCGGAAGCGGGTGGTCTCGGGGACGAAGCGCAGGCAGTCGCCGGCCTCCAGCAGTTCCTCGGCACCGTCGACGGTGAGCGCCAAGCGGCCCTCCAGCAGCCAGAGGTGGTGCTCCCGGCCGGTGTCGCAGGGCTTGTCGTAGGCGATGTCGCCGCCGGCCGGGAGCCGCCCCTCGATCACCTCGGCCCGCAGCGAGCCGTGCGGCGGCGAGACGGAACGCCGGACGAACCCGGTCGCCTCGTCCCGCCAGACCCGCTGGTCGGCCGCCCGCACCAGCCGCGCGGGCGCCGCCTCCACCTCGGCGAGCAGCCGGGACATGCTCCGCCCGTACACGGCGCAGAGCCGCCCGAGCAGCGCCGCCGTCGGGCTCACCTCGGCCCGTTCCACCCGCGAGAGCGTCGAGCGGCTGACGTCCGCGCGCCGCGCCAACTCCTCCAGCGTCCATCCGCGTTCGACCCGCAACTCGGCGAGCCGCTCCGCCAACCGCTCGTCGGCGGCCGTGTCGATTCCCATATCCGTGATGCTATCCCGGATCCGGGAACGGCTCGGCCGGTCCGTCGAGGGTTCCGGGCCATCGAACGGGCGATCATATGATGTGCGCGATCACGGGCCGAACGGCCCACGCGAAACACGGGGGAACCACATGTTCGGCATCATCAGACCCTGCCGTCACCGCCTGTCCGAGCGGTTGCAGGCCAGCTGGATGGCCCACCTCTGCGGACTCTGCCTGGCCCTGCGGGACGACCACGGGCAGTTGGCCCGGACCGCCACCAACTACGACGGGCTGATCATCTCGGTGCTGGTCGAGGCCCAGGCCGCCGCCGGGGACGGCGCCGGGCGGCGCACGGCCGGGCCGTGCCCGCTGCGCGGCATGCGCACCGCCTCCGTCGCACGGGGCGAGGGCGCCCGGCTGGCCGCCGCCGTCTCGCTGGCCCTCGCCTCGGCGAAGATCCGCGACCACGTGGAGGACCGGGACGGCGTCTTCGCCCGGCGGTCCGTGGCGGCGGGTGCCCGGGCGGTCACCCGGCGCTGGGACCGCAAGAGCGCGGGCAGCGCCTCGGTGGTCGGCTTCGACACCGCCGTCCTGCTCGACGCGGCCTCCCGACAGGGCGGGCTGGAGCGCGCGCTGCCGGTCGGCGGCTCGGTGCTGCTGGTCACCGAGCCCACCGAGACCGCCACCGCCGCCGCCTTCGCGCACACCGCCGCGCTGGCCGGCCGGCCCGGGAACGCGGCGCCGCTGGCCGAGGCGGGGCGGCTGTTCGGGCGGCTCGCGCACCTGCTGGACGCCGCCGAGGACCAGGAGGCCGACGCCACGAGCGGCGCCTGGAACCCGCTGACCGCCACCGGCACCGACCGCGCCGAGGCCGAGCGGCTCTGCCGGGACGCCGTGCACGGCATCCGGCTCGCCCTGCGGGACGTCGAACTGGCCGACCGCACCCTGGTGCACGTGCTGCTCGCGCACGAGACCGAGCGCGCCGTCGAGCGGGTCTTCGGCCGGGCCGGTCACACCGCCTGCCGGGTCAAGGCCGAGGACGGCGACGGCACCCCGCTCGCCGCCAACCCCTACCAGGCGCCGCCGCGGCAGGACCCGGACCAGGCCCCGCCGCAGGACCCCGGAGCACCGGTCCCGCCGTGGGTCCCGCAGGGCCCCGGCTTCACCCCGCCCGGCGCGCCGCCGCCCAACGGCCGCAACCTGCTGGCCGGTTGCGCCGCGTGGGCGCTGATGGGCTGTACCTGCCAGCTGCTCTGCTGCAACCACAACGACCCGTTCTCCGGCGAACCCCGCGAGGGCTTCTGCGCCCGGCACGACTGCTGCGACATCGGCGAGTGCTGCTGCGACGGGTGCCAGTGCTGCGGGGAGAACGCGAGCTGCTGCGGCGGCTGTTGCGACGGCTGTGACGGCTGCGACTGCGGCTGCGACTGCTGAGCACCGCCGCCGGGGCACGCCCCCAGGGGGAGCCGGACCGCGCCGGACGGCGTGCCCGGGACCGGTCCGGCTCCCCCTCGCGGCGTACCGTCGCTCCACCGGCGGAGCGACGTGCCGATGGCCCGGGCGAACCTAACGTGGCGTCATGTCGAAGAACCGACGGTGGCGTTCCGCCGCCCTGACGATCATGTCCACCACCCTGGTCCTCGCGTTGGCCGGACCGGCCACCGCGCTGGCCGGCGCGGCCCCGGCCGCACCCCTGAACGTGGCCGCCGCCGCAGCCGGCGGCACCGCCCACTCCGCGAGGCCGCTGGTGCCCGCCCCGACCGCGCACCGGCCGGTCGGGACGGCGTCCGTCCGCCTGGTCGACGCGAGCCGCCCCGACCCGTGGCGCGCCGATGCGCCGACGCGCGAGCTGATGGCCACCTTCTGGTACCCGGCGGACTCGCCCCGCGGCGCCCACGCGCCCTACATATCACCGAAGTTGTCCCGCGCCCTGTACGACCTGGACGAGCCCGCCACGATCCGGACCAACGCCGTGGCCGACGCCCGGCCGGCCGCCGGACGGCACCCGCTGATCCTGCTCTCCCCCGGCTTCGGGATGAGCCGCAGCACGCTCACCGCCCTCGGCGAGGAGTTCGCCGCCCGGGGATACGCGGTGGCCGCCGTCGACTCCACCTACGAGACCTCGGTGGAGTTCCCCGACGGCCGCATCGAGTCCTGCCTGGCCTGCGGACTGGAGGGGAAGGACCCGGAGTTCGGCGCGAAGTCCTCCCGCGCCCGGGCCGCCGACCTGCGCTTCGTGCTCGACAAGCTGACCGCGCCGGGGCACGGCGGCCCGGTCCGCGGCCTGAGCATCGACGCCTCGCGGGTCGGCGCCGCCGGGCACTCGCTCGGCGGGGCGGCCGCCCTGGAGGCGATGCGCGAGGACCCGCGGATCAAGGCCGCCGCCAACCTGGACGGCAGCATCTGGATCCCGGCGGGGGACGACACCGGGCGCCCGGCCCTGCTGTTCAGCGCCGGGGTCGGCGCCTCACCGGAGGCCACCCAGAACTGGGAGGACAACTGGAAGCGGTTCACCGGCCCCCGCTACTGGGTGGAGATGCCCACCGCCGGGCACCTGTCGTTCTCCGACGAGCACTGGCTGGTCGACAACCTCGGCCTGCGTGACCAACTGCCGCCGGACACCTACCGGGAGAGCTTCGGCACCATCAACGGGAACCGCGCGCTCGCCGCCACCCGCGCCTACCTGGGCGCGTTCTTCGACCGGCACCTGCTCGGCCGGCCGGCCCCGCTGCTCGACCGGCCCTCGCGCGCCTTCCCCGAGGTGCGCTTCACCAAGTAGCCCACAGTCGCCGCCCGTCCGCGCGCCGCGCTGCCACAGCGGCAGCACCGCGACGCGCGCGGCCGGGCGGTGCTCATCCATCGCGGCCCGGCGCCGTTCTCGCCGCCGGAACCACCCCGGTGCGGCGGTCCGCCGCCAGCGAGTCCTCCAGCCGGGCCAGCAGCACCCGGAAGCGGTCCGCGTCCTCGGCCGTCATCCGGCCGCCTTCGGCCGGGGCCCGCACGCCCCGGTCCACCGTCGTTCCCTCGTTCATGCCCCGACGGTAGGGCCTGACGATCAACGTCGGATAAACGGAGCGGCAGTTGTCGCTACGCGCGCCCGAGCACCCGGTCCACGGTGATCTCGATGACCACCCGGTCCGGGTTCACCCGCGGCTCGCGGTAGCGCTCGGCGTACCGGCGCTCCGCCTCGGCCACCTCCTGCGGCGCGTCGCGCACCACGGCCACGCCCTCCAGCGTCGACCAGCGCGCCCGGTCCACCTGGCAGACCGCCACCCGCTGCCCGGCCTCCCCGGCCGCCAGCACGTTGCGCACCTTGCGGCTGGTGCGGCTGCTGATCACCCGCGCGACGCCGGTCCCGGGATCGAACGTCACGCCCACCGGCACCACGTGCGGCGACCCGTCCGGGCGGTGGGTGGTCAGGGTGGAGATGTGCCGCTCCCGCCAGAAGGCGAGGAAGGCGTCGTCGAGCGCACGCGGGTCATGGGCCATGCCCGCGATCGTACGTGCCCGGGCCCGGCGGAGGACCGCCGGGCCCGGGCCTCGGGTGCCCCCGCGCGCTCAGTGGCCGCGGGTGATCCAGTCCTGGAGGGACGGGGCCTCGGCGCCGATGGTGGTCGGGTCGCCGTGGCCGGTACGGACCACCGTGTCCGCGGGCAGCGTGAGCAGCCGGTCGCGGATGGAGTCGATGATCGTCGGGAAGTGCGAGAACGAGCGGCCGGTGGCGCCCGGGCCGCCGTGGAAGAGGGTGTCGCCGGTGAACACCGTGCCGAGGTCCGGCGCGTACAGGCAGACCGCGCCGGGGGCGTGGCCGGGCGTGTGCAGCACGGTCAGCCCGGTGCCGGCCACCTCGATCCGCTGCCCGTCGGCGAGTTCCCCGTCGGGGAGGCGCTCCGGGTGGGTGAGCTTCCACAGCGGCAGGTCGTCCGGGTGGAGCAGGATCGGCGCGCCGGTGCGCGCCGCGAGCTCCGGGGCGGCGTCGATGTGGTCGTTGTGCGCGTGGGTGGAGACGATGGCGAGCAGCCGGCGCCCGGCCAGCGCCCGCTCGATCGCGGCGGCGTCGTGGGCCGCGTCGATCACCACGGCCTCGGTGTCGTCGCCGACGATCCAGACGTTGTTCTCCACCTCCCAGCTGCCGCCGTCGAGTTCGAAGGTGCCGGCGGTGACGAGCCGGTCGACGCGGGCGGTCGTGTCGCTCACAGGACCACCACCGAACGGAGCACATCGCCCTGGTGCATGCGCTCGAACGCCTGCTCCACCGCGTCGAGCCCGATGGTCTCGCTGACGAAGGCGCCGAGGTCCAGGCGGCCCTGGAGGTAGAGGTCGATCAGCATCGGGAAGTCCCGGGAGGGCAGGCAGTCGCCGTACCAGGAGGACTTCAGCGCGCCGCCGCGCCCGAACACGTCGAGCAGCGGGAGCTCCAGCTTCATCTCCGGCGTCGGGACGCCGACCAGGACGACGGTGCCGGCCAGGTCGCGGGCGTAGAAGGCCTGCTGGTAGGTCTCCGGGCGGCCGACCGCCTCGACGACCACGTCCGCGCCGTGGCCGCCGGTCAGCTCGCGGATCGCCTCGACCGGGTCGGTGCTCTTCGAGTTGACGGTGTGGGTGGCACCGAGCTTCTCGGCGGTGGCGAGCTTGCGGTCGTCGATGTCCACCGCGATGATCTTCGACGCGCCGGCCAGCCGCGAGCCCAGCACGGCCGCGCCGCCGACACCGCCACAGCCGATCACCGCGACCGTGTCGCCGCGGCCGACGTTGCCGGTGTTGATCGCGGCGCCGATGCCCGCCATCACGCCGCAGCCGAGCAGCCCGGCGACCGCCGGGTCGGCGGCCGGGTCGACCTTGGTGCACTGGCCGGCGGCGACCAGGGTCTTCTCGGCGAACGCGCCGATGCCCAGCGCCGGGGACAGCTCGGTGCCGTCGAGCAGCGTCATCCGCTGCTTGGCGTTGTGGGTGTTGAAGCAGTACTGGGACCGGCCCCGCTTGCAGGCGCGGCACTGGCCGCAGACGGCGCGCCAGTTGAGGACGACGAAGTCGCCGGGCGCGACCTCGGTGACGCCCTCGCCGACCGTCTCCACGATGCCCGCGGCCTCGTGGCCGAGCAGGAACGGGAACTCGTCGTTGATCCCGCCCTCGCGGTAGTGCAGATCGGTGTGGCACACGCCGCAGGCCTGGATCCGCACCACCGCCTCGCCCGGCCCGGGGTCGGGCACGACGATCGTCGTCACCTCCACGGGCGCACCCTTGGCGCGCGCGACGACTGCCTTGACCTGCTGGCCCATCCGGTTCCACCTCCGTCGGCCGGTGCCGCTCTGCACCGGCGTGACCTGCGTCGACACGGTCGGTCGACACGAGTCGGACGACTCGCCCACGAAGCGTAGCGCCCGGTCCGGCGGCGGGTCGGGGAGCGTCCCGGGTGATCCGGCTCACCGCGGTGGCCCACCCCGGGGCGCACCACCGGGCGCGCGGTCACCGTCGGGCGCCCCCGGGCCGTCGCCGCGTTCTCACCATGCCCACGGTTCCCCGGCGTTGGCCGGAAACCTCGCTGACGACGGACCGTCGCCCACGTACGGTCGTAGCGAACCCGGCACACCCGGCACACCTGTCGGCCGGCCCGCCCGTCCCCCGCGCACCGCCCGGATCCACCCCCCGCCGGCCGCCGTCCGCGGCGGCCACCGCCCTGGAGACTGGAGTACGGATGTCCGCCGACAACAGTGCCACCGGTGCCGGAACCGGTACCGCCACTCCCCCCGGCCCGGCCCCGGCCGTGCTGCCGCCGCTGCACTGCCTGCGCCTGACCGCGCCCGGCCCGCCCCGACTGGCCGCCCTGCCCACCGGCACCCCGGTCTGGCTGGTCAGCCGGCACAGCGACGTCCGGCAGGTGCTCACCGACCCGCGCCTGGGCCGCGCCCCGCTCCACACGCCGGACGCCCCGCCGCTCACCCTCACCCCCAACCTGCTCGACGACCCGAACGGGCTGCTCAACATCGACGGCGTCGAGCACCAGCGGCTGCGCCGCACCGTGCAGCGGGCGTTCACCCCGCGCGCCATCGCCCGCTGGCGCCCCTGGGTGGCCTCGGTGGTCGAGGGCCTGATCGACGAGCTGATCGACGGGGGCTCGCCCGCCGACATCGTCTCCGGCTACACCCGTCCGCTGCCGGTGGCCGTGATCAGCCGGCTGATGGGCCTGGACCTCCTCGACAGCAAGCGCCTGGAGCACTGGAGCGACCACGCCCTGGCCACCACCGCCTTCACGGCGCAGGCCATCCGCACCGCCATGGACGAGTTCGCCGCGTTCGGCGCCGAGGTCGTCGCCGAGCGGCGCGCCGCGCCCGGCGACGACCTGGTCAGCGGCCTGCTGACGGCCGCCGCCGACACCCCCGGGGTCACCGAGGAGCAGATCGTCACGCTCGTCATCGGCCTGGTCGTGGCCGGGCACGAGACCACCATGACCTCGCTCGGCAACGCCCTCGTCTACCTCCTCGGCGAGGGCCGCGACGCCTGGGAGCAGCTCGCCTCCGACGAGCAGAGCGCAGCCGCCGCCACCGAACAGCTGCTGCGGGTCGTCCCGCTGGGCGACGCCGACGTGCTGCCCGGTCTGCTGCGGCGGGCGGCGGAGGACGTCGAGATCGGCGGGGTGCGGATCCCCGCCGGCAGCGTGGTCGCCGCCGACGTCAACGCCGCCAACACCGACCCCGGGGTGTTCACCGGGGACCTGCTGACCGAGCTGTTCTCCCCGCTCGCCGCGCCGATGTACACCTTCGGCGCCGGACCGCACCACTGCCTGGGCGCCTGGCTGGCCCGGATGGAGCTGGAGCTCGCCCTGCACCGGCTGGCCCGGCGGCTGCCCGCGCTGCGGCTGGCCGCGCCGCAGGAGGCCATCGACTGGCGGCGCGGCCTGCTGACCCGCAGCCCGCAGCGGCTGCAGGTCGCCTGGTGACCGGCCACGGCACGGCCGGGACCGGGCCGGAGGTGATCGTCCAGGTCGACCGCGACCGGTGCATCGGCTCGGGCATGTGCGCGATGACCGCACCCGGCTCGCTGGCGCTCGGCGCCGACGGCCTCGCGCGGCCGTTGCGCGAGCAGCCGACCGGCGCCGCCGGGGAACCGCTCACCCCGGAGCTGACCGACGCCGTCGACTACTGCCCGGTCGAGGCGCTCACCCTGTACGGCACCCGCGACGGCCGCCGGATCAGCCCCGCCGGGTGACCGTCCGGCTCGCTGACCGCCCGTCGGCGCCGCGCCCCCGCCCGCGCGGCGCCGACGGCGCTCCGGAGGAACCCGGGGGTCAGCGGGCCTGTTCCAGCGCGCGCCGCACCTCGGCCGCCGGGTCGCCCTCGTGGTACGGGCGCTCGCTGTCCTCGATGTGGTCCAGGAACTCCTGGTACCGCAGCGCGTACCCGAGGTGGAACAGCGGAGGGGCCAGCTCCAGCGCCCGCTCCGGCGCGCAGCCCGGCACCCGCTCGCGCCAGGCCCGCGCCCACTCCCCGGCCAGCTGGGCCCACCGCTCCCCGGACACGAAGGCCCGGGGCCGCAGCGCGTCGGCCACCGGGTGGCCGAGGCAGGCGTCCGCGAAGTCGAGGACCACCGGCCCGCCGCCGTCGGAGCGCCAGTTGCCCGGGTGGAAGTCGCCGTGCACCACGGTCTCCGGCAGCCCGCAGGCGGCCAGCTCCTCGACCAGCGCGGGCAGCCTCCCGGCCAGCGCCCGGGCGGCGGCGAGCTCCCCGGCCGTCAGCTCCGACCCGGCGGCGAGCCGGTCGAGCAGCCCGGGGACGGCGGCGGCCAGCGCGCGCGGGGTGCGGTCGCGCAGCCCCGCCGCGGCGGCCCGGCCGTCGGCCGCGAGCGCGGCCTGCGCGGCGACCAGCCGCGGCACGACGTCCGCCACCGCAGCCTCCGACGGGCCCCAGCAGTCCTCCCCGGGCACCTCGTCCAGCAGCACCCGCCCCTCGGCCGGGTCGGCGGCGAGCACCACCGGCACCAGCGCCGGGTCGGCGGCGCCGAACAGCGCGATCGCCTCCGCCTCACGAGCGTTGAACGCCGGGTTGATCGCCTTCAGCCAGACCGGGCCGGTGGCCGTCGGCAACCGGAACAGGCCGGACAGGTTCCAGGTGCGGACCTGCCGGGCGCGCCCGGTGACCGGCCGTCCGGCCGCCGCCAGCGCCCGCTCCGCCCAGTCGAGCGCCGCCCGCAGCCCCTGCGGCGTCGCCCAGCCGGCCCGCCGCTCGGCCGGCCCCAGCAGCGCCGCGGTCCCGGCGTCCGCCGGCCGTGCGGCCCGTCCGTCCGGGCGCTCCAGCGCCTCCACGTGGTACACCGGGTGCCCGCCGCGACCGCCCTCCCCGCCGGTCACCGCGACCAGCCGGACCACCGCCACCGGCACCCCGACCTCGCCCGAGACCCGCTCCACCACCGACCCGACCGACGACCACCACGGCTCCCCCACCTCGAAGGGACCCACCGGCCCGAGGTAGTCGCCCCCGTGGGTGAGATGGACACCGACCGTCCGCACATCCGCTTGATTCACCGTGGCAGGTTCCCGCACCCGCCCCACCCGCGCGACCGGTTTTCGGGCCGGGGTCCGGTCGGGGCGGCGGCCTCGTCGGATCACCGCCCCGAGCCGCGTGTTCTGATAGCCCGCATGACCACACCCCCTGCCCCCGCGACCACGGCGGTCTGCCCCTGCGTGATCTGCGCCGCCGAGGAGACGAAGCGCTCCGGCTCGATCCGCTCGCTGCTCCGCCGACCGGGCGGGGCGCCCCGGGTCTCCCGGCGCTGGAAGCGCGCGGCGGGGGACGTCCTGACGCACGGCCACCACGTGGTCGGCGTCGGGGGCGGCGGGTCCGTCCCCGACTGGGCTTTCACGGTGGGCCGCTGGCACACCGATCGTCTCCCGGAGCTGGCGATGTTCGGGCTGGACGCGTACGGCCAGATGAACTGGCTCAACGAGGCCGTGGCCCGGCTGCGCGAGGGCGCCTCCGCCGAGCCGGACAGCCTGCTCACCGGGGTGATCGACGGCTACCCGCTGCTGGTCAGGCCCGTCGATGCCGGCTGGCTCCGGCCGCTGCTCGGCACGGCCGTCGGGTTCTACCGCCGCGCCGCCGTCCCGGTGCTCCAGCTGCTCTGGCCCGACCGGAACCACCGCTGGCCCTGGGACCCGGAGGCCTCCCCCGGCTGCCGGGCGCAGCCTCGGCTCTGGCTGCCGGTCGCCGCCCATCCGGAGGGTGTCTGGACGGAGGAGGCGGCGTCGGCCGAGGCGGACGCCGCCCCCTGAACCCGGCGGACCCCGCCTGCTCTACGGGATGGCCACCGCCGCGCCGGAGACGCGAACGCGTGGGGCCGCCGAGTGCAGGTCGACGTGGAGCATGCCGGGGCGGCCGAGGTCCTCGCCCTGGTGGAGGGTGACGGCGGCCGGGGCGACGGCGGGGTCGAGGGCGCGCAGGTAGGCGCCGAAGGCGGCGGCCGCCGCGCCGGTGGCCGGGTCCTCGACGACGCCGCCGACCGGGAACGGGTTGCGGACGTGGAAGACGTCGGGGGCGGCGCGCCAGACCAGCTGGAGGGTGACCAGCTCACGGGCGGTCATGAAGGCGGCGAGGCCGTCGAAGTCGTACGCGAGCCGGGCCAGCCGCTCACGGGTGGCGGCGGCCAGCACCAGGTGCCGGGCGCCCGCGTAGGCGCAGCGGGGCGGCAGCGCAGGGTCGAGGTCCTCGGGTGCCCAGCCGAGCAGGGCGAGCGCCTCGGTGACGTCGGCCGCGTCCACCTCGGTGACCTGCGGCTCGACGCTGGTGAGGGTGGCGCGCAGGCCGCCGTCGGGGTCCTCGGCGACCTCGACCGGCACCTCGCCCGCCGCCGTGCGGTAGAGGTAGTGCCCCGGGCCGACCCGCTCGGCCAGCGCCACGGCGGAGGCGACGGTGGCGTGGCCGCAGAACGGCACCTCGGTGAGCGGGCTGAAGTAGCGCACCGCGTAGCCGCCCGCCGGGTCGGGGGTCAGGAAGGCGGTCTCCGAGTAGCCGACCTCGGCGGCGATCGCGAGCATCCGCTCGCCGGACAGGCTGGCCGCGTCGAGCACCACGCCCGCCGGGTTGCCGCCCGCCGGGTCGGCGGCGAAGGCGGCGTAGCGCAGGATCTCGGGTGCGCCGGGGGCGGCGTCGTCACTGGTCATGACCGCTCGAACGTGCCCCGTCCGCTCCGTGTTCCCCGTCACCGCAGCACCGCTTCCAGCAGGTCGGTGCCGAGCCGGGCGCTGCCGGCCAGGTCGAGCTGGTAGTGCATGTACCGCCCGCGCCGATGGGTGGTCAGCAGGCCGGCCTTGCGGAGCACCGCCAGGTGCCGGGACACCTCGGGCGCGCTGAGCTGCCAGGCGGCGGCGAGCTCGCCGGTGGTGTGCGGGCCGCGGGCGATGGTGCGGGCGAGCCGGAGCCGGACGGGGTGGGCGAGCGCCTCCAGCCGCTGCTGGACCACCGCGAGCGAGACCGGTTCGGTCCCGCCGCCCTCCTCGGCGACGGGGTACTGCACCACCGGCCGCCAGCCGGGCGCGGAGACCACCAGCAGGTGCGGACGGCCGAACGCGGTCGGGACGAAGGTGACGCCGCCGCCGGCGGTCCCGCTGGTGGTGTTGTCCTGCAGCTTGTCGACGACGATCCGGCGCCGCCCCTCGCCGGTGTCCTCCAGCTGCACCGCGGAGGAGACGGCAGCCAGTGCCTCGGCCGCGCCGTGCCGTACCAGCAGGTCGGTCTTGCGGCGGGCGTCGGAGGCCAGTTCGGGCAGCACCCGGCGCCAGGCGTCGGCGAAGAAGGCGTCCGCGCAGTCCTCCAGCAGCCGCCGGACCAGTGCCCGGACGGCGGGCGGGTCGGTGAGCAGCCGGTCGGCGAAGTCGGCCTGCCGGGGGCCGCGGGCCAGGGCCAGGTCGCGGGCCCGCTCCTGTGCGACCGGGTCGGTGAGCGGCGAGGCGAACCGGTGCGCCAGCCGGGAGGCGCCGCAGGTCATCACGAGGGCGGCCCGGACGTACTGCTCGTCGTCGATCCGGTCGACGGCGTCCAGTTCCTCGGCGAGGGTGGCGCCGGGCAGTCCGGGGACCAGGAAGTCGGCGCGCGAGGAGCGCCAGAGGAACTCCGCCTCGCCGAGCCGGTCGGCGAGCGCGGGCGGGACGGTGGCCGTGGTACTCGCCGCCCAGCCGTGCAGGGCGGGGTGGTGCGCCGGTTCGGCGAGCACGTGCAGCATGGCGCTGAGCTCGGCCAGCGGGGAGGGGGTGAACAGCAGGCGCTCGTCGGGCAGGCCGGTGATGTCGATGGTCAGGCTCACGACTCCGATCCTGTCAGCTGCGACGACGGCACCCGGCACCGATTGGCGGGACTCGTCAATCGACGTGCCCTCCAGGCGGGCGCGGGCCGACGGTACCGGTCATGAACCCGACCCGAACCCGACCGCACCGTTCCCCCGCCCCCTCCCCCGCCCGGTCCCCCGCACCCTCCCCCGCCCCACCGGAGCCCCGCAGCGGACCGGCCGCCCTGCTCGGCCTGCTCACCGCCGCGGGCGGCCCGCGCTACGCGGCGGCGCTGCTGGTGGACGCCCTCGGCACCGGCCTGCTGCGGCCGTTCCTGCTGCTCTACGGCATCGGCGTGCTCGCCCTGGACGCGGGGACGGCCGGCCTCGCGATGTCCGCGGGGATGGTCGCGGGCCTGCTCGTCCTCCCGCTCACCGGCCGGTGGATCGACCGGGGCGCCCGCAGCCGGCCGGCGGCGGCGACCCTGTTGGTGCGGGCGGCCGGGGCGGTGACACTGCTGCTGTCCGACGGCACGCCGGGGTTCGTGGCGGCGGCCGTGCTGCTCGGGGTGGGCAGCCAGTCCTGGCCCGCCACCCACGCGGCCGTCGTCACGACGCTCACCGAGGGCCGCACCCGGGACGCCGCGCTGGCGGCCGGGCGGACGCTGCGCAACGCCGGACTGGGCGCGGGCGCGCTGCTGGCCACCCTCGCGGTGGCGGGCGGACCGGGGACGCTGCGGCTGCTCGCCGGGGTGACCGCCGTCGGGTGCCTGCTGTCGGCCGCGCTGGTGCACTCGCTGCGGGTGTCCGCGCCCCGGACGCCGTCAGCCCCTGCCGCGTCCGAGGGCCCTGCGGGCACCGGGCCCGCCGGGAGCCCGGCGCTGCGCCGGATCACCCTGCTCAGCGTGGCCAACCTGCCCTTCGCCTTCTCCTTCGACGTCCTGGAGGTGGCCCTGCCGGCGCTGCTGGTACTGCACCTGCACGCCTCCGCCGCCTGGTCCTCGGGCATCTTCGTGGGCAACACCGTGCTGGTGATCACCCTCCAGCTGGCCGTGGTGCTCCGCCTCGCCCACCGCTCCCGGCACACCCTGCTGGCCCTCGGCGGCACCGCGCTCGCCCTCTCCTACCTGGGCTTCTGGGCGGCCTCCGGGATCGGCGGCACCGCCGGGGCGTCCGCCGTGGCGGTGGTGTCGGTGCTCTTCACCCTCGGCGAGATCCTCTACTCCGGCTCGGGCACCGCCCTGGTCGCCGCGAGCGCGCCGCCGCACCTGCTCGGCCGCGCCCTGGCCCGCTGGGAGCTGTCGATGGGCGTCGGCCGCGCGCTCGCCCCGGCCGTCCTCACCGCCCTGCTCGCCGCCGGGCCCGGCGTCCTGTGGCCGTCCCTCGCCGCCGTCACCCTCCTCGCCGCGGCCGCCGTCGCCCGCCTCCGCCCGGCCGGCTGAGGATCGGCGCTGCGGCCCGGGGTGCGGACCGGGGCGCGGCCCGGGGTGCGGGCGGGCCCCCGGTCGCCGATCCTGGGCGGCGAGGCACGCGCGCGCACGCGCACGGCTCCGGTCGTGAGGAAGGACACCGCATGAGCGCCCTCGACTTCGAGGTCATCGACAGCCCGGACAGCTCGCTCGACAAGACCTCCGTGCTGGTCACCGGGCCGCAGGACGCGCTGCTGGTGGACGCCGGGTTCACCCGGTCCGACGGGCGGCGGCTGGCGGACCGGGTGAAGGCGAGCGGGAAGCGGCTGACCACGGTGTTCGTCAGCCACGGCGACCCGGACTTCTACTTCGGCGCCCAGGAACTGCAGGACGTCTTCCCACAGGCCCGGTTCCTGGCCACCGCGTCGACGGTCGAGCACATCCAGGAGACCTTCGACGCCAAGAAGCGGGCCTGGGCGCACCTGGGGCCGGAGCTGCCGACCCGGTTGGTGCGCCCGGAGGTGCTGCACGGCGACGAGCTGGTCTTCGAGGGGCACCGCTTCGAGCTGCGCGGCGCGGACTTCCACCTGCCGGACCGGCACTACCTGTGGCAGCACCACCACCGCGCGGTGCTCGGCGGCGTGCTGCTGTTCCAGGGGCTGCACGTGTGGACGGCGGACACGCCGACGCCGGAGCAGCGGGCCGCCTGGATCGACCTGCTGGACGGCATGGCGGCGCTGGAGCCGGCGTTCGTGGTGGCCGGGCACCGCACGGACGGCGCGCCGACCGACACCTCGTCGATCGACCACACCCGCGACTACCTGCGGGCCTTCGAGACGGAGATCGGCCGGGCGCCGGACGCGGCGGCGGCCAGGGCGGCGCTGGAGCGGCGCTTCCCGGAGCTGGGCATGCCGCTGGCGGTCGACCTCGGGACGAAGGTCGCCAAGGGCGAACTGAGCTGGGGCTGAGTGCGATGATCGAGATCCCGAGGTCCGAGGCCGCCTTCGCGGAGTCCGACGCCCCGGCCGACGTGGTCCGCCGCCAGTACCTGGCCTCGGCGCGCGGCGATCTGGGGGCGCTGCGGAGCACGCTCGCCGACGACGTGGAGTGGACCGAGATGGAGGGTTTCCCGCTGGGCGGCACCTATCGCACGCCGAAGGGCGTCACCGGCGGGGTGATGGAGCGGCTGGCCGCCGAGTGGGAGGACTGGACGGCGCACGACGACCGGTACGTGGTGGCCGGCGAGGAGGTGGTGGTGCTGGGCCGGTACACGGCGGTGCACAAGGCCACCCGCCGACCGCTGGCGGTGCGGGTGGTGCACCACTTCACGGTGCGCGGCGGGCGGATCGTGCGGTTCGAGCAGTTCACCGACACCGCGCTGGTCCGGGACGCGATGACACCCTGACACGCCCTGACGCCCTGACGCCCTGCCCAGCGCGTCACCCGTTCGGGGGAGCCCGCGCGGCGCGCCGGACGCGCTCTCGACAGCTCCCCCGGCCGGCGGCAGGCTGTCCGTGATTTCCGCCGGAGAACGAGGAGTTCACCATGAGCACGGACAGCAGCGGCACCGACGGCGGCGGGCGGCAGCGCCCCTTCGTGATCGTCGGCGCCTCCCTCGGCGGCGCCAAGGCCGCGCAGGCGCTGCGCGAGGCCGGGTACACCGGTGGCATCGTGCTGATCGGCGACGAGCACGAGCGCCCGTACGAGCGCCCGCCGCTCTCCAAGGGCTACCTGCTCGGCAAGACCGACCGGGAGAAGATCTACGTCCATCCGCCGCAGTGGTACGCCGAGCACGACGTGACGCTGCGGCTGGGCACGCCGGTGGTCGCGATCGACCCGGCCGCGCACACGGTGACGCTCGCCGACGACGGGCGGGTGGAGTACGCGAAGCTGCTGCTGACCACCGGCTCGGTACCGCGCCGGCTGCCGGTGCCCGGGGCGGAGCAGGAGGGCGTGCACTACCTGCGGCGGGTGGAGGACAGCGAGCGGATCCGCGGGGCGTTCCGCGAGGGCGCCCGGGTGGTGGTGGTCGGCGCGGGCTGGATCGGGCTGGAGACGGCGGCCGCGGCGCGGACGGCGGGCGCCGAGGTGACGGTGCTGGAGGCGGCCGAACTGCCGCTGCTGCGGGTGCTGGGCCACGAGGTGGCGCAGGTCTTCGCCGACCTGCACCGTGACCACGGGGTGGACCTGCGCTTCGGCGTGCAGGTCACCGAGCTGACCGGCGAGGGCGGCCGGGTGACCGGCGTCCGGCTGGCGGACGGAACGACGGTGGCGGCGGACGCGGTGGTGGTGGGCGTCGGCATCGCCCCGACCACCGCGCTCGCCGAGGCGGCCGGCCTGACGGTCGACAACGGCATCAAGACCGACGAGCACCTGCGCACCTCCGACCCCGACATCCACGCGGCCGGCGACGTCGCCAACGCCTACCACCCCCTCTTCGGCCGCCATCTCCGCGTCGAGCACTGGGCCAACGCCCTCAACCAGCCGCAGACCGCCGCCCGGGCGATGCTCGGCGAGGACGCGGTGTACGACCGTGTCCCCTACTTCTTCACGGATCAGTTCGACCTCGGGATGGAGTACACCGGCTACGTCGAACCCGGCGGCTACGACCGCGTGGTGTTCCGCGGCGACCCGGCCACCCGCGAGTTCATCGCCTTCTGGCTCTCCGGGGGCCGGGTCCTGGCCGGCATGAACGTCAACGTCTGGGACGTCACCGACCCGATCCGCGAACTGGTCCGCTCCGGCCGCCCGGTGGACGTGAAGGCCCTCGCCGACCCGGCCGTCCCCCTCACCGATCTCTGAGCGGCCCGGGTACGCCGAACGGCCCGCTCCCGGAAGGCTGTTTCCGGGAGCGGGCCGTTCTGATTCGCGGTGGTCGGGTGTCAGGCGACCGGCGGGAACGCCTCGGCGTCCGGCTTCAGCAGCTGGCCGGCGGCCGGGGCCTTCTGGTTCACCAGGTAGTCGGTGACCAGCTTGCCCAGCTCCTTGCTGCGGCCGACGGCGCAGTGCTCGACGACGTCGACCGACACCAGCACCGCGTTGCCCAGCTGGCGCTGCATGCGCTGGGAGAAGGTGTAGTTGGTGGCCGGGTCGTAGAGGTTGCCGACGACCATCACCGGGGCGGCGGTCTTCTTGTTCCACGGACCGGTGAAGCGCTCGGCGTCGCGGGCCGGGGCCGGCCAGCTGGAGCAGGTCGGGCCGTCGAAGGCCTGGTAGCGGCCGAAGGTCGGCGACTCCTTCTCCCAGGCCTTGGCCAGGTTGACGAAGGTCCACGGGTTGGACGGGTACGGCTTGTCCTGGCAGTTGACGCCGTAGTAGGAATCGTCGGCGGAGTACGCGGTCTCCGGCAGGGCCTCGCGCAGCGCGTTCGGCACCTCCGTCGCGAGCACCTTGGCGTCCTCGACGACGGCCGGGTCGACCGGCGCGACCGGGGCCAGGCCCTGGGCGGCGGCGGCCGGGGCGTTGACGACCGAGTAGAGCGCCTGGAGAGACTTGGCCAGCGGCGCCTGGCGGCTCTGCGCGTACAGGGCGTTGGCGACCTGGCCGGTGAAGCTGGAGAGGGTGACCTGGGTGCCGTCCGGCAGGGTGGCCGGGCCGGTGCGCAGGCGGTCGCGGAGGGAGTCGAACTTGGTGCGGGTGTCACCGTCGCCGAAGGCGCAGCGCGGGGCGCCCGCGGTCTGGCAGCGCTTGAGGTACTCGGCGAGGGCGACCTCGAAGCCGGTGGCGCGCTGGCGGTCGTACTCGATGCCGTTGTGCATCCGCAGGTTGGGGTCGACGTTGCCGTCGACGATCAGCGCGCGGACCTTGTCCGGGTACATGCCGGCGTAGGTGGCGCCGATCAGGGTGCCGTAGGAGAAGCCGACGAAGTTCAGCTTGCTGTCGCCGACGGCGCGGCGCATCCGGTCGAGGTCGCGGACCACGTTGATGGTCGACATGTGCTCGATGAGCGGGCCGGCGTTGCGCGAGCAGGCGTCGCTGTAGTCCTCGGTGGCGTCGATGGTCCGGGCTATCTCCGCCTTGGTCACCGGGACGCCGACCATCCGGTCGTTGACGCCGGCGGCCTCCTCGTCGGTGGTGAAGCACTTGAGCGGGTTGCTGCGCTCCACGCCGCGCGGGTCGAAGCCGATCTGGTCGAAGCGGTCCTGGACGTCCTTGCCGAAGCGGGTGGTGGTCGCCCACATGTAGCCGCTGCCGCCCGGCCCGCCGGGGTTGATGAAGAGCGAGCCGATCCGCTTGGCCGGGTCGCTCGCGCGGCGGCGCATCATCGCGATGCCGGTGGTCTCGCCGTTGGGGTGGTCGTAGTCGAGCGGCACCTGGTAGACGGCGCAGTCGTAGATCTTCGGGTCCGGCTGGCTCGGATCGGGATTGCACGGCTTCCAGTCGACCGGTGCCACCTTGGCCTCGGGCGCCGGGCCGGCGGACGGGGCGGCGACGGCCGCCGCGGCCGAGCCGGCGACGAGGGCGAGGGCACTGGTCACCGCCAGTGCCGCGCTGGTGATACGGGACACGAAACCTCCTCCGGTTCTGCAAACCCGCACAGCCTGTCAGTACTCGATCAGCAGGGGAAGACGTGTGCGACGGGAGATTCTTGCGGGATCGGCCCGAGGGGGCGTCAATCCGTGGTTCCAGCGGCTGATTGACGGGAAACAGTGCGGTCGATGGCTGAAGATCATCATTCACCGTATGCTCTGGCAGGCCGTCATGCGCCTCAGCAGGCCTCAGCAGGCCTCGGCGAGCGCCCCGGTGGTGACCGGCGTCCGCCACGGGCGGTCGCGCTCGGCCCGGCGCACGGCCGGGCCCATGGCGCAGCCGGCGGCCAGGAAGAGCCCGCCGAGCAGCAGCCAGCCAGGGCCGCCGCCGTCCAGCAGCAGCGTGGTCAGCAGCAGCGGTCCGGCCGTGCGGGCCACCGCCACGCCGGTGCCGAAGAAGCCCTGGTACTGGCCGAGCCGGTCGGCCGGGGCGAGGTCGAAGGCGATCTGCCAGGACCCGGCGGACTGCTTCATCTCGCCGACCACCTGGAGCACCGCCCCGGCCACCAGCAGAGCCGCCGTCGCCCAGAGCGGGGCCGTCGCGGCGGACAGCGCGAAGACCGCGCAGGAGGCGAGCAGCACCGCCCCGGCCTGCCGGACGGTCCGGGCGGCCGAGCGCAGTCCGGTGACGGCACGGGCGGTGCGGACCTGGAAGAGCGTCACGCCGAGGGTGTTGAGCACGAACAGGCCCGAACCGAGCCAGCCGAGCTGCGGGGCCCGGTCCGCGATCCACAGCGGGATCACCAGGCTGAGCAGCGGCATCCGCAGCAGCAGGACGGTGTTGACCAGCGCCACGAGCACGTAGCGACGGTCCGCCAGTACCGCGAACCCGCCGTCCCGGGCCGGGCGGTCCTGGCCGGTCCGCGCGGTGGCCGGGGTCGACACGGGCGCCGACGCGGGCGCCGACCCGGGCACGACGGGCAGCCGCAGCAGGAGCAGACCCGTCGTCAGGAAGCCCAGGGCGGTGAGTGCGAACGCGGCGAGGAAGGCGCCCCTGGTCCCGACCGTCAGCGCGACGCCGCCGAGCGCGGCGCCCACCGCCAGCCCGGCGTTGAGGGTGGCCTGCAGCCGGGCCAGCGCCGCCGTCCGCTCCCCCTCCGGGACCAGCCCGCCGACCAGCGCCTGCCGGGCCGCGCCCAGCCCGGACTGGGCGGTCGCGTAGAGGCAGGCGGCGGCCAGGAACGGCAGGAAGGAGCGGACCGCCAGGAAGGAGGCCACCACCACCGCCGTGCCGAGGGCGAGCGCCGCCGCCGTGCCGCGCGGTCCGCGCCGGTCGGCGAGGTGGCCGAGCGGCACCCCGGCGAGCGAGCCGATCGCCCAGGCCACCGCGAGGCCGAGGCCGAGCCGGGTGGGCGAGAGGCCGACGATCCGGGTGAAGTACAGCGCCGAGCTGGTGTAGTACGCGCCGTCGCCGATCGCGCTCACCAACTGCGCGATGGCGAGCGTGCGTCGGGCCGGGGAGGCGGGGCGGAGACGGAACGGCACGGTACTCCCTGGGTGGTGGCGGGCGGCGTGGGACCCTCAGTCTCGAACACCGGCGGACCATTCGACAGGGCCAGTGATCATCGATGATCTTGGGCCACTTCGGTCCCTCGGGGCGCCCGGGCGACCCCCGGCGCCCGCCGGTGCCCCCGTCCGCCCCCCTCGGCCGGGCGCGCGCCCCCGGGGCGCGGACCGCCGGACGAATCCACCCCGCGCCGTGCCCGGCGCTGCCCGCGCCCTCCGTGTCCGTCCCGTCCGACGTCCGCTCAGCTGTCCGATCCCCTCCCCCGGCTGTCCGATCCCGCCCCGGAAAGCCGTGTTGACCGGCCAGTAGGGCCCTCCTATGCTCATCCGCGTTCTCGTTCGCGATCGTGGACACGACCAAGACGTGCACGCCCCGCGAGCGCCGTCCGGCACCGGGGCGGGAGCGTCGCGGCTCCCGTCCGGCGGAAGCCGTCACCCGGCGAGAAGGGCTCTCCCATCAGCACCTCCACCGCGCCCCCGGGCGACCCGGGCCCCGCCGCCGAGCAACGGGCCGCGGCCACGGACCGCCGCCGCTTCCTGACGTACCTGCTCGCCGCGCCGACCCTCACCGTCGCCGCCCGGGCCGGCCTCGACGCCGCCGCGCCCGCCACCGCCCGGGCCGCCGGGGCGGCGGTACCCGCGCGGCAGTCCGCCGCCCCGGCCCCGCTGCTCGGGCTGCCCGGCATCCCGGACATCGTCGACCTCGGCCAGGCGCTCCAGCTCGCCGGGCTGCCCACCTCGCACCTGCTCGTCCTGGAGATCACCGCCGCCGGCCGCGCCGTCCTCCACCTGCCCCGGCTGGAGGTCGGCCAGGGCCTCACCACCACGGTCGCGATGATGGTGGCCGAGGAGCTCGACGCCCGCCTCGCCGACGTCGAGGTCCCGCTCTCCGACAGCCGTCCCGACCTGCTCTTCAACCAGCTCACCGGCGCCTCCAACTCGGTCCGCACGCTGTACGACCCGGTGCGCGCCGTCGCCGCCGCCGCCCGTGCCCGGCTGGTCACCGCGGCCGCCCGGCGCTGGTCGCTGCCGGCCGGCACCCTGCGCACCGCCGACTCCGCCGTACTCGCCCCCGACGGCCGCCGGGCCGGCTACGGCGAACTCGCCGCCGCGGCCGCCGACATCGCGGTGCCCGCCGTCCCCGCCACCCCCAAGCCCGCCGAGCAGCGCCGGGTGATCGGCCGCCCCACCGGCCGGATCGACGCCCGCGACATCGTCACCGGCCGCGCCAAGTACGCCGGCGACCTCGCCGTGCCCGGCGCCGTGCCGACCGTGGTCGCCCGCCCCACCACCATCAACGGCACCCTGGCCACCCTGGACGCCTCCGCCGCCCGCGCGATGCCCGGCGTGCTCGCCGTGGTGACGGTCCCGACCGGGGTCGCCGTCCTCGCCGAAACGTTCGACCAGGCGCTCAGGGCCCGCGACGCGCTGCGCACCAGCTGGCATCCCGGCCCGGTCGCCGCGCTCTCCGACGCCGACATCCGGCAGCGGCTGCGCGCCGCGCACGCCCCGTTCCTGGTGCCCCCGCTGCTCACCCAGTACGTGGACTGCGAGTTCGACTTCGCCTTCGTCAACCACGCGCCGATGGAGGTGCTGACGGCGATCGCCGACGTCCGTGCGAACCGCGCCGAGCTCTGGTTCGCCGCGCAGACCCCGATCGTCGCGCAGCAGACCATCGCCGCCGCACTCGGCCTGCCGCAGGACGCGGTGACCGTGCACGTGGTGCGCGGCGGCGGATCGTTCGGCCGCCGGCTGTTCTACGACGCCGCGCTGGAGGCCGCGTTGATCTCCCGCGCGGCCGGCCGCCCGGTCAAGCTGATGTGGACCCGCAACGACGACATGCGGCACGGCCGGATGCGCCCCGCCACCCACCACCGCATCCGCGCCACCTACGGCCTCGGCCAGGTGCTCAGCTACGAGCACCGCGCCGCCACCGTGACGACCGACTTCGGCCACGGCCTCGGCGAGGCGCTCACCGCCGCCGGCTTCCAGCTGGAGGTCGCCGGGCTCTCCGTCGCCCAGGCGTTCTTCCTGCTCAGCCAGAGCAACCCGTACGACGTCGGCGTCCCCACCCAGGTACTCGCCGAGGTGCCGCTGAGGATCCCGACCGGCAGCTGGCGCTCCGTCTACTCCGGCACCGTACGGGTGGCCGACGAGATCATGACCGACGAGCTCGCCCGCCGCTTCGGCCAGGACCCGGTGGCCTTCCGCCGCGCCCGGCTGCGCGACCCGGCCGGGCGGGCCGTGCTCGACACGGTCGCCCGGGCCGGCCGGTGGGGCCGCGCCATGCCGGCCGGCCAGGCCCAGGGCATCGGCTACCACGCCGAGAACGGCGGCCGCACCGCCTACCTGGTCGAACTCGACGCCTCGGAACCCACCCAGCCCCGGGTCACCAAGGCGGTGATCGCCGCCGACCTCGGCACGGTGATCAACCCGACCGGCCTGGAGGCCCAGCTGACCGGCGCGCTGATCGACGGCATCTCGGTGATCCTGCAGGCCGGCAACCACATCGACCACGGCGCCGTCCGCGAGGGCAGCTACGGCGACCTCCACTACGCGCGGCAGAAGCACAGCCCGCCGGTGGTCGAGATCCACCTGCTGCCGCCGAGCGGACCGCCGGGCGGCGCGGGCGAACTCGGCGTCCCGGCGGCCTCCGCCGCGGTGGCCAACGCCTACGCCCGGGCGACCGGCACCGGCCCGCGCTCCTTCCCGATCAACTTCTGACAGCCGGACGGGCGTCCCCGCCCGCCGACCCCGCCCGCCGACCCCGAGGAACCCGCCCTCCCATGCCCAGCCACACCTTCGTCCTCAACGGCCGGCCGATCACCGTCGAGGCACCGGACGACATGCCGCTGCTCTGGGTGCTGCGCGACAAGCTCGGCGTCACCGGTCCCAAGTACGGCTGCGGGGTCGGCGTCTGCCGCGCCTGCACCAGCCACCTGGACGGCGAGGAGATCCAGCCCTGCATCGTGCCGGTCAAGGACTGCGCGGACCGCCGGGTCACCACCATCGAGGGCCTCGCCGACGGCGACACCCTGCACCCCGTCCAGGAGGTCTGGCTGGAGTGCGACGTCGCCCAGTGCGGCTTTTGCCAGCCCGGCCAGATCATGACGGCGGTCGCCCTGCTGCGGCGCAACCCGGCACCGACCGACGCCGACATCGACCGGATCCAGAACATCTGCCGCTGCGGCAGCTACCCGCGGATCCGCGAGGCCATCAAGCGGGCCGCCGCCCGCACCGCCGCCGCGGGCGGCCGAGCGGCCGACCGAGCGGGTGGCTGAACCACCGGGTCAGGACTGGTCCCAGGCATCGACGGTCAGCAGCGCGTCCGGCGGGCAGGCGGCCACCCGCTCGGGGTGCGGCTCGCACGACCGGTGGCCGGCGTCGAACACCGAGCCGTCGGCCAGCAGTGGCAGGACCTCCTCGGCCCGGACGGCGTAGCGCAGCGGGTAGCCGTCGAACCGCAGCTGTTCGGCCCGTCCTGCCGCGGCCAGCGCCGCGATCCAGTCGAGACCGCCGAGACCGGTCTCCCACTGGGCGAGCACCTCGCCCTCGCCGTCCCCCACGGCCGGAGCCGTGACCACGAACCACCAACCGAGCATGCGACGCCTCCCCCCGCGGTGCTCCGCGCACCACGGGGGGAGGCTACGCCACCGGGCCCGTCAGGGGACGAGCACCAGCCGGATCGGGTTGCCCTTCTTCTGCTCCAGGGCCTCGACCGCCTCGGCGGCCTCGGCCAGCGGGAAGGTGCCGCTGACCGAGCGGGAGAACTCCAGCCGGCCGCCGCGGACCAGGTCGACCAGGTCGACCACGTCCTTGCCCTCCGAGCCGTAGTGGCCGCGGATCTGCTGGCGCAGGTAGCTGACCAGGGTGCCGTTGGTGATCGTCAGCGGCTGGTTGGTCAGGCCCACCAGCACCAGGCGGCCCTGCTCACCGAGCGCGGCCATCGCCTGCTCGCGGACCGGGGCCACCCCGGCGAAGTCGAACGCGGCGGCCAGCGGGCGGCCCCGGGTCGCGGCGCGCAGCCGGTCGGCGAACTCCGGGTCGCCCGGGTCGAGGGCTGCGTCGGCGCCGAAGGCGAGCGCCCGCTCACGGGCGGCGGGCAGCGGGTCGACCGCCACGATCGGGTGGGCGCCGATGCCGCGCAGCAGCTGGACGCCGTGGGCGCCGAGCCCGCCCACGCCCCAGACGCCGACGGCCTCGGCCGGGCGGACGGCGCCGGTGCCGGTGATCGCGGCCCACGGGGTGGAGACCGCGTCCGGGATGAAGCAGGCCTGCTCGAACGGCAGCTCGTCGGGGATCGGCACCAGGGTCTCCACGGTGGCCAGGGCGTACTCGGCCCAGCCGCCGTCGTAGTCGACGCCCCGGGTGAGGACGACGCCGTCCCGGGACTCCCCGGCCTGGAGCAGCACCCGGTCACCGACGGCGGCCGTGGTGACGCCCTCGCCCAGGACGTGCACGGTGCCCGCGACCTCGTGGCCGAGGGTGACCTTGTCGCCCCGCAGGTGCAGCGGCTTGAGCATGCCCTCGATCAGGTGAACGTCGGAGAGGCAGACGCCGGCGGCGCCGACCTTGATGAGGACCTGGCCCGGCCCCGGCGTGGGCACGGGCACCTCCTCGACGGCGAAGGCGCCCTTCGCGACGTCGAGCCGGCCGGCGAGCATCGTGGCGGTCATCCCGGTTCCCTTTCGCAGGGGGTGGCGCGGTCGGCGGGCCGCACCATCCGAACTTACTTGTTGTCCAACAAGCAAGTTCCACCCTAGCATGGTGGTATGTCCACGCACGCTTCCCCGACGGAGTCCTCCCCCGCACCGGCCGACCGGCCCGAGCCGCCGCGCCGCACCCAGGCCGAGCGCCGCGCGCGCGCCGAGCACGCGCTGCTCGCCGCCGCCGCACGCCTGGTCGCCGAGCACGGCAGCGCCGGGGTGACCCTCGCCCGGGTCGGCGAGGAGGCCGGCTTCAGCCGGGGCCTGGCCTCGCACTACTTCGGCTCCAAGGGCGCCCTGCTGGCCCGGCTCCAGGAGGAGGCGCTCGCCGAGGCGATGGCCGCCGCCGCGCCGGAGCGCAGCGGCGCGGGCGCCGTGCGGGAGCTGTGCGCCTTCACCCAGGCCTGCCTCGACGGGGTGCGCCACCCGACCGACCTCGGCCGGGCCTTCGTGGTGCTGGGCGCCGAGGCGCTCGCCGGATCCTCCGAACTCACCGACGCCGTGGCCAGGTTGGACGCCCGGATGCGCACCTGGGTGGCCGAGGTGGTCCGCCAGGGCGCGGCCGACGGCGAGGTGCGGGCGGAGGTCGACCCGGACGCGGCCGCCACGGCGGTGGTCGGGCTGCTCAAGGGCCTGATCGTCCAGGCCGCCACCGCCCCCGGGACCCTCGCCCTCGACCGCGCCACGGCCGAGGCCCAGCGCTGGATCCGCCTCGCCCTCACCTCCGCCTGACCCGCCCCCCGACGGACGACGGCCGGCAGAAAGCGGCCTACGGGCGACGGTCCGTGAGACGCCCCTAGCCGCCGACAGCCCGCCCCACCTAGGGTGATCCGACGTCACGACCGTTGACCCGAGGGGTGGATGACGATGATCCGGCGCCGTTCGCTGCTGACCGCCGCGGGGCTGGGAGGCGTGGCGCTCGCGCTGCCGGCCTCGGCCGTCGGGGCCGCGCCCGGAACCGGCGGCGCCCCGGCGCCGATCGACCTTCCGGCACCGACCGTGGGGCACCCGGTCGGCACGGTGTCACTGCACCTGGTCGACGAGAGCCGGCAGGACCCGTTCGCCCCCACGCCGCGGCCGCGCGAGCTGATGGTGCAGCTCTGGTACCCCGCGGCGGGCGCCGCCGGGCGCCCGCGTGCGCCGTACGCCACGGCGCGGGTGGCGGAGGTGATGGAGCAGGACTCCTTCCTGGACCCGGGCACCCTCACCCGGATGCGCCCCACGGCGCGGCTCGGTGCGCCGGCGCTCCCGGGCGCGCTGCCGTTGCTGCTGCTCGGCCACGGCCGGAAGGGCGGGCGCAGCAACTGCACCGCGCTGGCGGAGGATTTGGCGGCACACGGCTATCTGGTCGCCTCGCTCGACCACACCTACGACGCGGCCGCCGTCGAGTTCCCGGACGGCCGGGTGGTGCGCGGCGTGCTGGAGGACGAGCCGGCCGACTGGGACGCCGCCGAGCAGAAGGAGGTCTCCGCCCGGGTGGCCGACCTCCGCTTCGTCACCACGGAGTTGACCACCGGCGGGTCGGCGCTCCGGCACCCGGGGCTGCCGTGCGCCGACCCGCGCCGGATCGGCGTGTTCGGCCACTCGATGGGCGGTGCGGCCGCCGCCGAGGCCGTGCGGCAGGACCGCCGGTTCGCGGCCGGGCTCGACATGGACGGCGGCTTCTTCGGCTCGCCGGTGGCGGACGAGGGACTGGACCGGCCGTTCCTGCTGCTCACCGCCCTGGCGGAGCACGACACCTGGCGGCGCTGGCGCTCCCACCAGCAGGGCTGGGGAAGGCAGTTGCGGCAGCGCGACTCCGGTCACCTCAGCTTCACCGACCGGCCGTACTCGGCCGGGCCGGGCCACGCCGCCGACCGCATGTCGCCGGAGCTCTACTCCGCGCTGTTCGGCACCATCGCCCCGGCCCGCTCCACCGCGCTGGCCCGCGCCTACGTGCGCGCGCACTTCGACCGGTTCCTGCGCGGGCGCCCGTCGCCGCTGCTGGACGCGCCCTCGCCGCGCCACCCGGAGATCTCCTTCGTCTGGAGCCGCGGCTGAGCCGCCTCCCGCACTACGCGCCGGCCTCCGGGTCGCGGCCGAAGAAGCCGGCGAGCCGGTCGTACACCGGCGCGTCGTCGGCGACCGCGACCTCCGGGCCGAAGGCGTGCCGCTCCTCCTCGCTCCCCCGGTACTCCGGCCGCAGCGCGCCGCGCCCCCAGGCGAGCGAGGCCTCGGCGACCTCGTGGTCCAGCCCCGCCGTGGACTGGCCGGTGGCGCGGGCCAGGTCCCAGGCGTGCACGGCGAACTCGGCGATCTGCTGGTCCACCGGGAAGCGGGCCGGCAGCTCGCCGACGCCGGGGACCTCGATGGCGCCGTCGAGGTCCCCGGCCTCGCGCCAGGCGGCCACCAGCCGCTCGGCGCCGGCCTCGAAGCGGTGCAGCCAGTCCTCCTCGACCCGCTCGAAGGGCTCCGACCAGTCGGGCGCGCCGCCCTCCGCCCGGACGGTGAACTGCCGCAGGTCGTGCAGCAGATGGCCGACCAGCTGCCCGACGTCCCAGGAGCGGCAGGCGGTCGGGTGGCCGGCCTGCTCGACCCCGGCCCCGTCGATCAGGCCGGCGGTCTGCGCGAGGGCCCGGGCGAGCAGCTCGATCGGGTCTTCCACTCCGGTCATGACGCACCTCTCCGTCGTCGGGGCCGCACCGGCCCCTCACTCGGGACCCGGGCGCCGGCGCACGCCGCGGACGCGCGCCCGCACCCGTGGTCGGACCGGCCGATCGTAAACGCGGGCACCGACAACCGGCCCGGAGCAACACCCCGAGCCGGCCGCCGGCCACTGGGTCAGGCGGCGAAGCCGCCGTCCACCGCGATCTCCGCGCCGGTGATGTAGCGGCCCTCCGCGCCCGCCAGGTGCGCGACGGTCGCGGCGACGTCGGCCGGGCGCCCGAAGCCGCCGAGCGCGGTGAAGCCGGCCTGGAACCCGGCCGACGGCCCGTCGGCCGGGTTCATGTCGGTGTCGATCGGGCCGGGGTGGACCACGTTGACGGTGATCCCGCGCGGGCCCAGCTCGCGGGCCAGCGCCTTGGTGAGCCCGATCACGGCGGCCTTGCTGGTCGCGTAGAGGCTGCCGCCGGGGAAGGCGGCCCGCTTGGCCATGCAGCTGCCGACTGTCACGATCCGGCCGCCCTCGGCCAGGTGGGCGACGGCGGCCCGGGCGTACAGGTACGGCGCGCGGACGTTGACGTCCAGCACCCGGTCGACGTCGGCCGGACCGGTCTCCTCGATCGGGGCGACGAAGCCCGCCCCGGCGTTGTTGACCAGGATGTCGAGCCGTCCGAACCGCTCGGCGACCGCCTCGACGACGGCGCTCACCTCCTGCGGGTCCGCACTGTCGGCCCGGACCGCCCAGCCGCGCCGGCCCATCGCGGTGATCTTGGCCGCGACCGCCTCGGCCCGTTCGGCGCTGCCCAGGTAGGTCACCGCCACGTCGGCGCCGTCCTCGGCGAGCCGCAGTGCCACGGCCTCCCCGATGCCGCGGCTGCCGCCGGTCACCAGGGCCACCTTGCCGTCGAGCTTCGCGAGCGTGGTCGTCGTCATATCGTCAGAACTCCTCAAGTCGTTCGCGGACATGACTCGATCCTCGGCCCGCGCCGCGCCTGAGTCCGGCGGTATTCGGACGCCGCGTTCAACGTTCAACCACCACCGGTCGGCGCACCTTCGGACGGCCCACGACAACGGCCCACGACAAGCCGTGCGGCCACCCCTGGGGCAAGGGGTGGCCGCACGGGACCCCGGGCAGGGGGTGCCGGGGAGTACCGATCGCTCGGTGGAACGGGGGACGGCGGACGGTGTCAGAAGGACAGGGTCTGGCCGGGGAAGATCAGGTTCGGGTTGGCGCCGATCGCCTTGATGTTGCGGGCGTGCAGCCCGGCCGGGTCGAGGCCGAACTTGGCCGCGATGCCGCTCAGCGTGTCGCCGCTCTTGACGGTGTAGCCGCCGCTCGTGGGGTTCTTCTCGGGCGCGGCGGGCGCGGCAGCGGGGGCCGCGGGCTTCGCTGCGCCCTGGGAGGGGGCCTGGGACGGGGTGCCCGGCGACTTGCGGGAGGTCGGCTTCTGGCCCTGGGCCGGCGCCTTGGCGGGGGCCTTGGCCGGGGCCTGCTTGGCCGGCTGCTGCGCCGGGGCGGGCGCGTCGGACGTGTCGGGCGCGTCGACGACGGCCGGCGCGCCGCCCCGGCTGAGGCCCGCCTTCGCCGAGCAGACCGGCCAGGCGCCCGGGCCCTGCTTGGCGAGGACCTTCTCCGCGACCGAGATCTGCTGCTCCCGGCTCGCCTGGTGGGCCTGCGGGGCGTACGCGGTGCCGCCGTACGAACGCCAGGTGGAGGGGGTGAACTGGAGCCCGCCGTAGAAGCCGTTGCCGGTGCTGATGCCCCAGTTGCCGCCGCTCTCGCACCGGGCGACGGCGTCCCAGGACGAGGCGGGGGCGGCAGCGGCCGAGGTGGCCGTGACGAGGCCGGCCACCGGCAGCGCCACGGCGGCGCCCGCCACGACAGCGAGCCGGACCCGGTTGCGCCTGGCGGTGCCGTTGGTGCCGGTGGTGGTGCTGTCGACGGTGGTGGAAGCGGCGGTCTCGTGACGGGGATTCATGGAATTCCTCTCGACAAGCCCCGGGTAGGCGTGCGGAACCAGGCCCCTGCCGGGGCCGGCTGTCGCTCCCTCACTCGGTGGGCGGCCGAGCACGCGTCCGACGTGCCGTGCCGCCCCGGCCACCCTCCGCTCGCCGACGGCCTGCGCGAGCCGGTCGCGTCGACGGGCACCGCCCTCGCGCCGGTGGTCAGTCGGCGGGCCGTGCATCGGGGGTGAACCCGGGTGGTGCTCGTTGCACCGCCAACGAAGCTAAGGGCGCCCACCGGGCGGCACAAGCAATTCTTGGACGCCGCAGGTCAGTTGACTGTTACCGGCGGTATCGATCATGTAACCGACCGGGAAACGACCGGCTTTGACCGGATTTCCCGACCCAAACGGTCGTTTTCCGTGCCGTCACTCACACCCGACCGGCCCCCGCGCCACCCGCGTCATCGACAAATCGCTACGGTCATCTGACGCGCCGTCATCGCACCAATCGGAGTTCCCGATTCCACCCGCCGTCGATGTGGTGTTCACCACTCCCACTACGGTGAGTGAGCAAAAAATCGCTCAGCGCATGGCACACGACCCGTCCGCGCACGGACCGAACGGGCCGTCAACCCACCGTTGCCCCCGGGCCCGGCACCGACGCGGACCCCCCGGCGCCTCGGCTCAGCCGACGCCGTCCAGCCCCGCGTCCCGGGCCAGCAGCGCCGCCTGCACCCGGTTGTCGCACCCCAGCTTGGCCAGGATCCGGCTGACGTACGTCTTCACCGTCGCCTCGCTCATGTGGATCCGGGCGCCGGCGTCCGCGTTGGACAGCCCCTCCCCGAGCAGCGCCAGGACCTCCAGCTCCCGCTCGGTCAGTACTTCCAGCCGCTGCCGGGCCCGCGCCCCGCGGGCCGCGGCCGGCCCGGCCTGTCCGCCCGCCAGCGAGTCCACGATGTGCCGGGTCGCGGCCGGCGACAGGAAGGCGTGCCCGGTGGCCGCCGCCCGGACGGCCTGGATCAGCTCACCCGGCGCGGTGTCCTTCAACAGGAAGCCCGCACCGCCGTCGCTCACGGCGCGCAACACGTTCTCGCGCTCCCCGAAGGTGGTGAGGATCAGCGCCCGCGCGCCGGGGGCGACCCTCGGCAGCTCGGCGAGCGCCGTCAGCCCGTCCATCACCGGCATCTGGATGTCCAGCAGGACGACGTCCACCCGGTGCGCCCGGGCCAGCTCCAGCGCCTGTCGGCCGTCGGCGGCCTCCGCCACCACGTCGATGTCGTCGGCGGAGGACAGGATCATCCTGATCCCGGCCCGGATGAGCGGCTCGTCATCGGCGACGAGGACTCGGATCACTGCTGGCCATCCCCTTAGTACTGGTCCTGACAGCGCGCCACCGCACCCGCCGGCGGCGCCGGGGACCATCCTCACACCCGCGCCGGTCAGCTGTTCACCCGGTAGTGCTGCTTGTCGACCAGCACCCCGTCCTTGAAGCAGAACCGGTAGGCGGGCTGCTCGTTCCAGCCGCCCGACGAGTCCTCGGCGAGGAAGTAGCGGCAGACCGACCCGACCGGCGGGGTGGGGCCGGTGCCCCGCAGGTTCTGGGTGAAGAAGTCGCTGCCGGGCGGCAGCTGCCGGGTGACCTCCTCCTCCGGGGCACCGAGCCGCACCGCCTCGTACGCCGCCTGCGACATCGTGGAGTCCTCGGCGGAGCGGATGAACCCGATGACGCCCCAGACCAGCAGGCCGAGGACGGCCAGCAGTACCGCCGCGGCGCCGACCGCGCAGCCGAGCGCCGGGCTCCGGCGCTTCGCCGGCGCGGCACCGACCGGCGGCACGCCGTCGAGCGCCCAGGCAGGCGCCCCCTCCGCCCCCGCCGCGCTGTCCGCCCCCCACGCGCCGTCCGCTCCGGCGCCCGCGGCCGGGCTCCCGGTGTCGGCTGGCTTCTCCGCGCCCTCGTAGGGCAGCACCGCCGCCAGCCGGAACCCCGCCTCCGCCGTCGGTCCGGCGTGCACCATGCCGCCGACCAGCCGGGCCCGCTCCCGCAGACCGGTCAGCCCCTGGCCCCCGCTGACCGCCGGCACGGCGCCGCCGGAGTGCACGCCCACCGGCTCGGGCGCCGCCGGGTTCACCACCTCCACCACCAGCGCGTCCGGCTCGTACCGGAGCGCGACCGTGATCGGCGCGCCGGGGGCGTGCTTGTGCGCATTGGTGAGCGCTTCCTGAACGACCCGGTACGCCGCGTGACCGGCAGCCGCGGTCAGCGGACGGCGCTCGCCCTCCCGCGCCAGGGCAACCACGGTGCCGGCCGCCCGGGAGGAGGAGACCAGCCCCTCGATCCCCTCCACCCCGCCCGTCCCGGCGCCCCCGGCCCCGGCCTCCGCCGCCGGCGAGCCGCCGACCGCCGCCCCGGCACCCGGCCCGGACGGCGCCGCCGTCGACTCGTCGTGCAGCACCCCCACCACCTCGCGCAGCTCGCGCATCGCGGTGACGGCCGCCATCCGCAGCACCCCGACCGCCTCCCGCTGCCGGTCGGTGAGCGTCCGGTCGACCTCCAGCGCCCCCGTGTGCACCGAGATCAGGGCCAGCTGGTGGCCCAGGCTGTCGTGCATGTCCTGGGCGATCCGGTGCCGCTCGCGCAGCCGCGCCTGGTGCGCGACCATGGCGTGCTCGCGCAGCAACTGCTCGTTGCGCTCGCGCAGCGCGTCCATCAGCTCCCGGCGCTGCGCCCGGTAGCGGCCCCAGAGCGCGGGCAGCACCGCGAACAGCAGGTAGCCGCCCAGCGAGAACCCGATGACGAGCTTGGCCGGCAGCTCCCCGGCGTCCTTCACCACGCCCAGGACCGTCATCAGCACCCAGCCGACGACGAAGGACCCGACCAGCACCCCGACCCGGCGCACCCGGGCACCGGCCGACCAGCCGACGCAGACCGTCAGCGGCAACGGCCCGCCACCGAACCCGCTGGCCGCCGCGGTGAGCACCAGCACGGTCGCGGGCAGGCCGCGGCGCAGCAGGAAGAGGACGGCGACCGCCACCCCCATCACCAGCTCGAATCCGGAGCGGGAGGCCACCTCGATCAGCGCGGCGACCCCACCGAGCAGGAGCGCCCCCACCCCCTCACGGAGCACGGTCCCGAACCGCCAGGGCCCGGGCAGCGCCGTCCGTACCGCCTTCGACCAGGCTCTCGCTATGACGTCCACGCGTCGAGGCTAGCCAAGCGCTCGTGCCCGGCACCGCCACCGTTCGTCGCGGCCGGGGCCGACGAAAGTCGCTCGGCCGCGGCCCCCGGGGTCCTCGCCCCGGCTCACCGGTAGGCGGTGAGCAGCAGCGCGATGTCGTCCACCCGGTGCGTCGAGCCGAGCTCGTACAGCACCCGCTCGGCCAGCCCGTCCGGCCCCTCCGCCGCCAGCCACCCGGCGTCCGGGCCCGCCAGGGCGGCACACAGCCGCTCCACGCCCTCGTCGATCGCCACGGCCGGGTCCTCCACCAGCCCGTCCGTGTACAGCGCGAGCACCGAGCCGGGCTCCAGGGTCAGCGGGCTGACCGGGTACGCGGCGGCCCTGTCCACCCCGAGCAGCGGTCCGCCCGGCACCTCCAGCGCCTCCGTCCGCCCGTCCGGGTGCCGCAGCACCGGCGGCACGTGGCCGGCCCGGGCGACCAGGGCGGTGCCCTCCGCGGGAGTGAGCCGGACCAGGCAGCAGCTGGCGAGCAGCCCGGGGTCGAGGTCCAGCAGCTGCTGATTGGTGCGGGCCAGCACCTCGTCCGGCGGGTGGCCGCCGGTGGTGAAGGCGCGGACGGCGCTGCGCAGCTGGCCCATGGTGGCGGCCGCGCCGACGCTGTGGCCCTCGACGTCCCCGATCACCAGGCAGAGGTCCCGGCCGGTGACCACGGCGTCGTACCAGTCGCCGCCGATCTCCATGCCCTGGGTGCCGGGCAGGTAGCGGGCCGCGATCCCGACCCGCTCCACGCGCGGCAGCCGGTGCGGGAGCAGCGCCTGCTGGAGGCCGCGGGCCAGGGTGAACTCGGCGTCGTACAGCCGGGCGCGCTCCAGCGCCTGGGCGATGAAGCCGGCCAGCGCGGTGAGCAGGCCGCGCTCCTCCAGGGTGAAGACGCGGGGCCGGTCGAAGCCGAGGATGAAGCTGCCGACCGGGTGGCCGGAGGCGATCAGCGGCAGGAACGCCCACGCCCCCATGTCGTCCAGGGTCAGGTCGGGGTAGGCGGCGGCCAGCTCGTCGACGGACTCGAAGAAGATCGGGGTACCGGTGCTGAGGGTCTCGGCGCCGGGCACCCGGGCGCCGATCGGGATGCCCTCGAAGCGGTCGAGGAAGCCCTCGGGGTAGCCGCTCTGCGAGACCAGGTGCAGCCGCTTCTCCCGGACGGCGTAGACCGCGAGCTCCTGTCCGCCGAGCGCCGGCAGGATCTCGTCGGCCACCGCCCGGAACACCTCGCGGGCGGTGACCGCCTCGCTCAGCGCGCTGGCCAGCTGGAGCAGGTGGTACATGGCGCCGAGGCCGGTCCAGGTGCCGGGCGGGGCGGGTTCGGCCGGTGCGACGGCGCTGCCCGGGGGCGGTTCGGCGGCGACCACCCGGCCGGTGACGCCGTGCGCGTCGGGGTAGAGCGAGAACGCCAGCCAGTTGTCCGGCGGGCGCAGCGCGAGGAACGCGGTGGGCTGCTGGGAGAGCAGCGCGGCCCGGTAGCGGTTCTCGTACACCGGGTCGGAGAGCCAGGTCAGCACCTGCCACGGGTGGTGGCCGACCAGGTCCTCGCGGCGGGCCTGGAGCAGCAGCTCGACGCTGTGGTTGGCGTAGGTGATCCGGCCGTCCGGGTCGAGCGAGAAGACGCCCTCGCGCAGGCGCTCGACCGCGGCGGCCGCGGCGGTGCCGGTGCGGGTGTCGAGGACGGCGCCGACCAGCCGGCCCCAGGTGTGCGGGCCGTTGTGCGGCGCGCGGGCCCAGAGTTCGACGGGATAGGGGTGGCCGTCGCGGTCCAGCACCCGTACCCGGGCGGCGAGCACCCGGTCCCCGTCGAGGGCGCCGCGCACGGCGGCCCGGAACTCGGGCAGGTCACCGGGGGCGATCCGGGCGGACAGGGTGTCGGCGCGGCCGTCGAAGTCGCCGGGGGCGAGGCCGAAGATCTCGCAGAACTGGTCGTCGGCGGTCACCGCGCCGGCCAGCACGTCCCAGTCGAACAGGCCTACCCGGGTGGTGGGCGCGGACGGCGGGGTGAGTTCGACGACCGTGGTGTCGCCGTTCGGCTCCACCACGTGGCCGTCCGCCTCCAGGGCGGCCAGCCCGCCGGCCAGCCGGTCGGCCACCGCGCGCAGATGGCGGCGCGCGCCCTCGGGCACGCCGTCGCCCGAGGCCGGCCACAGCACGCCCAGCACCCCGTACGTCTCGCCGCCCGCCCGGACCGGCATCCAGGCGGAGGCGAAGTCGTACGGCAGGCCGAGGGCGAGCTGCGGGAAGCGGCGCATGGTGTCCTCGGTGTCGGCGAGCAGCACCGTGCGGCCGGTGCGGTAACCGACCGCGACCGGCAGCGGCCCGGCGGCGGCGATCCGCCGGAACGGGGCGAGGACCGACAGCGGCACGCCCGCGACGGCGCACAGCACCAGCGAGCGGCGGTCGCGCGAGCGCAGGTGGAGGGTCGCGCCGTGGGCGTCGGTGCCGCCGAGCACCGTGCGCACGGCGGAGGTCAGCAGGGCGTCCCGGTCGCGGACCGCCTGCTCGTCCGGGGACGGCCCGGCGCGCGGGCGCAGGCGGTGCGGACCGGGTCCCACCGCCCGGGCACCGCCGCCGCTCGGTCGCGGACCGGGCGGGTCCGCCGGCACACCCTCGCGCATCCTCTCTTGCTACGCCGGGCCCCGGGGGCTGTCAAGGCGAGCCCCACCCGCCCCGGGGTGCCCGCCGGGCCCGGCTGCGCCACCATCGACCCCATGACGTCCCGTGCCTCCCGCCCCGGTCCGACCACCGTGGTCAACCTGAAGGGCCACCGCGACGACCCCGCGTTCGACGACGTGGTCTACGTCGGCCGGGCGATGCACCGCGGCGGCTGGCAGCTCACCGAGTCCCCGCTGCACTGCCCGTACCGCCCCGGCCCGGACCTGTCGCGCGAGGAGATGCTGGTCAGGTACCGCGCCCACCTCCTCGCCCACCCCGAGCTGCTGGCCCTCGTCCCCGGGCTGCGCGGCCACCGCCTCGGCTGCTGGTGCGCCCCGCTCCCCTGCCACGCCGACGTCCTGGCCGACCTCGCCGACCACGGCCTCCCCTCCTGACCGGCCGGGCCGACCACGGCCGTGCGGGCGGGCGGGGGCGTTCCACGGGAGCAGGGGCGGGAGGCCGCTTGGGTATTCTCCGTGGACAGCGCAGCGCAGACCGCTGCCCCGGGGGAGACGAGTAGCGAAGCATGGGATCCACACCGTCCGATCGTTCGGCGGGCGAGGCGTCCTGGCAGTGGGACGGGGAGGACGAGGGCCGCGCCGCCGGTGCGCCCGGTGACGTGGTGAGCGGGGGTGCGGACGGGGACGGGCCCCGGCTGAGCCGGCGCGGACTGCTGACCGGAGCCGGGGTGCTCGCCGCGGGCGCCGCCGTCTGGGGGGTGTCCCGGGCGGTAGGCGGGTCGGATCCCGCTCCGCCGAAGCCGCAGCCGCTGCCCACCCGGGTGGTCGGCCCGGAGCCGGCGTGGGTCTACCGGGGCCCCGAGCCGATGACGCCCGGCCGGCAGAGCGGCCGGCTGTTCGCGCCCGCCTACCTCTCCCGCAGCGGTGTGCGCCTGCTCGACCCGGAGACCGGCGCCGTGACCGCCACCGTCGAGGAGGGCCCGCCGAGGGGCTTTCCGGACGACTCCCCGCTGGTCCTCGGCGCGGGCCGGCTGTTCACCGCCTCACCGGGCCATGTCGACGCCCGTACGCTGGTGGGCCCCACCGCCGGCTGGAGCCTGCCGCTGGCACCGGAGCTGGGCGACCGGATCACCGTGTACGGCTGCGACGGCGACAAGGTGTACGGCTCGGTCGCCGCCAGGGGCGTCCTGAACCGCAACCTGTTCGCGATGAACGCCAACGGCACGGGGCTGCTCTGGTCCCGCCCGGCCGCCGACCGCGACGAGACGTCGATCGCCGTGCTCGACACCGGCGCGGGCCGGCTGCTCGCCTGGGGCGCCGATCCGTCCGCCGGTGTCTCGCTGCTGGACGGCGCCACCGGCGGCCGGCTCTGGTCCGCCGAGAACACCGGCAGCGCCTGGGCGGCCGTCGACCAGCGGCACGTCTACCTCCCGGCCGGGTCGGGCGGGGTCCGGGCGCTGCGGCTGGCGGACGGCACCCCGCGCTGGTCGGTGCAGCCCCGGCCCGGCGAGCAGTGGCGCGCCCTGCCGCCGGTGAGCGACGACTTCCGGGTGTACGTGCTGCGGGACGACGGGCTGGTCACCGCGCACGCGGCGGACGGCGGCGAGCAGGTCTGGCAGCTCCAGCTGCCGTTCCGGCTCGACCGGCGCTGCCGCCCGCTGCTGACCAGTACGACCCTGGTGGTACCGGGCCCGGCCGACGCGGGCGTCCAGTTCGTCGAGACGGAGAGCGGCCGGACGTTCACGACCTTCGCCGACTCCGGCCCCGGCGTCGACGTCTGGTCGGTGACCAGCGACGGCACCCGGCTCTTCGCGGGCCACGACAGCACGCTCTACTGTCTGGGCGTGCTGCCGGTGCCCTGAACGTCCGGGGTGTTCGACGACGAGCGCCGCCCCTCCCGTCCCCCCGACCCAGGATGATGCCGTGCCGATTCGCCCGATCTCGCCCGACCGGCTCGTCGAACTGCTCGCCGACCGGATCGCCGCGCTGCCCGGGGCCGGCGAGCGCCGGCTGCGGGTGGCCGTGGACGGCGCCGCGGCCGCCGGGCCCGGGGTGCTCGCGGACGCCCTGGTCGAGCCGCTGCGGCTGCGCGGCTTCCCGACCCTGCGGGTTCCGGCGGCGGGTTTCCTGCGCCCGTCCTCGGTGCGGCTGGAGTACGGCCGGTACGACGCGGACGCCTTCCACGACCTCTGGCTGGACGACGGCGCGCTGCTGCGCGAGGTGCTGGACCCGCTGGAGCCGGGCGGCAGCGGCCGGGTGCTGCCCTCGCTGTGGGACCCGGTGACGGACCGCGCGACCCGCGCGCGCTACACCGAGCTGGCGCCCGGCGGGGTGCTGCTGCTGGACGGTGCGCTGCTGCTCGGCCGGTGGCTGCCGCTGGAGCTGACGGTGCACCTGGCGCTCTCCCCGGCGGCGCTGGCCCGGCGGACCGCGCCGGAGGAGCGGTGGACACTGCCCGCGTTCGCCCGCTACGAGGCCGAGACCGTACCGGCGGAGGCGGCCGACCTCACCGTCCGCTGCGACGACCCGCGCCACCCGGCCCTGGTCGAACCCGCCTGACCACCGGTCCCGCCTGCCCGAACGGGTCCCACCTGCCCGAACGGTCCTCAGCGCCCGCGCCGTCCGGGCGGTCCGGGCCGGGCCTCCGGGGCGGGACCGCGCTGGCAGGACGGGCACCAGTACGCCGACCGCTCCCGCTCCGCCGTCCCGTGCCGCGCCGTCAGCACCGTGGCCCCGCAACGCGCGCAGGGCCGCCCGGCCCGGCCGTAGACCCACTGCTGGTGGCCGCGCCGGGTGTCGCCGGTGGTGACGTGGCCCGAGCGCAGCCGGTTGGCGTCCAGCAGGTGGTGGGCGCGGGCCACCAGCCGGTCGGCGCTCGCCAGCTCGCCGACCGGCGTCCACGGGGTGACGCCGGCCAGGAAGCAGAGCTCGTTGGCGTACACATTGCCGACGCCGGCCAGGTTGCGCTGGTCGAGCAGGGCCTCGGCGACCGGCCTGCCGGGGTGGGCGAGCAACCGGCGGGCGGCCTCGGCCGGGTCCCAGTCGGGCCCGAGCAGGTCCGGTCCCAGGTGGCCGACGGCACGCTGCTCGTCGGCGGTGCGCAGCAGTTCCACCACGGGCAGCCGGTAGCCGACGGCGGTTCCCCGCTCGGTGCTGAGGACGGCGCGGATCTGGTGCGCCGGTGCGCCGGTCCAGCGCTCGCCGGGGCGGAAGAGCACCCAGCGGCCGTCCATCCGCAGGTGGGTGTGCAGGGTGAGGCCGCCTTCGAGGCGGGTGAGCAGGTGCTTGCCGCGCGGGACGACCTCCAGCACCCGGCGCCCGGCGAGGTCGGCGGTGGCGTGGGCGGGCACCCGCAGCTCGCCGGTGGTCAGCACCTGCCCGGCGAGGGCGGCGTGCAGGCGGGCCGCCGCGCGGTAGACGGAGTCACCTTCCGGCATGCCTCCATCCTCCCTCCGCGCGACGGCCCGCCGCAGCCGATCGGCCGGTTACTCGGCGGCGTCGCCGTCGCCCTCCTCGCCGCCCACGCCGTGGCGGACCACGACCACCGGGCAGGGGGCGTGCTCGGTGAGGTGGCGGCTGACCGAGCCGAGCAGGGCGCCGGTGAATCCGCCGAGACCGCGGCTGCCGACCACGGCCAGCGCGGCACCGCGCGAGGCCTCCAGCAGCGCCTGGGCGGCGTTGCCGGGCTTCACCGACTCGGTGATCCGCACCTCGGGCTGCTTGCCGACGACCCTGGTGACGGTGTCGGAGAGGGTCTTGCCGGCCAGTTCCTCGGGGTTGAACTCGGGGGCGGGCACGCTCGCGCCGGCCCAGCCGTAGAACGCCGGGTACTCCCAGGCGGCGATGGCGTGGACGGTGCCACCGGTCAGCCGGGCGTAGTCGACCGCCCAGCGCAGTGCCCGTTCCGAGGCGGGCGAGCCGTCGACACCGACGACGATCCTGGGGTTCGCGCTGTTGGCCATGCCGCTGCTCCTTGCTCGACGTGCTGCTGTGCTCGACGTGCTGCCTTGCCCTCCAAACATAGATCAAAAGGGGCATTTGTCAGCTAATTGCCGCGCCGAACGGTTCGCACACCTCCGAAACTGGTACTGGCGGGGGGGGGGCGGGGGGGCCCCCCCCCCCCCCCGCCAGGGTCTCAGCTCCCCGCGCGGGGACCGTCAGGCCCGGTAGGCGGCCCAGGAGTTGGACATCCGGGCGACCTGACCGGGGGTGAACTGGGTCATGCAGGAGTCGTAGGTGTAGTCCATGAAGTTGTGGATCGGGTCCAGGCCGGCGGACGTGCAGGTGTCCCGGCCGGCCGGGCACTGGTAGGCGGCGCTCGCCTCGGCCGGGGTGTCGGCGACGTAGTCGCCCTGGCCGCTGCAGCCGCCCTGGAAGGTGTGGTAGAGCCCGAGCCAGTGGCCGACCTCGTGGGTGGCGGTGTCGCCCTCGTTGTAGTTGGTGGCCGAGCCGCCGGGGAACGAGGAGTCCAGGATCACCACGCCGTCGTCGGTCGGGTTGGACTTGTAGGAGCTGGGGAAGGTCGCCCAGCCGAGCAGCGACTGGCCGAGCTTGGCGGTGTAGAGGTTGAGGGCGCCGGCGCCGCCCTTGCGCAGCGCGGTCTTCATCGCCTTCTCGGTGGTGGAGCCCGGGGCCACGCCGTTGTACCAGGTGGCGTTGTCGGTGTAGTCGGTGGCGGCCAGCTGGAAGCGGAACTGGCTCGCGGTGTTGCCGGCACCCTGGCCGCCGTACGCGGCGTTGAGGACGTCGATCTGCTGGGCGATGGTCGCGGCCGACAGCTTGCCGGTGGTGCCGGAGTGCACGACGTGCAGGTACACCGGGATGGTCGTGGTGGCGGCCAGCGTGCCGGGGGCGACCAGCGCGCCGCTCTGCGGGGTCTGCGCCAGCCGGCCGAGCCGGGCCTTCAGGTCCGCGTCCATCGCCTCGGCCTGGGCATCGGTGACGGCGTTGGGCTCGTGGCCGGCGGGGCTGCCCGCCGGCTTGCGGGCCGCGGCGTCCTGGGCGGTGTCACCGGTGCAGGCGGCGGCGGACGGCCCCTGGGCGGGCGCGCCGGCGGCGGTGAACGCGGTGGGCGCCGCGAACTGGGTGAGGCCGAGGGCGGCGACGACGGCCGCCGCACCGAGGAATCGACTGGTGGCACGCGAGGGGACACGGGCGGAACGACGCATCTGCGCTCCCGGGGAGGTTGTGGGGGACGGCGGTTGAGGGGGGCCGCCGTGTGCCACAGGCTACGCAGGCTTGCGTGTACGCGTCAGACAGGTTCAGGCCTGGAGCCTCTGACGACAAATCGGACATAATCCGGAAGTTTGAGCGGCCCGGCCTTGCCGCACATGAGCATTTCCCGTCGCGCGCCTGCGCACAGTACCGGCCCCGACCTGTCCGAAACGTGACACCCCGTCTGCCCCGCGCAGCGGTGCGGCGGCCGGCGGATACGGACGAACGGGATGAACCGGGCGTCCGGACCGCCTCGCCGAGACTACGACGCGACGAAGACGATCTCCCGCAGGGCACGCGCACCGGCCCGGTCGAGTACCACGGCCGACGCACAGCCGGCGGGCGGGCGGCCCGTCCCCGCCAGCCGCCGGCGCAGCCGCCGGGCGGCCTCCCGGTGCCGGGCGAAGGCGTAGGCGGAGACCGACTGCCCCCGGACGCGCTGGCCGTCGCGGGCCTCCTCGGCGGTGGCGTCCAGCAGGACCAGGTGCACCCGGCGCCCCTGCCGACCGGCCTCCCGCACCAGCCACTGCCGCACGTACGGCACCGCGCCGCAGTCGTGCACGGCGAGCGGGCCGCCGGCCAGCACGGCGCGCCGCAGCCGCCGGTAGTGCGCGATCCGCACCAGCGGGCGGTACACCGCGTACGGCAGCCAGGACGGCAGCCGGGCCGCGTACTCCTCGCGGACCGACTGCGAGTCCACCAGCGGGGCGCGCACGCAGCGGCGCATCAGGGTGCTCTTGCCGCTGCCCGGCAGCCCGGAGACCACCAGCAGGTCGCCGGCCGGGTAGTGCAGCGCGACCGGCCGGCCGCGACCGGGCCGGGTCCGCCGCAGGTCCTGCAGGCCGCGCGGGCGCAGCGCACCGGCGCCCCGGTCCGGCTCCGCCGCGACGTCCGGGCAGCCGGACCGGGGCGCCGGGACCACCCGGTCGCGGGGCGCCGTGCCGCGCGGCGCCGCACCGCGGACCGCGCCGTCGAGGACCGTCCTGGAGACCTGTACGTCCGCCATCGAAACCCCCCTGCCTCGAAGGGCCTTCCCCTTCAAGAGAGAGTAAAGACTAGTGGTCAGACCGGGTCCGGGCCGAGCCCTCCACCGCCCCAGGTAGGTCACAGGAGTGCTCCGGGACCGTTACAGGGCGGTGGGGGCGCGGCGGATCAGCCGAGCTGCGGGGCGACCCGGGAGGCGATCAGCTCCAGGTGGTCGAGGTCGTCCAGGTCCAGGACCTGCAGGTACATCCGCTGGGAGCCGACGGCGGCGTACCGGCCGATCTTCTCCACCACCTCGTCCGGGGTCCCGGCCAGACCGTTGGCCTTCAGCTCGTCGACCTCGCGGCCGATGGCGGCGGCCCGGCGGGCCACCTCGGCGTCGTCCCGGCCGACGCAGACCACCAGGGCGTTGGAGTAGACCAGCTCGTCGGCCTGGCGACCGGCCTTCTCGACGGCTTCGCGGACCCGGCCGAACCGGACGGCGGTGTCCTCGACGGCGACGAACGGCAGGTTGAACTCGTCGGCGAAGCGGGCGGCCAGCGCCGGGGTGCGGGCCGGGCCCGTGCCGCCGACCAGGACCGGGATCTTGGCCTGGGCCGGCTTGGGCAGCGCCGGCGACTCGCTCAGCCGGTAGTACTCCCCCTCGAAGTCGAAGGTCTCGCCCGGCCCGGTGCTCCAGAGCCCGGTGATGATCTCCAGCTGCTCCTCCAGCCGCCCGAACTTCTCCTTGGGGAAGGGGATGCCGTAGGCGGTGTGCTCCTGCGCGTACCAGCCCGCGCCGAGGCCGAACTCGACCCGGCCGCCGCTCATCGCGTCGACCTGGGCGACCTGGATGGCGAGCACGCCGGGCAGCCGGAAGGTGGCGGCGGTCATCAGGGTGCCGAGGCGGATGGTGCTGGTCTCGCGGGCGAGGCCGGCCAGGGTGATCCAGGCGTCGGTCGGGCCGGGCAGCCCGCTGACGTCGCCCATCTTGAGGTAGTGGTCGGAGCGGAAAAAGGCGCTGAAGGCGCCGAGCTGCTCGGCGGTGCGGGCCACCCGGAGGAGGGTGTCGTAGCTCGCGCCCTGCTGGGGCTCGGTGAAGATGCGGAGGTCCATGGCGGCCATTCTGGTACCGATCACGGGCGCCCACGGCGGATCCGTCGATCCGGTGCCGGAGGGCTAGCGGGAAGGGCCGGTGCCGGAGGGCCGCCGCACCTGCCGCGTGGCCAAGGTCTCAGCCCGCGACCGCTCCCGGCGGCCGGAGCCGCTCCCGCGCTCGCCTACCGTGGACGGATGTTCGCCACGCCCGACGAGTCGCGCCCGGGTTCCCCCGACGACTCCCCCGACCCGCGCAATCGACCGGCCGGCTGTCCGCTGCCGCGGATCGTCTCCGCGTTCACGCCCCGGCTCGCCGAGTTCGCCTTCGAGCCCGGCTTCACCGCGGCGGTCGACCAGCACGCCGCCGAGCTGCGCGAACTGCTGTACGCGCAGGGGCCGGAGCTGCTGCCCCGGCCCCTGGACCGCGAGGAGTTGTCCGACTACGCGCTGGGCTTCCTCGACGCGCTCGCCGAGATCGGCTGGCGCGAACCGGTCGGGTACGACTACGCCGTGCACCGGCTGACCGCGATCTGCTGGCTGGTCCGGCAGGACGGCCTGCTCGCGGTCTGAGCGGTGTCCGCCCGACGGCGCCGTGCCGCTCGACCGGACCGCTCGACCGGACCGATCAGCCCGGCTGCTCACCCGGCCGGCCGGGGTCGATGCCCGGGGCGGGCGGCGTGCTCGGGGTGGTCGGCCGGGCCGGCTGGTTGGCCAGCGCGTCCGAGCGGCCCGCCTGGTAGGCGCTGCCGCGCAGCTTGGCGGTCTCCTGCTCCGCGCTGGAGAGCCAGCGCTCCCAGCGCTGCCGCATCGGGATGATCAGACCGCCGCCGACGCCGACGATCAGCACACCGGCGATCGAGGCCAGCACCGCGATCAGCACCGGACCGGTGATCGCGGTGGCGATCCCGGCCTGCCCGAGCGCCGCGACCACGCCCAGCAGGACGATGAACGCCCAGGCGATGGTGGCCACCGTCCGCCCGTAGGCCGCGCCGGACAGCGCGTTCTGCACGATGTCGCGCACCGCGTTGGCGACGGCCATCGCGACGACCACGATGACGACCGCGACGATGCCCCTCGGCAGCCAGGCGACGATGCCGTGGATCATCACGCTGATCGGGTTCGGCCCGAAGACGCCGAAGGCCAACTGGAGGGCCATCAGCAGGATCGCGTAGTAGACGATCTTGCTGACGATCCCGGTCAGGTCGTACTTCGAACCCTCCAGGTACCGGGCGATCCCGGAGCGCTCGGACACCCGCTCGGAGCCGACCCGGCGCAGCACGCGGTCGAGCAGCCGGGCGATCGCCTTGGCCACGAACCAGCCGATGACGAGGATCGCCAGGAAGGCGATGAACTGGGGAATGAACTTGGCGACCTTCGACCAGGCCTCGGTGAAGCCGGAGCCGAAGTCGACGGACAGTGCGAGCTGCTGAGCCACGGGAGTCCTCCACTCGGCGACACCGCGCCGGGAGCGGCACGGCGACCCCCCGCCCTTCGTGGATATCAGGGCTCCCGGCGGCCCGCACGCCCCGGCGACCCGCGCTGGCCTCCACGGGTGAACCCGGCCCGGCCACCCGGGAGCCCCCGTCGGGCACGCCCCGGACGTACAGTGGCGGTCCACACGGCAGTACACGGACGGCGGGGCGGGGAGCGGGACGACGTGAGTGACAACCGTACGGGCGGCGGCGGCCACCGGGCACTGGTCTGGCAGGGACGGCCGCAGCGGCCGGGCGCCGCGGTGCTGGTCCTGCACGGCGGCCAGGAGCACAACCTCGCCCGGCCGGGGCCGCTCAACCTGGCCGGCCTGCGGATGGCCGGCTTCGTGCACGCGCTGCGCCGTGAGACGGCGGGCGCGGAGGTGGCGGTCGGCACCGTCCGCTACCGCCACCGCGGCTGGAACGGCGAGCGGGCCGACGCCGCCCGGGACGCCGTCGCCGCGCTGGACGACCTCGCCGAGGAGCTGGGCCCGGTCCCGACCGTGCTGGTCGGCCACTCGATGGGCGGCCGGGCCGCCCTGCGCGCGGCCGGCCACCCCACGGTCACCGGTGTGGTCGCGCTCGCCCCCTGGTGCCCGGCCGAGGACCCGTGCGAGCACCTGGCCGGCCGCGACGTCCTGATGCTGCACGGCGACCTCGACCGGGTCACCTCCCCCGCCGACACCCGCGCCTTCGCCGCCCGCGGCCGCGCCGCCGGAGCGCGGGTCTGCGGCTACACCGTCGCGGGCACCGGCCACACCCTGATGCGGCGGATCGGCGACTGGCACCGCGCCACCGCCCGGCTCTCGGCCGGGCTGCTCGGTCTGCGCGAGCTGCCGCCGGAGGCCGCCGCCGCCTTCGCCCTGCCCGCCGGCTCCGACGCCTCCCTCGCCCTCCCGCTCCCCGCCCACCCCCGCACCGCCCCGCACCGCTCCCCGGCCCGCCCCCTGCCGACCGACGCCTGACGTCCACCGGTGCCCACCCGTTCGTCGGCCGCGCTTCCCTTGGTGCCGACGAACGTCGCGCGTGCTGCGGGCCGTCCGATGTCAGTGGCGTCTGATCCACTGTCCGCACAGTGGGACCACCTCCGAGCAGACAGGAGCCGCCGGCCATGGGCGTGCTGACCGACTACTTCCGCGCGGCCGACGACGCCGCCGTGCTCGCCGCTCTGGAGGACACCGAGGGCGGGCCGCTGGTCGGCGGGGCGCGGCCGGTGTTCGACGGGGTCGAGGCGAAGGGCGTGGACCCGGATGTCGTCCTGGGGCAGCTGGTAGCCGTCGTGCGGGGCGTGGAGTGGGAGGCGGACCTGGTCGGCGGGGCGCCGGTGTGGCCGGCCACGCCGCCGCCCGGCCGGGAGGGGCCCGCCGACGAGGACGACCCGTGGGCCACCGGGCCGTGGGTGATGCGGCTCGGCGGCGCGGTGCGGGACACCCTGGCGGACCTCCCGCAGGCCGAGCTCGCGGCCGTCGCCGCGCGGTGGGCGGCGACGGCCGAGGAGCTGCCGGACGCGGACGGCGACGACCTGCGACCGCTGGTCGAGGAGCTGACCGGGCTGGCGCGTCGTGCCCGGGAGGCGGGTGAGGACCTCTACTGCTGGATCTGTCTCTGAGGCCGGTCCCGGAGGTGCCGGCCTCAGCCGGTGGCGGGGTGGGCCATGGTGACGTGCCGGGCCTCGTCCTCCGCGAGGCCCGCGTAGCCGCTGACGGCGGTGGGAGCGATCCCGGGGTCGCCGGGGCGCTGTGCTCCGGTGGCCGCGTCCAGGGTCACCGGCCCGGTGTTCGTCCTGCCGTAGACGAGGCCGTGCCAGGCGGTGGTGACGGTGGGCGCCGGCCGCGTTCCGGTGTCGTCGGGCAGCTTCCACAGGAGGTTTCCGGTGGCGGGGTCGGCGGCGACGACGAGGTCGCGATCGTGGCAGACGGTCACGGAGCGGCCGTCGTAGGCGCAGATGCCCGGGAATTCACCGAGGTCGAGCAGCCGGCGACCGGTGCTCGCGTCCATCAGCCGGGCGAAGCGCTTCGGCGAGCCCTTCTCCTTGCCCTGCACGAGGACGGTGTTCGGTCCGGCCGGGCGCACCGTCGTCTCCAGGCCGTCGCCGTCCTCCGTCCAGGCGTCCCGCCCGTCGCCGAGGTTCACGGCGGACACCCGGCGTTCGGCGGTCGCCCGGTCCTTCTCCACGGCGCCGACGATCTGCCCGTCGCCGAGCATGGCGCCCACGAACCCGGTCCGGCTCCAGAGCACCTTCCGGGAGACCAGGTCCACCGCGAGGAGCAGGGCGTCGGCACCGTCCGTGACCGAGACGACCGCCGTGGTGCCCCGCACGCCGAGCAGGGTGACGTACTTGCCGTCGCGGAAGCGTCCGTCGGGGAGGTCCAGCGGCAGCGACCAGGCGGCCCGGTGGGTGGCGGTGTCCATGGCGACCAGCTCGGCGGCGGCGCGGGGCGCTCCCCCGCCCTCGCCGGGGATCGTCTCCGAGAAGGAGATGATGGCCAGGCGTGCTCCGCCGACCTCGGCGATCACGGGCCGCTCGAAGAACTGGGCGGGGTGCTGGGCGTTCACCGTGCCGATCACCTTGCCGTCGGTCAGATCGACCGCCTTCAGGCTGCCCTGGGCCGGAAGGTAGGCGGTCGACCCGTCGAGCACGGCCCTCAGTGCGCTGGCGTCCGGGGGAAGCGCGACACCTCGGGCGCGGTCGAAGGCCGTCGGCGGGTCGTAGCTCGCCCGGCCGCCCGCGGTGGGCGCCTCGCTCCCGCCGCCGGTACTGCCGCTGCACCCGGTGAGCAGGACGAGAGCGACGGCGGCGCAGGCCGCCGGCCCGGAGAGACGCGGCTTCATCCTCGGGGTTCCCCTGACGTGTTCTCATGGCCGCAAGGCCGAGGTCGACAAAATGATCACCATACCGGCCTGGCGGAGGCCTTCGGTCCGGGATCCGCACCCCGGCCGGCCGAGGGGACGGACGGCCGCGCGGTGCCCGCGGCGCCGAGGGCGGGGGGATGCGGGATGCTGGCCCCATGACGACCGCGGTGGTGGTGGGCGGCGGACCCAACGGGCTCGCCGCCGCCGTACGGCTGGCGCAGGCGGGGGTGCGGGTGACCGTGCTGGAGGCCGCCGAGGAGGTGGGCGGCGGGGCGCGCAGCGGCGAGGCGATCGTGCCCGGACTGCTGCACGACCACTGCTCGGCCGTCCACCCGATGACCATCGGCTCGCCGTTCCTGCGCGGCCTGGGGCTGGAGCGCTTCGGGCTGGAGTTCCGGCTGCCGGAGGTCGACTGCGCCCATCCGCTGGACGACGGCTCGGCCGGCGTCCTGTACCGCTCGGTCGCCGACACCGCCGCAGGGCTGGGCGAGGCCGACGGCGCACGGTGGCGGCAGCTGTTCGAAGGCCCGGTCGCGGGGTACGACCGGCTCGCCGCCGACATCATGGGCCCGCTGCTCCGCCCGCCCCGCCACCCGCTGCGGCTCGCCCGCTTCGGGCTGCCCGCCCTGCTGTCGGCCTCCGCGCTGGCCCGGTCGTTCTCCGGCGAGCGGGCGCGGGCGCTGTTCGGCGGGGCGGCGGCGCACGCGTTCCAGCCGCTCCACCGGCCGCTGAGCGCCGCGATCGGGCTCGGGCTGCTCACCTCGGGGCACCGGTACGGCTGGGCGGTGGCCGCCGGCGGCTCGGGGGCGATCACCCGGGCGCTGGTCGCGCTGCTCACCGAGCTGGGCGGCACCGTCGAGACCGGGGTGCGGATCCGCTCGGCCGCCCAACTCCCCTCCGCCGACCTCGTCCTGTACGACCTCGCGCCCGGCGCTGTCGCCGGCATCCTCGGCGACCGCCTGCCGCCCCGGGCCGCCCGCGCCTACCGCCGGTTCCGTCACGGGCCCGGCGCGTTCAAGGTGGACTTCGCCGTGGCGGGCGGCGTCCCCTGGACAGCCGAACCGGCCCGCCGCGCCGGCACCGTCCACCTCGGCGGCGGCTTCGCCGAACTCGCCGCCGCCGAGCGCGCCGTCGCCGCCGGGCGGATGCCGCGGCGCCCGTTCGTCCTGGTCGGCCAGCAGTACCTCGCGGACCCGCGGCGCTCCGTCGGCGACGTCCACCCGCTCTGGACGTACGCCCATGTGCCGCACGGCTACGCCGGAGACGCCACCGAGGCGATCACCGCCCAGATCGAACGCTTCGCCCCCGGCTTCCGCGAGCGGATCGTCGGCCTGGCCGTCCGCCGCCCCGCCGACTTCGCCGCCGAGAACCCCAACTTCGTCGGCGGCGACATCATGACCGGCGCCAAGGACGTCCCCCAACTGCTCCTCGGCCCCCGCGCCACCCTCCACCCCTACGCCACCGGCCTGCCCGGCCACTACCTCTGCTCCGCCGCCACCCCACCCGGCCCCGGCGTCCACGGCATGTGCGGCGCCCACGCCGCCGAGGCCGCCCTGCGCCACCTCCGCAGGCCCGGACACGGACGACCGGGCTGACCGGGCTCCGGCTGGGCCGAATGCGTGTATCGCTCTCTTGACTGGCGTCACCGAAGCGCGATACTTGCCTCACTCCCCGCTCGCCCGATGAGGTGGCCCGCCCATGGAGCTCTCGCCCTCTGCGCACGTGGACACGTTCTGTCGCGACAACCTCCCGCCGCTCGACGAGTGGCCGGAATTCCTGTTCGAACTCCCGGAGTTGGCGTATCCGGACCGGCTGAACTGCGCGCACGAGCTGCTCGACGCGACGATCGAGCGGTACGGGCCCGACCGGCGCTGCCTGGTCACGCCGGGCGGGCAGTGGACGTACGGCGAGCTGCGGGAGCGCGCGGACGCGGTGGCCCGGCTGCTGGTCGGGCCGCTCGGGCTGGTACCCGGCAACCGGGTGCTGTTACGGGGGCCCAACGCGCCCTGGCTGGTGGCCTGTTGGCTCGGGGTGCTGAAGGCGGGCGGGGTGGCGGTGGCCACCATGCCGCTGCTGCGCGCCGGCGAGCTGAGCACCGTGCACGCGATCGCCCGGCCGGCGGTCGCGCTCTGCGACAGCCGCTTCCTGACCGAACTGGAGCGGGCCGAGACGCCCGGGCTGACCGTCGTGGCCTACGACGGAGCCGGGCCGGCGGGCCTGAGCGGGCACGGCGCCTTCGCCGCCGTGCCGACCGCCGCCGACGACGTCGCGCTGATCGCCTTCACCTCCGGCACCACCGGACGACCCAAGGCGACCATGCACTTCCACCGGGACGTGCTGGCCAACGCCGACACCTTCTCCCGCCACCTGCTCCGCCCCACCCCCGAGGACCTGTTCGCCGGAACCCCGCCACTCGCCTTCACCTTCGGCCTCGGCGGCCTGGTGGTCTTCCCGCTGCGGGCCGGCGCCGCCACCCTGCTGCTGGAGCAGGCCACGCCCGGGCAACTCGCCGAACAGGTCCGGCGGCACGGGGTGAGCGTGCTGTTCACCGCGCCCACGGCCTACCGGGCGATCCTCGCCGCCGGGCTGGCCGACCGGCTGACGGGGGTGCGGCGCTGCGTATCGGCGGGCGAGCACCTGCCGGCGGGCGTCTGGGAGGCGTTCCGGGCGGCCACCGGCCAGCGGCTGATCGACGGCATCGGGGCCACCGAGCTGCTGCACGTCTTCATCTCCGCCGCCGACGCCGACATCCGCCCCGGCGCGACCGGACGGCCGGTGCCGGGCTACCGGGCGGCGATACTGGACGACCGGGGCCGGCCGGTGCCCGACGGGCAGCCCGGGCGGCTCGCCGTCAAGGGCCCGACCGGCTGCCGCTACCTGCACGACCGGCGCCAGCGCGACTACGTCCGGGGCGGCTGGAACCTCACCGGCGACACCTATGTGCGCGACGCCGACGGCTACTTCTGGTACCAGGCGCGCGATGACGACATGATCGTCTCGGCCGGCTACAACATCGCCGGACCCGAGGTCGAGCAGGTGCTCGCCGAGCACCCGGACGTCGCCGACTGCGCGGTGGTCGGGGTGCCCGACGAGCGGCGCGGCAGCGTCGTCAAGGCGTACGTGGTGCTGCGCGCGGGGGCGGCGACGGCGGGCCCGGGAACGGTCCGCGCGCTCCAGGAGCACGTCAAGCGCGCCATCGCGCCGTACAAGTACCCGCGCGTGGTGGAGTTCGTCGACGCGCTGCCGCGCACCGCGACCGGGAAGCTGGCCCGTGCCGAGCTGCGCCGCCGGGCGGCGGCACCCACCCCCGCCCCGGTACCCACCCCCGCTCCGGCGCCGGCCCTGGCTCCGGCCAGCGTGAGCACCGAACGGCGGGTCGAGTGGTCGGACACCGACGCGGCCGGGCACTACCACTTCTCGGCCGTCCAGCGCTGGGCCGAGGCGGCCGAGGCGACGCTGCTGCGCCGGCTCGGCCTGGACGGGCTGTTCGGGCGGATCCCCCGGGTGCACTTCGAGGCGGACTACCGCGAGCGGCTCTGGTTCGGCGACGTGGTCCGCACCGAGCTGCGGGTCGAGCGGGTCGGCGGCTCCTCGCTGCACTACGCCTTCGAGGTGCACGGGCCGCACGGCCTGGCCGCCAGCGGGCGGATGTCGGTGGTGCACGCCGCGCCGCACGCCAAGGGCGCCGAACCGTGGCCGGAGCAGGTCCGCCGCACGCTGGCCGCCGCCGGGCGCCAGGAGCCGGAGGTGATCCGGTGACGGCCGGCGCCGGCCGGATCGCGGTGATCGGCGCCGGACCGGGCGGACTCTACTTCGCCGCGCTGGCCCGGCAGTCGGCGCCCGAACGGGAGATCACCGTCTTCGAACGGGACGGCCGCGACGACGAGTTCGGCTTCGGGGTGGTGTTCTCCGACGAGACGCTCGACGGCATCGCGCAGGCCGACCCCCGGGTGTTCGCCGCGCTGAGCGCCGAGTTCGCCCGCTGGAGCGACATCGACGTCCGCTACGCCGGCCGGGTCCGCACCTGCGGCGGCCACGGCTTCGCCGCGCTGGACCGCAACCGGCTGCGCGCGATCCTGCAACGCCGCTGCGCCGAACTGGCGGTGGACGTGCGCTACCGCACGCCGGCCCCGCCCGTCGAGCGGCTCGCCGCGGAGTACGACCTGGTGGTCGCCGCCGACGGCGTCAACTCCGGCACCAGGGCCGCGTACGCCGAGGCCTTCCGGCCCGAGCCGGACGAGCGCGGCGCCCGCTACATGTGGCTCGCCACCGACCGGGTCTTCGACGCCTTCACCTTCATCGTCGAACGCTTCGACTTCGGCGTGCTGCAGGTGCACGCCTACCCGTACAGCGCCGAGCGGTCGACGTTCGTCGTGGAGCTGGCCGAGGAGCCCTGGCGGCGGGCGGGCTTCGAGGCCCTGGCCGCACGGGAGTTCGCGCGCGGCGAGAGCGACGCGGCGAGCGTGCGGCGCATCGCGGAACTGCTCGCCGGGCACCTGGAGGGACACCGGCTGATCCCCAACGCCTCCCGCTGGATCCGGTTCACCACGGTGCGCAACGCCACCTGGCGGCACCGCAACGTGGTGCTGCTCGGCGACGCGGCGCACTCGGCGCACTTCTCGATCGGCTCGGGCACCAAACTGGCCCTGGAGGACGCCCTGGCGCTCGCCGCCGGCCTGAACGAACAGCCCACGCTGGAGGGCGCGCTGGCGGCGTACGAGGCGGAGCGTCGGCCGGTCGTGGAGTCCACCCAGCGGGCCGCGCAGGCGAGTCTGGAGTGGTTCGAGACGATCGGACGGCGGACCGGGCAGGGCCCGGACCAGTTCGCGTTCAACCTGCTCACTCGCAGCCGCCGGGTCACCTACGGGAACCTGCGGGCACGCGATCCCGGGTTCGTCGCGGCGGTCGACCGGGCGTTCGCGGGCGCGGACGAGACACCGGGCCTCCCGCCGATGTTCCGGCCGCTGAAGCTGGGCGCGCTGGAGCTGCGCAACCGGGTGGTGGTGCCGCCGCTGGCCACCTTCACGGCCGTCGACGCGCTGCCGAGCGCGTTCGACCGGGCGCAGCTGACCGTGCACGCGCTCGGCGGCGCGGGGCTGGTGCTCGCCGGGATGACGGCCGTCGCCCCGGAGGGCCGGGTCGTCGACTGCCCGGGCCTGTGGAACGACCGGCAGGAGGCGGCCTGGCGCGAACTCGTCGACGCCGTCCGGGCGGTGAGCGACACGCCGCTCGGGATCCAGCTGACCCACGCCGGCCGCCGGGCCGCGACCGCCGGGCCGGCCGAGAGCGGCCTGCCGCTGCTGGCCGCCTCGCCGCTGCCGCGGCAGCCCGGTGGCCCGCTGCCGCACGAGCCGAACACCATCCAACTCGCCGCCGTCACCGCCGACTTCGCGGCGTCGGCGGAGCGCGCGGCGCGGGCCGGGTTCGATGCGCTGGAGCTGCAGTTCGGCCACGGCCATCTGGTCTCCGGCTTCCTGTCGCCGCTCACCAACCGGCGCACCGACCGGTACGGCGGCCCGCTCGCCCACCGGCTGCGGCTGCCGCTGGAGGTGCTGGCGGCGGTGCGCGCGGTGTGGCCGGCCGGACGGCCGCTGCTGGTGCGGATCTCGGCGAGCGACTGGGCGCCGGGCGGCACCAGCGAGGCGGAGGCCGTCGCGATCTGCCGCGCGCTCGCGGACGGCGGCGCGGACGCGGTGGACGTCTCCACCGGCGAGGTGGTGGCCGGGGAGCGGCCGCCGTTCGGGCGCGGCTACCAGACGCCGTTCGCCGAACTGGTGCGCCTGGCCACCGGTCTGCCGACCGTCGCGGTCGGCGCGATCTCCCACCACGACGACGTCAACTCGGTGCTGCTGGCCGGGCGGGCGGACCTGGTGGCGGTCGGCCGGGCCCAGCTGTACGACCCGCTGTGGACGCTGCACGCCGCCGCCGAGCAGGGCTACGCGGGCCCCGGCGCCCGCTGGCCCGAGCCGTGGGCGCCGGGCAGCCGCCGCCCGCCGACGCCGGGGGCCGACCGGGTGGCGCCGCGACTGCGGCTGGTGCGCGAGCCGGCCCCGCCGGTGCACCGCCGCTGGCGCCCCGGCACCGGCGACCGTCCCGGACCGACCGAGCACCACGAGCACCACGAGCATCCCGGACACCCCGCACGTCCTGAACGTCCCGCACGTCCCGGGGAGGAGCGATGACCGGGCCCGTGTCCGCCGCGCTGCGGCTGCCCCGCTTCACCGCGGCCGCCGTCCAGGCCGCGCCCGTCTTCCTGGACACCGCCGCCACCGTCGACAAGGCGGTCGCGCTGATCCACGAGGCGGCCGGCCACGGCGCCTCCCTCGTCGTCCTCCCCGAGGCGTTCGTCCCCGGTTATCCCTACTGGAACTGGACGATGACCCCGGTGCAGGGCTCGCCCTGGTACGAGCGGCTCTACCGCGCCGCGGTGGACGTGCCCGGGCCGCACGTGGACACGCTGCGCGCCGCCGCCCGCCGGGCCGGCGTGGTGCTGGTGATCGGTGTCAACGAGCGCGGCCCGCACAGCCTCGGGGTGCTCCACAACACCCTGCTGGTCATCGACGCCGACGGCGAACTCCTGAACGTGCACCGCAAGTTGGTGCCGACCTGGGCCGAAAAGCTGACCTGGACGCCCGGCGACGGCAGCACCCTGCGCGTCCACCGCACGGCCGTCGGCCCGCTCGGCGCGCTCGCCTGCGGCGAGAACACCAACCCGCTCGCCCGCTTCACCCTCCTCGCGCAGGGCGAACTCGTCCACGCCGCGAGCTACATCGCGCTTCCGGTCGCCCCCGAGGACTACGACATGGCGGAGGCGATCGCGCTGCGGGCCGCCGCGCACTGCTTCGAGGGCAAGGTGTTCACCGTGGTCTCGTGCTCCACCCTCTCACCGGAGATCACCGCTGCGGTGGCCGGCGAGGACCACGAGCTGCGCGGGCGACTCTCGCGCCCGCACAGCGCGCTGTCCGGCGTCTTCGGCCCGGACGGACGCCCGGTGACCGAACCGCTGGTCGACGAGGAGGGCATCGTCTACGCCGAGATCGACCTCGGCCGCTGCGTGCAGCCGAAGCAGATGCACGACATCGTCGGCCACTACAACCGCTTCGACGTCTTCCGGCTGCACGTCGACAACCGCCCGCTGCGGCCGCTCACGCTCGACCAGCCCCCTCCGAAGGAGGAGCCATGACCGAGAACCCCGCCCACGACGACAACCGGATCGGCCGCTCCCGGGTCACCGAAAGCCACGAACTCACCGAATACTACGAGGAGTTGGCCAAGGTCGACGCAGGCGCGCTGTGGACCGTGGCCAATGAGATCGAACCCTGGTACCCCCAGCCGAGGTCGGTGCCGGTGCTCTGGCGCTACGCCGACCTGCGCCCGCTGGTCCGCAAGGCGCTCCCGCTCGTCACGGCGGACGACGCCGGGCGCCGGGTGGTCATGCTGGTCAACCCCGGCCGCCGCGAACTCAGCGCGGCCGTCGGACTGTTGTACACCGGCCTGCAGATCATGGGCCCCGGCGAGTCGATGACCGCGCACCGCCACCAGGCCTCCGCACTGCGCTTCGTCCACGAGGGCACCGGCGCCTGGACGATCGTCGACGGCCAGAAGCTCAGGGTCGGCCCGCGCGACTTCGCCATCACCCCCAACAGCACCTGGCACGAGCACGGCAACGAGTCCGACGAGGCCCCGGTGATCTGGCAGGACGGCCTGGACATCCCGCTGGTCAACATGCTCGACGCCAACTTCTACGAGGTGCACCCCGAGCTGTACCAGCGGCCCGGCGAGGTGGTGAACTCCTCGCTGCTGACCTACGGCGGCAACCTGCTGCCGTACGGCGTCGAGCAGTGGAGCCGCCCGTACTCCCCGCTGCTCGGCTGGCCCTGGGAGCCCAGCTACCACGCGCTCTCGCAACTCGCCCGCGCCGCCGAGGGATCGCCCTACGACGGGGTGATCATGGAGTACACCAACCCGGTCACCGGCGGATCGGTGATGCCCACCCTGGGCGCCCACCTCCAGCTGCTGCGTCCGGGCCAGGCCACCCGCGCCCACCGGCACACCGGCTCCGTGGTCTACACGGCGGCCAAGGGACGCGGCGTCTCGGTGATCGCCGGGCGGAGCTTCGCCTGGCAGCAGGGCGACATCTTCGTCGTGCCCTCCTGGGCCTGGCACGAGCACGCGAACCTCGACCCCGGCGAGGACGCCTGCCTGTTCTCCTTCAACGACTTCCCGGTGATGCACTCGCTCGGCCTGTACCGCGAGGAGGCCTACCCGGAGCACGACGGGCACCAGCCCACCGCCACCCCGTGACCAGGAGCCCGCAGCCATGCGCCTGTTGACCTTCCGCACCCCCGGCACCGACGACCCGCGCCTCGGCGCCCTGCTCGCCGGGGACCGCGTCGCCGACCTGTCCGCGCTCGCCGCGGCCACCGGCGCGGACCTGCCCGGTGACCTGCTGGGGCTGATCCGCGCCGGGGAGCGGGCCCTCGCCACCGCCCGCGCGCTGGCCGACGACGCGGCCCGGGACCCGTCGGCCCTGCCCACCCTCGCGGAGGTGACGCTCAGCGCACCGCTGCGCCCCGGAAAGATCGTCGGCGTCGGCCTCAACTACGTCGAGCACGTCGCCGAATCGCACCGCACCCTGGACACCGACCGCGAACTGCCGGACCGCCCGGTGCTGTTCAGCAAGCCCTCGACCGCCGTCACCGGCCCCGGCCAGCCGATCCGGCACAACGCCGACCTCACCGAGCAGCTCGACTGGGAGTGCGAACTCGCCGTCGTCATCGGCGCACCGGCCTTCCGGGTGGCCGAGGCCGACGCCCGGCGGCACGTCTTCGGCTACAGCATCGTCAACGATGTCAGCGCCCGCGACCAGCGCCGCTCCGGCCAGTGGTTCTTCTCCAAGGGCCAGGACAGCTACGCGCCGTTCGGCCCGGTCGTGGTGACCGCCGACGAGATCCCCGACCCGCAGCGGCTGGACCTCTCGCTGCGCGTCAACGGCGAGCTGCGGCAGGACTCCAACACCCGCCACATGCTGTTCGGCATCGCCCGGCTGATCGCCGACATCTCCTCCGGTGTCACCCTGGAGCCCGGCGACGTCATCGCCACCGGCTCGCCGTCCGGCGTCGGCGCCGGGATGGTGCCCCCGCGGTTCCTCCGGCCCGGCGACCTCGTCGAGGCGACCATCGAGGGCATCGGCACCCTCGCCAACCCGGTGATCGACGCCCGCTGACCGGCCGCCCCGCCCCGCGGAGTCGCCCGTCCCGCAGAGGAGCCCACCTCGATGACCAGCCCGAACGCCACCACCACCTACCGGATCGGCCAGATCGTCCCGAGCTCCAACGTCACCATGGAGACCGAGGTCCCGGCCCTGCTGCGGGCCCGCGAGCGGGTCGCGCCGGAGCGGTTCACCTTCCACTCCAGCCGGATGCGGATGACCAGGGTCACCCCCGAGCAACTGCGCGCCATGGACGCCGAGTCCGACCGGTGCGCCGCCGAACTCTCCGACGCCCGGGTCGACGTGCTCGGCTACGCCTGCCTGGTCGCCGTGATGGCCACCGGCCCCGGCTACCACCGGGAGGCCGAACAGCGGCTGCACCGGCGCACCGCCGAGAACGGCGCCGCCGCGCCCGTGGTCACCAGCGCCGGCGCGCTGGTGACCGGCCTGCACACGATCGGCGCCGCGAAGGTCGCCGTCGTCACCCCCTACCTGCGGCCGCTGGCCCGCACCGTCGTCGACTACCTCGGGCACGAGGGCATCGAGGTGGTCGACTTCGCGGCCCTGGAGATCGCCGACAACCTCGACGTCGCCGCCCACGACCCGGCGAAGCTCCCGGCGATCGCCGCCGGGCTCGCGCACAGCCGGGCCGACGCGGTGGTGCTGTCCGCCTGCGTGCAGATGCCCTCGCTGCCGGTGATCGAGGAGGCCGAGCGGCGGCTCGGCAAACCGGTCGTCTCCGCCTCGATCTGCACCACCCACCAACTGCTGCGGGCCCTCGGCCTGCCGGCCTTCGCCCCCGGCGCGGGGCACCTGCTCTCCGGCGCCTTCGCGGAGTCCTGACCGCCTCCCGCCGGCTCGGGCACCACCACTATGATCACCACCAGCCGACGGGAGGAGATCCGGATGACCGAGAACACCTCCCGGCCGAGTTCGCTGATCCACACCGTCTACGGCGAGTTCGTCCGCCGCCTCGGCGGCTGGATATCCATCGCCGACCTGATCGGCCTGCTGGCCGAGCTGGACGTCGACGCACCCGCCGTCCGCTCGGCCATCTCGCGCATGAAGAAGGCCGGCACCCTCCTCCAGGAACGCCGCGCCGGTGACCGGAGCGGCACCGGCTACCGGCTCTCCCCCGCGATGGACCCGGTGTTCGACGAGGGCGACCGCCGGATCTTCCGCAGCCTGGAGCCCGCCGGACTCGCCGACGGCTGGGTGGTGGCCGTCTTCTCCGTCCCCGAGTCCGAGCGCGCCCACCGCCACACCCTGCGCTCCCGGCTCAGCTGGCTCGGCTTCGGCAACGCGGCCCCCGGCGTCTGGCTGGCCCCCGCCCGGGTGCTGCCCGACGCCCGGCGGCTGCTCGAACGCCTCGGCCTGGACGCCTACGTGCACCTCTTCCTGTCCGCCGAGTACGCGGGCTTCACCGACCTGCGCACGGCGGTCGCCGACTGGTGGGACTTCCCCGCCATCGAGGCCCAGTACGCGGCCTTCACCGACGCCTGGCGGCCCGCCGTCACCACCCTGCGCGAACGGACCGACCTCGACCCGGCCGAGGCGTTCCGCGCCTACGTCCCGATGCTCGACCAGTGGCGCCGCCTGCCCTACCTGGACCCGGGCCTGCCCGAGCCGCTGCTGCCCGCCGACTGGAACGCCGTCGCGGCGCGGGCCGTCTTCACCGAACTGCACACCCGGCTCGCCGGACCCGGCCTGGAGTACGTCGAGAAGGTCACCGGCCTGTCGGCCGCCACCCGCCACCAGGAACCGTTCCACCACCAGGAGCCGTGACGACGATGACCCGTCCGCCCGCCGACCTGCTGGTGCGCGCCGGCCGCGTGCACACCCTCGTCCCCGGCGAGCCGCCGCGGCGCGCGCTCGCCGTCACCGGCGGCCGGATCACCGCGCTCGCCACCGACCCGCACGGCCTGGACGCGCTGGCCGGACCGGCCACCGAGGTGGTCGACGCCCCGCACGCCACCGTGCTGCCCGCCTTCGACGACACCCACACCCATCTGGTCCTGGCCGGCCACAGCGTGCACGGCGTGCCCGTCCACCGGGCCGCCGACCTGCCCGGGTTCCTCGCCCTGATCCGCGAGCGCGCCGCCCGCACCCCCGCCGGGGAGTGGATCCGCACCACCGTCAACTGGCAGGAGGTGAACCTCGCCGAGCAGCGGCTGCCCACCACCGGGGAACTGGACGGCGCCACCGCCGACCACCCGGTACTGGTCCGCCGCGGCGCCTACAACATGGTGCTCAACTCGGCGGCGCTGCGGCTCGCCGGGATCACCGCCGCCACCCCCGACCCGCCCGGCGGCGTGATCGAACGCGACGCGGACGGCCGGCTCACCGGCCGGCTGATCGACAAGGCGACCGAACTCGCCGACCGGGTGCTGCCCCGGCCCGGGCTCGCCGAGCGGATCGACGGCCTGCGCGCCGCCTCCGCCGGGTACGCCGCCACCGGGATCGGCACCGTCCGCGACTGCCTGGTCCCGGTCGAGGACCTCGAGGTGCTGCGGGCCGCCCGCGACGAGGGCGCGCTCGCCGTCCGGGTCCGGGCCCTGGTCTCCGGCTTCGCCGTCCGCACGCCGGAGCAGGTGGACGCGCTGCTGGACCGGGTCCTCGCCTGGCGCGCCGCCGGCCACGAGGACGACCGGCTCTCCGTCTGGGGCGTCAAGTTCGGCATCGACGGCGGCTTCGAGGCGGGCGCGCTGGAGGAGCCCTACCAGGGGCGGCCCTGTTACCACGGACGGCTGCTCTGGGAGCCGAAGGAGCTGGCCGACGCCGTCGAGCGGGTCGTCGGACGCGGCCTGCGGGTCGGCGTGCACGCCTGGGGCGACCGCGGGCTGCGCACCCTGCTGGACGTCTACGAGGACGTGCTCGCCCGCTGCCCCGGCCTGCCGCCCGGCACGCTGGTCGTCGAGCACGGCGGCCTCGCCCGGGCGGACCAGCGGGCCCGGGCGATCACGCTCGGCATCCCGGTGACCGTCCAGCACCCGCTGCTGCACGACGGCGCGCCCGCCCAGCGGCGCGCCTGGGGCGAGGAACGCACCGGCGCGCTGTTCCCGCTGCGCGAGTGGCTCGACGAGGGGGCGCAGCTCTCCGCCGGCTCGGACTTCCCGGTCGGCCCGTACGGCGCGATGCTCTCGGTGTGGGGCATGACCACCCGCGCCACGGTCGCCGGGGTGCTCGGCGCCGAGCACGCGATCGAGCGCGCCGAGGCGATCGCCCTGCACACCGTGGCCGCGGCCCGGCTGACCGGCGAGAGCGCCGAGCGCGGCTCGCTGCGCCCGGGCACGCTCGCCGATCTGACGCTGTGGCCCGCCGACCCACTGAGCTGCCCGGTCGACGAGCTGCGCGCGCTGCTGCCGGAACGCACCGTGGTCGGCGGACGCACGGTGCACCGCCACTGAGACACCCCCCTGGGACGCCCGCCCGCTCAGGCGGGGCGCACCTCCTGGAGCAGCCCCCAGGTGAAGTCCGCCGTGCAGGCCCGGGGTCGGCCCTCGGCGTCCGGGGCGGTGAAGTCCAGCCGGAACCTGGTCGGCGCGCTGCCCTCCCGCGGCACGGCGGGCGGGAAGGCGGCGCCGACGTCGGCCACCACGCAGCTCCACGGCGTCAGCTCCTCGAGCGTGCGCGGCACCGGCGCCGGGGTGCCGGGCGCCCGCACCAGCCAGGCGTTGAGCTCCGCCCCGCCCGGGCCGACCAGCACCTCGAAGCGCAGCCCGGGCCAGAGCGGCAGCGCCCACTGCCGCGCGGTGCAGGCGAGGTCCCCGATCCGCCGCGCCGGCTCCGCCTCCGGCGGGCCGAGCACGGCCGCATAGCGCCGCGCGCCGGACGGGAACCCCGGCGCGCGTTGCATCGCCTGCCACCGCTTGTTCGCCTCGCGCATCCCGGCCCGGCTCGCCCCCAGCCGGCGCACGGCGTCCTCGACCAGCTCCGGCCGGAAGTCCGCCATCCGCCGCAGCAGCACCAGCTGGAACTCCGTCACCCCGAATCCATGGACCACCCGGGCAGGCTACCCGCCCGGACGACGGGTGTGGCCTGCTCGCCACGGGCGCCGTCGTCGGGAAGGCTCGTCGTGCAGTCGCCGTGCAGTCGCCGCTGCGCAGTCGCCGCTGCGCGCGTGACGCGTCGTCGCCACGCGTGCGACGGCGGTTGCGACCGTTCCGCCGAAGCCCCCGCGAGGAGCCCCGTGATCGAGTACCGCGTCCGCGTCCACCCCAGTGCCGACCGCCTGCCGCGCGAGGAGCAGCTCGCCTGGCGGCTCGCCGCCGTGGCCACCGCCACCGAGGAGCTGGAGCCCGACAGCGCCGGGATGGCCGTCAACCGGGTGATCGACAACGCCGCGGTGGCCGTCGCCGCGCTGCTGCACCGGCCGGTCGCGGTCGCCCGCGCCCAGGCGCACGCCCAGGCCCACCACGCCGCGCCCGGCGCCCGGGTGTTCGGCAGCCTCACCCGGGTCTCCCCCGAGTGGGCGGCCTGGGCCAACGCCACGGCGGTGCGCGAGCTGGACTTCCACGACACCTACCTCGCCGCCGACTACGCCCACCCCGGCGACAACATCCCGCCGCTGCTGGCCGCCGCCCAGCACACCGGCCGCACCGGCGCCGACCTGCTGCGCGCCGTCGTCGCCGCCTACGAGGTGCACGTCGCCCTGGTGAAGAGCATGTCCCTGCACACCCACCGGATCGACCACGTCGCCCATCTGGGCGCGGCCACCGCCTGCGGCATCGGCGCGCTGCTGCGGCTGCCGACGGAGACGGTGTACCAGGCCGTCCAGCAGACGGTGCACACCACCACCGCCACCCGGCAGTCCCGCAAGGGCGGGATCTCCAGCTGGAAGGCGTTCGCCCCGGCCTTCGCCGGCAAGGCGGCGATCGAGGCGGTGGACCGGGCGATGCGCGGCGAGAAGTCCCCCTCCCCGATCTACGAGGGCGAGGACGGCTTCCTGGCCTGGATGCTGGACGGCCCGCGGTCGGACTACCGGGTCCCGCTGCCGGAGGACGGCGAGCCGCGCCGGGCGATCCTGGACACCTACACCAAGGAGCACGCCGCCGAGTACCAGGCCCAGGCGGTCATCGACCTGGCCCGGCGGCTGCGCGAGCGGACCGGGCCGCCGGCCGCCGTGCGCTCGATCGTGCTGCACACCAGCCACCACACCCACCACGTCATCGGCTCCGGCTCGGGCGACCCGCAGAAGTACGACCCGAAGGCCGGCCGGGAGACCCTCGACCACTCGGCCCCGTACGTCCTCGCCGTCGCCCTGGAGGACGGCACCTGGCACCACGAGCGCTCCTACGCCCCGGAACGGGCCACCCGCCCGGAGACCGTGGCGCTCTGGCGGAGGATCAGCACCGTCGAGGACCCGGAGTGGACCCGCCGCTACCACGACCCCGACCCGGAGCGGCGGGCCTTCGGCGGCCGGGCGGTCGTCACCCTGGAGGACGGCACCGTGATCGAGGAGGAGCTCGCGGTCGCCGACGCCCACCCGGCCGGCGCCCGCCCCTTCGACCGGCCCGCCTACGGGCGCAAGTTCCGCACCCTCACCGAGGGCCTCGTCACCCCCGCCGCCCAGGACCGCTTCCTGGACGCCGCCGACAACCTCGCCGAACTGCGCGCCACCGACCTCGACGAGCTGTTCCCCGCCGTCGACACCCCGGCCGTGCGCGAGTACGACGAGACCCTGCCGAAGGGCCTGTTCTGATGCTGCACACCCGCACCACGCCCGCCCAGCGCCGCCGCGCCCTGCGTGAACGGCTCTCCACCGGACGGCTGCTGACCGTGCCGGGCGCGCTCAACCCGCTCACCGCCCGGCTGGTCCAGGACCTCGGCTTCGAGGCCGCCTACCTCTCCGGCGCCGTGCTCGCCGCCGACCTCGGCCTGCCCGACATCGGCCTGACCACCGCCACCGAGGTCGCCGCCCGCGCCCAGCAGACCACCCGGGTCACCGACCTGCCCGTGCTCGTCGACGCCGACACCGGCTTCGGCGGACCGCTGAACGCCGCCCGCACCGTCCAGCTGATGGAGGACGCGGGCCTGGCCGGGCTGCACCTGGAGGACCAGGTCGCCCCCAAGCGCTGCGGCCACCTCGACGGCAAGACGGTCGTACCGCGCGAGGAGATGGCCCGCCGGCTGCGGGCCGCCGTCGACGCCCGGCGCGACCCCGGCTTCCTGCTGATGGCCCGCACCGACGCCCGCGCGGTCGAGGGCCTGGCCGCGGCGATCGACCGGGCCAAGGCCTACGTGGACGCCGGGGCCGACGCGGTCTTCCCCGAAGCCCTCGCCGGTGAGGCCGAGTTCGAGGCGTTCCGCAAGGCCGTGGACGTCCCGCTGCTCGCCAACATGACCGAGTTCGGCAAGGGCCCGCTGCTGGACGCCCGCACCCTGCAGGACCTCGGCTACGACATCGCGCTCTACCCCGTCACCCTGCTGCGCCTGGCCATGGGCGCCATGGAGGACGGACTGCGCACCCTCGCCGCCGACGGCACCCAGGCCGCCCTGCTCCCCCGGATGCAGACCCGCTCCCGGCCCTACGAACTCCTCGGCTACGCCGACTACACGGCCTTCGACACGGCCGTCCTCGACGCCACCCTGCCACCGGGCTCCTGACGGGCGGCAGCACCCCCGAGCGCACCTCGACGTCACCGGCACCGGTACGGGCGACCCGGACCACGACGGCCGGGAGGGCGGGCACGCCGGGCGCCCGCCCTCCCGGCGGTGCGTCAGCCGGCGAGTTCCTCGCGCAGGCGGCGGGCCGCGGTGACCAGGCTCTCCAGGGAGGCGCGGGTCTCGGTCCAGCCGCGGGTCTTCAGGCCGCAGTCGGGGTTGACCCAGAGCCGTTCGGCGGGGATCGCCGCCAGCCCGGCACGCAGCAGCCGCTCGGCCTCCTCCGTGCTCGGCACGCGCGGGGAGTGGATGTCCCAGACGCCGGGGCCGACCTCGCGCGGGTAGCCGGCGGCGGCCAGCTCTCCGGCCACCTCCATGTGGGAGCGGGTGGCCTCCAGGGAGATGACGTCGGCGTCGAGGTCGTCGATCGCGGTCATGATCGCGCCGAACTCGGCGTAGCACATGTGGGTGTGGATCTGGGTGTCGGCGCGCACGCCCGAGGTGGCGAGCCGGAAGGCCTCGGTGGCCCACGCCAGGTAGGCCGGGCGGTCGGCGGTGCGCAGCGGCAGGGTCTCGCGCAGCGCGGGTTCGTCGACCTGGACGACGGCGGCGCCGGCGGCCTCCAGGTCGGTCACCTCGTCGCGCAGGGCCAGCGCCACCTGGCGGGCGGTGTCGGCGAGCGGCTGGTCGTCGCGGACGAAGGACCAGGCGAGCATGGTGACCGGGCCGGTGAGCATGCCCTTGACCGGGCGGTCGGTGAGGTCCTGGGCGTAGCGGTACCAGTCGACGGTCATCGGGTGCGGGCGGGAGATGTCGCCGGCGAGGACCGGGGGCCGCACGTAGCGGGTTCCGTAGGACTGCACCCAGCCGTGCCGGGTGGCGAGGTAGCCGGTGAGCTGTTCGGCGAAGTACTGGACCATGTCGTTGCGCTCGGGCTCGCCGTGCACGAGGACGTCCAGGCCCGCCTTCTCCTGGTAGGCGATCACCTCGCGCACCTCGGCCTCGATGCGCTCGCGGTAGGCGGCGGCCTCGATCCGCCCGGCGGTGAGGTCGGCGCGGGCGGCGCGCAGCTCGGCGGTCTGCGGGAAGGAGCCGATGGTGGTGGTGGGCAGCAGCGGCAGGCCGAGGCGGGCGTGCTGGGCCTCGGCGCGCCGCGGGTAGGCCTGGGTGCGGCGGGCGTCGGCCCCGGTGACGGCGGCGGTGCGGGCGCGCACGGCGGGGTCGCGGGTGATCGGTGAGGTGGCGCGGGAGGCCAGGTCGGCGCGGTTGGCGGCGAGTTCGGCGGTGATCGCGCCGGTGCCCTCGCGCAGGCCGCGGGCGAGCAGGGCGACCTCCTCGGCCTTCTGCCGGGCGAAGGCGAGCCAGCGGGCGATCTGCGGGTCGAGGTCGCGCTCGGCGGTCGCGTCGATCGGCACGTGCAGCAGGGAGCAGGACGGCGCCACGTCCACGTGGCCGGCCAGGCCGAGCAGGGTGGCCAGGGTGGCCAGCGACCGCTCCAGGTCGTTGATCCAGATGTTGCGGCCGTCGACGACACCGGCGACCAGACGCTTGCCGGGCAGTCCGCCGACGGCCGCGAGCTCGTCCAGGTTGGCGGCGGCCGGTCCGGTGAAGTCCAGGGCCAGGCCCTCGACGGGGGCCTTGGCGAGCACCGGCAGGGCCTCGCCCAGGCGGTCGAAGTAGCTCGCGACCAGCAGCTTGGGCCGGTCGGTGAGGGCGCCGAGGTCGCGGTAGGCCCGGGCGGCGGCGTTCAGCTCGGCCGGGGTGCGGTCCTGGACGAGCGCCGGCTCGTCGAGCTGGACCCACTCGGCGCCGGCCGCGAACAGGTCCGCCAGCAGCTCGGCGTAGACCGGGAGCAGCCGGTCCAGCAGGGTGAGCGGCTGGAAGTCCCCGGCCACGCCGGGGGCGGGCTTGGCCAGCAGCAGGTAGCTGACCGGGCCGACCAGCACCGGGCGGGCCCGGTGGCCCGCCGCCAGGGCCTCGGCCAGTTCGGCGACCGGCTTGCCGGAGTTCGCGGTGAAGGCGGTGCCGGGGCCGAGTTCGGGCACCAGGTAGTGGTAGTTGGTGTCGAACCACTTGGTCATCTCCAGCGGCGCGGCCTCCTGGGTGCCGCGCGCCATGGCGAAGTAGCCGTCGAGCGGGTCGGCCTCGACGGCGGCCCGGTGGCGGGCGGGGATCGCGCCGACGGCGACGGTGGTGTCGAGCACGTGGTCGTAGAGCGAGAAGTCGCCGGTGGGGACCTCGTGGACGCCGGCCTCGGCGAGCCTGCGCCAGCTCTCCCGGCGCAGTCCGGCGGCGGCGGTGTGGAGGGCGTCGGCGGTGACCGTGCCCTTCCAGTAGCCCTCGATCGCCTTCTTGAGTTCCCGGTTACGGCCCTGCCTGGGGTAGCCGTGGACGGTGGCCGTGGTCGCCGCGGCCGCGGACTTCGTGGTCAAGGGACTCTCCTTCGCGAGCCTGTCTCCTGGACCCGGCGACGACACGGGGGCACGAAGGGGTGACGGACCGGACGGGCACCCGCGCCTGCGCACGGCTCCGCCTGGTCTGCACGCCGACCCGCCCACGAGGTCACCGGGATGGCCGCGCGCGATCGGTCGCGCACGGGCAGCGGGCAGGTCTTCGGACTCGCGGGCACGCCCGCCCTCGTCGAGGGCGGACACCTACTGGCCGTCGCTTCCCAGACCCGTCCCGGGTCCAGTGCGTATGACGGCGTTCGTTCCCACTCACCGCTGCGGGGCAGTCCCGGACTGGCCAGTCGAAAGGCGTCACCGGGTTCCCTCTTACGACGTCCTGTCTGGCGGACAGGACGAACCAGCTGCCCGGCCAGCCTAGAGGCTGGGCGGCCGCCCCGTCACCCGGATATCCCCGAACGTCCGTCCAGCGGTACCGTCGCGCCCCTGTGCTACGTCAAGCATGTTGTCGTAGCCTGCCGGGATGAGCGAACGCGTAGTGCCCGAACCCCAGCGGCGGCGCCGACGGCCCACCAAGCAGGGGGTGGTGCTCTCCCACGAGCTGATCGTCGGCACGGCCCTGCGGCTGATCGGGCAGCACGGAGCGGAGGCGCTGACCGTACGCCGGCTCGGCACCGCGCTGGGGGCCGATCCCAGCGCCGTCTACCGCTACTTCCACAGCGCCGACGACCTGCTGCTCGCCGTCGCGGACGAGCTGATCGGCCGCGCCCAGGAGGGCTGGCGGGCCACCGGGGACTGGCGGGCGGACCTGCGGGCGATCGGTCTGCGCATCCACGCCAGCTACCAGGCCCACCCGCAGGCCGCCCTGCTCGCCGCCCACCGCACCACCGGGCGCACCCACGAGATCGCCGCCGTCGAGGCGATCCTCGGCGTGCTGCGCACCGCGGGCTTCCCCGACCCGGAGGCCGTGCGGATCTACCACGCGTTCGTCGACCAGAGCCTCGGCTTCGCCGCGCTGGACGCCGCCGCGCTCGCCCTGCCCGCCGCCGCGCAGACGGCGGACCTGCGGGTCTGGCAGGCCTCGTACGCGCGGGTCGACCCCGCGGCCAACCCGCACATCGCCGCCACCGCGCACCTGCTCGCCGCCGACATGCGGCGCAGCGGCTACCCGTTCGCACTGGACCTGCTGCTGGACGCCGTCGAGGCCCGGCTGGCGGCGCGCTGAGCGCGACCGCCGGCCGGGCGGGCGGGTGATACGGACCGCTGACGCTCGGGCGACGGGCGGCCGGGCCCGGTCAGTCGGCCGTGTGGACCAACTCGCCGCCGACGTAGGTCCGCAGGACCCGGGCCCCGGCGATCCCGTCGGCCGGGCCGGTGAGGATGTCGCGGTCCAGCACGACCAGGTCGGCCCACCGGCCCGGGGCGAGCACCCCGGCGTCGTCGACGCCGTTCACATGCGCGGAGCCGGCCGTGTAGGCGGCGATCGCGGAGGCGAGGTCGAGCCGCTGCTCGGGCAGGAACACCCGGTCGTCGGTGGCGTCCGGCTCCCTCCGGTTGACGGCCACGTGCAGTCCGGCCAGCGGGTCCGGGCTGCTCACCGGCCAGTCGCTGCCCGCCGCCAGGGTGGCGCCCGCCCGCTGGAGCGCGCCGAACGGGTACTGCCACGCGGCGCGCTCCGGGCCGAGGAAGGGAATGGTCAGCTCGTCCATCTGCGGCTCGTGCGCCGCCCACAGCGGCTGGATGTTGGCGACGGCGCCGAGCCGGGCGAAGCGCGGCACGTCGTCCGGGTGGACCACCTGGAGGTGCGCCAGGTGGTGCCGGGTGCCGCGCCGGCCGTTGGCGGAGCGGGCGGCCTCGACCGCGTCCAGCGCCTCGCGCACCGCCCGGTCGCCCAGCGCGTGGAAGTGCACCTGGAAGTCCAGTGCGTCCAGGTCGGTGACGTACCCGCGCAGGGCGAGCGGATCGACGAAGCTGAGGCCGGAGTTGGCGGTCGCGCAGCCGCAGCCGTCGAGGTAGGGGCTGGTCATGGCGGCGGTGAAGTTCTCCGCGATGCCGTCCTGCATGATCTTCACCGAGCCGGCCCGGAACCGTCCGTGCGCCAACGCGGCGCGCCGCTCGACGAGTTCGGGGATCTGCTCGGCGCCCCGGTCGCGGTCCCACCAGAGCGCTCCGGTCACCCGGGCGGTCAGCGCGCCCGAGCGCGCGGCGGCCAGGTAGGCGTCGGACGGGTCGGGCTGGCCGTTGAACTCCCCGAGCAGGGCGTCCTGCCAGCCGGTGACGCCGAGCGAGTGCAGCAGCCGCTGCGCGCGCAGCAGCCCGTCCAGCCGGTCGGCGGCGGTGGCCGGCGGCAGCAGCCGGGCCACCAGGGCGGTGGCGCCTTCCTGGAGGGTGCCGCTCGGGGTGCCGTCGGGCTCCCGCTCGATCCGTCCGTCGGCCGGGTCGGGGGTGTCGCGGTCCAGGCCGGCCAGCTCCAGGGCCCGGGTGTTGGCCCAGGCGCCGTGGTGGTCGCGGTTGGTCAGGTAGACCGGGCGGTCCGCGACGACGCTGTCGAGCAGTTGGCGGGACGGCAGTCCGCCGTCGAAGCTCTCCATCGACCAGCCGCTGCCGGTGATCCACTCCTGCTCGGGGTGGGCCTCGGCGTAGTCGCGGATCCGCGTCAGGTAGTCGGTGACGCCGACCGTGCCGGTGAGGTCGCAGGCGGCCAGCTCGGCGCCGCCGAAGACCGCGTGGACGTGCGCGTCCTGGAAGCCGGGAAGCAGCAACTTTCCGGCAAGGTCGACGACTTCGGTCCCGGGACCGATCAGCTCGCGGACCTCGTCGTGGCCCACGGCGGTGATCCGTCCACCGGTCACGGCCAGGCTGGTCGCCCGGGTCCGGGCGGCGTCGCCGGTGTGCACGGGGCCGCGGGTGAAGACCAGATCGGCCTTGGTCATGGGTGGTGCTCCGTTCTCGGGTGGTACGGGGTCGTGCGGGGTCGTGCGCGGTGGTACGGAGTCCTGCGGGGTGGTGCGAGGCGGTTCAGGTGGTACGAGGTCAGCGGGTGCCGCCGAGGAAGTACGGCGAGCGCCGCCGCCAGCGGGCCCAGGCCGCCGCGGGCAGGCCGCTGACGATCATCAGTACCACCACCGAGAGCTCGAACCAGCCGTTGTCGGCGGAGAGTTCGAAATGGTCGGTGGAGTCGTAGAAGGTCCAGGCCAGATAGCCGCCGACGACGAGCAGTGTCGCCGCGCCGAGCAGCGGGCCGACGACCGCCCGCAGGCCCTCCAGCAGGTCGGTGCGCAGCAGGTGGCGGAAGCGGACGGCGGCCGCGACGGCGGTGAGCGCGTAGTAGAGGGCGACGATGATGCCGATCGCGTTGACGGCCGCCGCGATGAGGTCGTTGACGGTCGGGACGGCGACCGAGCAGAGCGCCAGCAGCACCGCGACCCCGGTGATCAGCAGGGTGCCGGTGGCGGGCGTCGAGTGCCGGGGGTGCAGCCGGGTCCACACCGGGCCGAGCACGCCGTCGCGCCCCATCGCGTAGAGCCCGCGGGCGGTCGGGATCACCGAGGACTGCAGCGAGGCCACCGCGGAGAGCATCAGCGCGATCAACGGCAGCGCGGCCAGCGGCTGGTCGGCCAGCCGGGCTCCGAAGTACGCCAGACCGTGCGCGCCGTTGTCCGCCAACTCGCCGAGCGGGAGCACCCGCTGGAAGGCCGTTCCGGCGAGCAGGAAGAGCAGCAGCATCACCACCAGGGCGAGCGTGCCGCCCCGGGAGGCGTCCCGCGGGTCGCGGACCTCCTCCCCCACGCTGAACACCGACTCGAATCCCCAGTAGCAGAACACCGCCAGCACCATGCCCTGCGCCAGGGCCTCGAAGGACGGGATCGCGAAGGGGTTGAACCACTGGAGCGAGAACGGCTGGTCGCCGGCGAACAGCCCGTACCCGCAGAAGCCGAGCAGCACCGCGTACTCGAAGACCAGCAGCGCCTTCTGCAGCCGGGCGGCCAGGTCGAGCCCGCGCACCGCGACCAGCGCGGCGCCGATCAGGACGACCAGGCCGATCAGGGTGCACTGGACGGTCGAGTCCGCGTCGAGCCGCAGGCCCGCGATGCTGCGCAGGTGGGCCAGGTCGAGGAGCTGGACGATCGAGGAGCCGGTGACGGTCGTGGTGTAGGCCATGAACACCACGGTGCCGACGGTGTTCACCCAGCCGGTGAGGAAGCCGAGCCAGGGGTTGAGCGTGCGGCCCACCCAGCGGTAGCTGCTGCCGGCGTCCGGCTCCGAGGCGTTCAGCCGTCCGTAGCCGCCCGCGATGGCGAGGACCGGGAGGAAGGCCAGCAGCATGATCGCGGGGAGGTGCAGCCCGACGACCCCGGCCATCAGGCCCAGGCCGATGCCGATGCTGCTGGTCGCGGCGGTGCTGGAGGCGGCGATGGCCGCCCCGTCGAGGAGGCCGAGCGAGCGGCGCATGGAGAGGTGGGAGCTGTCGGCGCCCGTTCTCGGACCGCCGCCCGTGGCCTTCACCGTCGATGCCAAGGGATCACCGCCTTGAGGGTGGGGTGGGGGTGGGGGAAGTGCGAGCCATGAAACCGGGGGCGCCGGGACACGTCAATGCTGTTGTCATAAGGGAGGGGGCGCCGCCCCCCGGCGCGCGGAACAATGGTGAGCGCCCTTACGCCACCGCCCCGGCCGGTCGTACGGTCGCCATCGGCCGACCGTTTCCGACCGCCGCTCCCGGTCCAGGAGGGCCCATGGAACCCCGCTGCCCCATCACCCACGTGCTCGACACCCTCGGCACCGACCTGCACGCCGAAGCCGCCCATCTGCGCACCCACGGCCCGGCCGTCCGGGTCGAACTCCCCGGCCGGGTACTGGCCTGGTCGGTGACCCGCGCCGACGTCGCCAAGCGCCTCCTCACCGACCCCCGGCTCGCCAAGAACGCCCGCCGCCACTGGCCCGACTGGATCGACGGCCGGGTCGGCCCGGACTGGCCGCTGGCCAGCTGGGTCGCGGTGGAGTCGATGTTCACCAGCGACGGCGAGGACCACCACCGGCTGCGCACGCTCACCTCGCCCTCGTTCGGCCCGCGCCGGGTGGAGGCGCTGCGGCCCCGGGTGCGGGCGATCACCGCCGCCCTGGTCGACGGGCTGCGCACGGCGGCGCCCGGCGAGCGCGTCGACCTGCACACCCGGCTGTCCTATCCGCTGCCGACCACGCTGATCTGCGACCTGTTCGGAGTCCCGGAGGAGCAGCGGCCCGAGGTGCGGCGGGTGGTGGACGGCGCCCTGGAGACCGACGCCGCCCCCGAGCACGCCAAGGCCCTGCTCGACGACCTGTTCGCCGCGATGGCCCGGCTGGCCGCCACCAAACGGGCGACGCCGGGCGACGACATGACCAGCGACCTGATCGCCACCCGCGACGCCCAGGGGTCCCGGCTGAGCGAGCCGGAGCTGGTCTCCACCCTGATCCTGATGATCGGCGCCGGGTCGGAGACCACCGTCAACCTCATCGACCACGCGGTGGCGCTGCTGCTCGCCCACCCCGGGCAGCTGGCGCTGATCCGCTCCGGCGAGGCGACCTGGCGCGACGCCATCGAGGAGACGCTGCGCCTGGAGGCACCGGTGATGCACCTGCCGATGTACTTCGCGGCCGAGGACGTCGACCTCGGCGAGGGCGTGCTGATCCGCGCCGGCGAGCCGATCCTGTTCGCCTTCGGCGCGCCCGGGCGCGACCCGGCGCTGCACCCCGACCGGCCGGAGGAGTTCGACCTCACCCGGCCCGACAAGACCCACCTGGCCTTCGGCCACGGCCGCCACTACTGCCTGGGCGCGCTGCTCGGCACGATGGAGGCCGAGGAGGCGCTGAGTGCCCTGTTCGGCGCCTTCCCAGACGTCGAACTCGCGGTTCCGGTGGAGGAGTTGCTCCCGCAGGAGTCCTTCATCGTGAACGCCCTGCAGGCCCTGCCGGTCCGGCTCACGCCCACCACCGGGTGACCGCCGCGCGGACGCCGGCACCGACTGTCGGTGGCACCGCCTACCGTACGCCCATGGACGATCGTCCCACCGTGGTGCGCCTGGAGCCCTGGTCCGAGCAGGAGGTGGACAACCCCGCGTCCAACGCGGTGTGCCGGGGCGCGGGCTTCGAGCTGCTGGGCGCCCGGGACTTCGCGTATCCGCCGGGCCGCCCGATGCGCTGCAACGACTGGCGCTTCGACCTCCGGCGGCCGTGACGCCGGGGAGACCCGGCCGCCCCGGGCCCGGTGAACGGGCCCGGGGCGAGCCGGCGGGGCGGGGTCGGACAGGGCGGGATCAGGCGGCGCTGTTGCGGCGGCGCAGCAGGAAGACGCCGGCGGCGGTGGCGAGGGCCGCCGCTCCGCCGACGGCCGCGACCTGGGGGTTGATCATCGGCACGGCCTCGGCGGGCGCGGCGCCGCCGCACTCGGCGTGGCCGATGGTCAGGTTCGCGCCGTTGAGGATCGGCAGCAGGGCGATCCGGACGGCGTTGACGGTGAGCACGCCGTTGGCGTCGGTGGTCTGCTCGTTGAGGACGATGGTGGCGACCCCGGGCACGTTGACCTGGGTGTTGGGGGCCGCACCGGCCTGCAGGGTGATCGCCGGGAGCAGCGGGACGCGGACGGTACCGCCAGCTATGAGGCCGGAGCCGGTGGCGCCGGTCGGGGTGGCGGTGCAGGTCGAGTTGACGCCGGTGAGCGAGACGGTCGCGAGGGTCAGGTCGACGCCGAGCGAGTCGACCGTGGCGGAGGCCCCCGAGGTGCCGGCCTGCGGGTCGCCGGAGGTGGTGGCGGTGAGCACCGAGTCGGTGGCGAACGGCCCGAGGTGGACGCCGGCCAGGGTGTTGGTCCCGCCCGAGGGGTAGGTGGAGGACGGCATCGGGGAGACGGAGACCAGGCTGCCGACGGCGTCCGCGGCCACCACGTAGGCCTTGGCCTGGGGCGCGGCGAGCGCGGCCCAGGCCGGTGCGGCGGTGCAGACCAGCGTGGCGGTCAGAGCGGCACCGGCGAGCAGGCGGGTGCGGTTACGACGAGAGGTCATGGTGGTGGTGCCTTTCGTGGGGACGGGAGGAGGACGACGGTCGGTGACGGTCGGGGGGACGGCGGGACCGCGCGCGGCCGTCGGGCGGGGCGCGGGCCGGGGCGCGGGCGCTCATCGCACCGGCTCGCCGAGGACGGCCGCGGGCGGCGGGGCGCTCGCGACGGTGGCAGGTGCGATGAGCGCGGGGGCGACGGGCGCGGGGGCGACGGCGACCCGGGCGGTCTTGTGCCAGGAACTGCGCCGGCACAGCATCCGCCAGGCCGCCCGGACGGCGACCAGGTAGGTCGTGGCGGCGTACAGGGCCAGCGCGAGCCCGTACCCGAGCGCGGCCCGCCGCCCGGTGCCCGGCTCGCAGCGCCGCCGGTAGAGCGGACCCCAGATCGCGAACTCGCCGACCCCCAGCAGCAGGTAGAGCGTCAGCAGCAGCGCGCCGCCCTGCCGCAGGAAGGCGAGCACGAACTCCGGGTAGACCACGAGGTTGTAGCCGAACGCCGCGATCGGCACGGTGTACACCAGCAGGCCGACGAGTTGGAGCCACGGCTGGCTCATGAAGTAGAGCACCTCCAGGAAGCCGGCCGTGCCGAACGCCCGCGAGCCCCAGATCTCCCGCAGGTAGCGGGTGCACTGCATCGAGCCCTGCGCCCAGCGCACCCGCTGGGTGATCAGCTGCCGCACGCTCCACAGCGCCTCCTGGTCGACCCAGGCGTCGGTGGTGTAGCCGTTGCGCCAGCCGGCCAGCATCAGGCGCAGGCCCAGCTCGTAGTCCTCCAGCAGGGCCTTGCCCCACGGCCGCCCGCCGCCGCGGTCCACCGAGCGCAGCGCCGAGAGCCGGGTGAACTGGCCGTTGCCGCCGACGTTGACGGTGCCGGTGCGGCGGCGGGTGATCTGCATGGCGGAGATCGGCCCGCGGAACTCGATGTCCTGGAGGCGGGCGAGCAGCCGGGCCCGCCGGTTGGCGAGCGCGCCGCGGCCGGGCAGCGGCCGGGGCACGTCGCGGTTGGACATCCGCACCTCGACCTGCACGGCCCCGATCCCGGGATCGCCGAAGAGGGCCGGTCCGGCGCACACGGCGAGCGCTCCGGGAGAGGGGCGGCCGTCGGCGTCGAGCACGCAGAGCACCACCCGTTCGGGGTCGGTGCCGGCGGGCAGCGCGGCCTCCACGGCCCGGTAGCCGGCGTTCAGCGCGTCGCCCTTGCCGGTCCGGGCCTCGGGCAGCCGCCGGGACACCAGGTGCACGGTGAGGCGGTCGCAGGTGGCGGGCCAGGTGCGGACGAGTTCGGCCGTCCGGTCCGCGGAGGCGTCGTCGACGACCCAGACGGTGGCGCCGGCGAAGTGCTCGGCGAGGTAGTCCAGGGTCGTGGCGATGACGGCCTCCTCGTCCCGGCAGGGGATCAGGAAGTGCCAGCCGAAGCCGTCCGGGTCGCCGGGCGGGGCGGGCCGGTCCCGCAGGTAGCCGCGCACGATCACCACGACGTAGGCGAGGAAGCCGATGCCCAGGACGAAGGAGAGCGAGACGGAGGTGTCCAGCAGGGTCACGGTCCGTCCTCCCCGTTCGTGCGGAGGGGTGCGGCGGCGGTGCCGCCGCTGGGCAGCAGCCATAGGTAGAGCAGGGCGGCGGCGAGGGCGGCGGCCATCATCAGCACCGAGCCGAACAGGACGTGCGTCCAGCCGAAGCCCTCGGCGCCGTACCGGTGTTGCATCACCAGCACGAGGGTCAGCCGGGCCAGGTTGGTGGCCACGACCAGTGCGGCGGCGAGCGCGAAGGCCAGCAGGACGCGGCCGGGCCGGCGGTTGCCGAAGAGCAGCAGCAGGGCGGTCACCAGGGCGAGCGGGGCGATCAGCAGCGCGCTGCTGCAGCCGGTGCTCAGGGCCACTCCGCGGTCCAGGCCGGTGTGGTCGCCCGCGTACAGCACGGGGGCGCTCGGACCTTCGAGCAGCAGGGTGCGCATGCCCAGGAGGTGCTCGACGAGCCACGCCGTGCCGCGGCTCTCCTGGGAGCGGTAGGCGCGTTCGCCGGCCACCAGGGAGCCGCACACGCCGAGCAGCGCGGCGCCGCAGAGCATCCCGACCGGGGAGCGCCCGGTGCGGGTCGCCGCGCGCGGGCGGGGTGCGAGCGGGTGCGGCAGGGATTCGGTCATGGCGCGGCTCAGTCCTCGCCCGGGCCCTCGCCGCGGCGCAGTCGGCTGCGGCGGAGCAGTCCGAGCCCGAGCAGCACCATGGCCACCGCGGCCGTCGCCGTGACGCCGAGGCCCACCGATCCGGTCGCCGCCAGGGCGCCGCCGCCGGCTGCCGGCGGCAGTCCGCCGGCCACAGGTCCGTACATGGGGGAATTCCTCTCGTCGGAGAACCGGGGTCATACGAGGGGGGTTGCCGCGCAGCGGAAGGGATGCGGGCGAATTCGGTGAGCACCCGGACACAGGGGGGGCAGCACCGGGCACATCGGAACGGCCCAGGCGGGGAGGAACGTTACCGCGATGCCACCGCGGATCGAACTCCCTTTCTGGTGGCACATCATGGAACGAAAATCAGACTTCTGATGGTCCGTATTCGCACGATGCTTCCCGCGAAAGAGCCGAACGGCGTGTCGACGGCATGTCAACGGAGTGTCGCGGCGACCCGCCGTACCGCCATTCGGGGGACATTGATCACCAACGGTTGCCGCGGCTCAGCGCCGATGGCCATGTTGTGACACGTAGTCCGAGCACTCCGAGCGTTCGATCGGATGCACCGTCAAGGGAGCCCGAATGCCCTCAGCCGACATAGCCGTGGTCCTCGGCACCCGACCGGAAATCGTCAAACTCGCCGGTGTGGTGCGGCTCCTGGAGGACGCCGCCCGCATCGTGTGGACCGGTCAGCACTGGGATCCCGGCCTCACCACCGCCTTCTTCCGGCAGTACGCGCTCCCCCGCCCGCACATCACGCTCAGCGGCGTCGCCGGCGAGGCCCGGGGCCGACAGATCGGCCGGATGGTCAGCGCGCTCAGCGACCACTTCACCGAGCACCCGCCCGCCGCCGTCGTCGTCCAGGGCGACACCAACTCCGCCGCCGCCGGCGCACTGGCCGCCCACTGCGCGGGCGTGCCCGTCGTCCACGTCGAGGCCGGACTGCGCTCCTTCGACCCCGACATGCCCGAGGAGGCCAACCGCCGGCTCATCGCCCCGCTCGCCGACCTGCACTGCGCCCCGACCGCGACCGCCGCCGCCCACCTGCTGCGCGAGGGCATCGAGGCGGAGCAGGTGGTGGTCACCGGCAACACCGTCGTCGAGGCCACCCTGGAATCACTGCCCGGACCGGTCGAGGCCCGCGCCGTCCTGGACGGATTCGGGCTGCGCCCCAACCGCTATCTGCTGGCCACCCTGCACCGGCCGGAGAACACCGACGACCCCGCCCGGCTCGGCCGGATCCTCGGCCAACTCGCCGCGCTGGACCTGCCGGTGGTGCTGCCGCTGCATCCGCGCACCCGGGCGGCGATCGAACGGTTCGGGCTCTCCGGCGCGCTCGCCGGGCTGCGCCCGGTGCCCCCGGTCGACCACCGCACCTTCCTCGCCCTGGCCGCCGGCTGCCGGCTGCTGGTCTCGGACTCCGGCGGGGTCCAGGAGGAGTGCACGGTCCTCAAGCGGCCGCTGATCGTGGTCCGCAACTCCACCGAACGGCCCGAGGCGGTCCGCTCCGGCTTCGCCCGGCTGGTCCGGCCCGGTGCCGAACTCGACGTCGCGCTCCGGGAGTTGCTCGCCGATCCGGAGGCCGTCGGGGCGCTCGCCGGGCGGCCCTCCCCGTACGGCAACGGCACCGCCAGCGCGGAGATCGTCGCCGCCGTCCGCTCCCGCTACCTCGCCGAGGACCGCGCGCGGCTGCTCTGCGCCGGGTGAGCCGGTTCGCCTCTAGGGCCGACCGCTGCCGGACCCGGGCCCGCCGAGGCGAAGGTTCCAGCGGCCCACCCACCCGGTCAGTTCGACGCCGGCCAGCGGGGGCACGTCGAGCCGCCGGAAGGCCTGGTCCGTGACGCCGAGGGCGTGCACCGCGGCGGCCCGCACCACGTCCGGCTCGGCGACCACCAGCACCCGGCCGCCCAGCACCGCCGCCGTGCCGTCCAGCCAGCCGCCCACCCGGGCGCACAGCTCCCGCACCGATTCGCCGCCGTGCGGCGCCGCCGCCGGGTCGGACAGCCACGCCCGCACCACCTGCGGCTCCTCGGCCACCACCTCGTCGAGGGTCCGCCCGCTCCAGCGGCCCGTCGCACAGCCGCGCAGCTCGGGCTCGTCCACGGCGTCGGACAGCCCCAGCTCCTCGGCGGTGCGGCGGCAGCGGGCGGAGGGCGAGACGAACCGCAGGGCCGCCGCCGGCAGGCCCGGCCCGGCGGCGCGGGCGGCGCGCACCCCGGCGGCGTCGAGCGGATCGCCCCCGTCCACGGACCCTTCGCCGCCGAACCGGGCCTGCCGCAGCTCCGGCCCGATCGCCGGAGCGACGAAGATCACCCGTACCGTCATGCCCTTCCCCCTTCGTACACCTGTGACCCTTGGCAGTCCCCCGGACCAGCGGCTTCCGGGCCCTGCGGCGGACGATTGCGCAGCTCGCGGCGCGGCAACGATTCGGCGTACGCCCTTGGCTCCGCCGTCACCGGGCGCTACGGTCTCACCCGACAACTGAAGACGACGGCGAGACGGAAGCCCGGTGGAAATCCGGCACGGTCGCGCCACTGTAAGCCGGAACCGGCCGCCTCACGCAACGGCGGGGTCCGGCGAGTCAGACCCGACCGCCGTCGTCAGAGCTCCACCGAACGGGACGCGTGTTTCCCCCAGGAGGTCCTGCCATGGCCCAGTCCGTCCTCTCCCCCAGCCTGCCCGCGGGCGGTTCCGCCCCGGCCACGCTGCCGATCCGCGCCATCCTTCCCTGGGCGCTGTTCCTCGGCACCCTGATGCTGGTCCTGCTCTACTTCGTCGGTGCCGAACAGGGCGCCACCTCCGTGTTCTCCGGGGCCACCGTGCACGAGTGGGTGCACGACGGCCGCCACCTGCTCGGCTTCCCGTGCCACTGAGCGGAGACCACGCACCGATGAACGACTCCGCATCCATGCCCTCGGGCACCGTCGGAAAGCTGCTGCTGCGCGGTCTGCTGGCCGGCCTGGTCGCCGGGCTGGTGGCCTTCGTCTTCGCCTACACCGTCGGCGAGGGCCCCGTCTCGGACGCCATCGCCCAGGAGCAGTCGCAGTCCGCCCCGGCCGGGCACCACCACGACCACGGCGGCGGGGCCGGTTCCGCCGCCGGCCCGGCGGACTCCCACGAGGCCGCCGACGCCGCCCCGGCCAAGTCCACCGGCGAGGAGGAGGAACTGGTCAGCCGGGACCTCCAGTCCACCGCCGGCCTCGCCACCGGCGTGCTCGTCTACGGCGTCGCCGTCGGCGGCATCGCGGCGCTGGCGTTCTGCTTCGCCCTCGGCCGGGTCGGCCGGTTCGGCCCCCGGGCCACCGCCGCACTCGTCGCGGGCGCCGCGTTCACCACCGTCTACCTGGTGCCGTTCCTCAAGTACCCGGCGATGCCGCCGGCGGTCGGCAATCCGGACACCATCGGGAAGCGCACCGCGCTGTTCTTCCTGATGATCGCGCTCAGCGTGCTGATCGGCACGGCCGCGGTGATCACCGGCCGGCGGCTGGCACCGCGCCTGGGCACCTGGAACGCCGTCCTCGCGGCCGGCCTCGGCTACGTCGCGGTGATGGCCGTGCTCTCCTTCGTGCTGCCGGACAACGACGACGCCATCCCGGACGGCTTCCCGGCCGGGCTGCTGTGGGACTTCCGGCTCGCCTCGATCGGCCTGCAGGCCGTGCTGTGGACCGGTTTCGCCCTGGTCTTCGGCGCCCTGGCGCAGCGGATGCTCGCCCCGGCGGCACCCGCCGCGGAAAAGACAGCCGTCCCCGCTCCGGCGGTCTGACCCACTCCCCCGGTCCCCACTCCCCGTCCCTCCTCCCCAGCACACGACTCGACCCTGCCGATGGCGCGCCGGCGGGGTCGAGTCGCACGTGCGCCCCCCGTGCGGGTTTGGCAGCATCGGACTCGGACGGACGCCGGGCTCCGGGGCGTCCCCGAGCGGAGGAGGGAACGGCCGATGCGCGGCAGGAACGGCCCGACCTCGGGCCATGGCGCCGGTCCGGCCCGGCGCGCCCCGCCATGACCGCAGGACGCGGGCGCTCGCGGCGCCCCGGCAGGCCCGGGACCGCCCTTCGCACCGGGCCGGACCGGGCCGCCCGCCGCGCGGCCACCCGCAACGCCGACCGAACGGGCGAACGAGTGCCGCCCGGACTGCGGACCGCCGCCGGCTACGCCTGGCGGCTGGTCGCCCTCGGTGTTTCCGCCTACCTGGCCGTCACCGTCCTCAGCCGGCTCCAACTGCCGGTGATCGCGGTGTTCCTCGCCCTGGTCATCACCTCGGTCCTGCGCCCGCCGGTCGATCTGCTGGCCCGGGCGCTGCCCCGTTCGCTGGCCGTGCTTTTCACCCTGGTGGGCTCCGCCGTGCTGGTGGGCGGGATCCTCGCCCTGGTCGGCACGACCGTCGCCGTGGAGTGGGGCCGGCTCGGCGACGAGTTGCACGGCGGGTTCGGCCGGATCGACCGCTGGCTCAGCGGGGCCCCCTTCCATCTGCGCCCCGGCGCGGCCGGCGACCTCAGGTCCCGGATCGGCGACTACCTCTCCGCCCACCGTTCCGCGCTGCTCAGCACCGCGCTCAGCGGCGCCGGGCGGGCCGTCGAGCTGCTCACCGGGCTGGCGCTCGCGGTGTTCTGCGCGATCTTCTTCCTGCACTCCGGCGACCGGATGTGGAGCTGGGGAGTGCACCAGCTCCCCACCCGCACCCGCCCGGTGTGGCAGCGGGCGGGCCAGGCCGCGTGGCACACCTTCGCCGGTTACACCCGCGGCGTGCTGATCGTCGCGGCGACCAACGCCGTCCTGGTCGGCATCGCGCTCGCCGTCCTCCGGGTGCCGCTGGTACTGCCCCTGGTGGTCCTGGAGTTCGTCGCCACCCTCATCCCGCTGATCGGCTCCCCGATCGCACTGGCGATCGCCGCCCTGGTCGCCCTGGCCGCCCGCGGCCCGGTGGTGGCCCTGCTGGTCCTCGGCCTGATCGTGGTGATCGGCCAGATCGAGGGCCACCTCCTCCACCCCCTGGTCCTCGGCTGGTCGGTGCGCATCCACCCGGTCGCCATCGCCCTGTCCGTCGCCGGCGGCGCCGTCCTCGGCGGGGTCCTGGGCGCCCTGGTGGCCGTCCCGGTGGTGTCCGTCGCCTGGGCGGTGACCGGCGCCCTGCGCCACGACTCCCCCGACGGCTGAGCAACGCACCGGCCACCAGGGACCGTCCTCGGTCACCCGGTGGCCGGTGCGTTCGGGCGTACCGGTCACTTGCGGCAAGGTCACTTGGCGGCCCGGTCGAACACCGCCTTCGACCAGCGGTAGCCGAGTACGGCCAGCCCCAGGCACCAGGCCACGGCGATCCACCCGCTGTTGCCGATGCCGGTGCCGAGCAGCAGCCCGCGCAGGGTCTCGATGGCCGGGGTGAACGGCTGGTACTGGGCGATCGGCTGGAACCACCCCGGCATCGCGTCCACCGGGACGAAGGCGCTGGAGACCAGCGGCAGGAAGATCAGCGGCAGGGCGTTGTTGCTCGCCGCCTCGGCGTTCGGGCTGACCATGCCCATCCCGACCGCGATCCAGGTGAGCGCCAGGGCGAACAGCGTGAGCAGCCCGAAGGCGGCGAGCCATTCCAGCACCGTCGCGTCGGTGGAACGGAAGCCGATGGCCACGCCGACGGCGCCGACGACGACCGCGCTGGCGACCGCCTGCAGCACACTGCCGACCACGTGACCGATCAGCACGGACCCCCGGTGGATCGCCATCGTGCGGAACCGGTCGATGATGCCCTCGGTCATGTCGTTCGCGATGGAGACCGCCGCGCCGACCGTGGTGCCGCTGATGGTCATCAGCACGATGCCCGGAACGAGGTACGCGATGTACTCGGCGCGGTCGGCGCCACCGCCGCCGATGCCCGCGCTCATCACGTCGCCGAAGATGTAGACGAACAGCAGCAGCAGGACGACCGGCGTCAGCAGCAGGTTGAGGGTCAGCGAGGGGTAGCGGCGGGCGTGCAGCAGATTGCGCCGCAGCATCGTCGCCGAGTCGCGCAGAGCGAGCGGGACGGAGCTCATCGGACAGCCTCCTCGGGCTGGTTCGGAGGGGTGGACCCGCCGGTCAGGGCGAAGAACACGTCGTCGAGGTCGGGTGTGTGCACGGTGAGTTCGTCGGCCTCGATGCCGGCGGCGTCCAGGCGGTCGAGGATCGCGCGCAGTTCGCGCTGACTGCCGTCGTTGGGGATCCGCAGCGCGAGCGCCTCGTCGTCCCGGACGGCGTCGGCCAGCACGGCGGCGGCCGAGCGATGGGCCGCCGCGTCGGAGAAGCGGAGCCGGACGTATCCGCCGGGGATCGGCCGCTTTAGCTCGTCGGCGGTGCCGTCGGCCACGATCCTGCCGCCGTGGAGCACCGCGATGCGGTCGGCGAGTTCGTCGGCCTCCTCCAGGTACTGGGTGGTGAGGAGGACGGTGACGCCGCCGGCGACCAGTTCCCGGACGACCTGCCACATGGCGTGCCGGGAACGCGGGTCGAGGCCGGTGGTCGGCTCGTCGAGGAAGATGATCCGCGGGTTGCCGACCAGGGTCATGGCGATGTCGAGCCGCCGCCTCATGCCGCCCGAGTAGGTGGAGGCGGGCTTCCCGGCGGCCTCGGCGAGGTCGAACCGCTCCAGCAGCTCGGCCGTGACCCGCCGTCCCTCCTGCCTGGACAGGTGGTGCAGGTCCGCCATCAGGCGCATGTTCTCCTCGCCGGTGATCAGGCCGTCCACGGCGGAGAACTGCCCGGTGACGCCGATCGCGGCGCGCACGCCGTCCGGGGCGGCGGCGATGTCGTGGCCCGCGACCCGGGCCTGCCCGCCGTCGGGCTTGATCAGGGTGGAGAGGATCTTCACGACGGTGGTCTTTCCGGCGCCGTTGGGTCCGAGCAGCGCGAACACGGTGCCGGCCGGGATGCTCAGATCGACGCCGTCGAGGACGATCTTGTCGCCGTAGGACTTGCGCAGGCCGACGGCGGTGACCGCGGCGGGCGCCTGCGGGCCGGGCGACCGCCTCGGCGCGGGCATGGCAGAAGACGGCATGGGGTCCTCCCGTTCGAGGGCTGGCTGGCGGAGAGCGCGGGCGAGTCGGGACGCTACGGGATCGACGGGCGATGTGCGGCCCGAAGGCGCCACGAGGCCTGAAGGTGCCAAAGGGTCTGAGGGTGCCGGCGGGCCTGAGGCTGCGGCGGGATCGGGGGCACCACGGGACCGGGGGCGCCCCGGGGCTGAACGGCGGTCAGGCCTTGGCGCGGACGATGTCGATGTTGCCGTAGCGGGTGCGGGCGTGGAGCTTGACGGCGTCCTCGGTCTCCGCCGGGGCGTCGGAGGCGGCGAGCAGGTTGCGGACCTGCCCGGACACCGAGCTGACGTCGAGCCAGGCGGCCGTGCCCTCGCGGATGCCGACCTCGATGGCGCCGTAGGAGGTCTCCAGCTGGACGGTGCCGCGGGCGACCTCCCCGACCCGCAGGGTGCCGTGGGCCGTGGTGGCGGTGACCGAGGCCTCGGCGCGCCGGATCTCGATGTCGCCGTTGGCGCCGCTCACCCGCAGGTCGCCGGTCGCGGCGCCGACGGTCGTGGTGCCGTGCGAGTTCTTCAGCACGGCCGGGCCGTCGGCGAGGCCGACGCGCAGGCTGCCGGAACTGGTGGTGATCTCGGCCCGGCCCTCGACGCGGTCCACGGTGATCGACCCGTGCGAGGCCGTCAGCGTGAGCGGACCGGTCGCATCGAGGCGGACGTCACCGGCGGAGGTCTTCACCCGGACCTCGCCGAGCCGCCCCTCGCCCAGTACCTGGGCCCAGGCGCCGGTCAGGTCGACGCGCGAACCCGCCGGCAGCTCCACCGTCACGTCGACGGTACCGGTGCGCCCGACGAGGTAGCGCGGCCTGGGCGTCCTGACGGTCAGCGCCCCGTTGGCGTACCCGACCTCGGTCTGCTCGGCGGCCCGCACGTCCAGGTCCTTCTTCGGGTCGCGCGGCCGCACCTCCACGGCGGTGTCGGTGCGGTCCTCCGCGACGAAGCGGATCGAACCGGCCTCCACGTGCGCGGTCACCGAGATCGGTTCCGGGGTGTCGAAAGAAGGCATGGTGTGCCCCGTTCTCCGGGCGTTCGGCCCAGGTTGCTCTGATGCTCTGGCTGACCTCCGGAACGAGGTCCATGACGCTATGGTGGCATCACTTTGGCACCATCGCAAGCCATTCTGGCTGCGGGATGGCGGCAAGAGCTCCCGAGGCGTGGATCCGAAGGCGCCGCCGGCGCCGCAATCGGCGGGGACCGCCCACGGATCCGGCTCACTCAGCACCCACCGTGGCGCCCTTCGACGCCTGGCGACGCCACCGTGGCGTCACTGCGATGCCGTCGAGCTGTCCGCCGGACCTACCGGCGGCGGAGCACCTGGGCCCTCAGCCCGTTCCGGAAGTCGGAGACCAGCCGCCACGGCGGAGCCTCCGGCACGAGTTCGAGGCCGGGGAGCTCCGCGAGACGATGCGCTCGCGCAGGGGGCGGTGGTGCGGCGGGCGGACGCGGCTGCGCCCGACGGCCGCCGGGATCCCGTAGGGTCGGCCAATGGCGAAGTACTTCGATGTGCATCCAGAGTCCCCCCAGCCGCGCACCATCGGCACCGTGGCCGACACTCTCAGGTCCGGGGGTCTTGTCGCCTACCCGACCGACTCCTGCTTCGCCCTGGGCTGTCAGCTGGACAACCGCGACGGCCTGGAGCGGATCCGATCGATCCGGCGCCTCGACGAGCGCCACCACTTCACCCTGATGTGCGTGGACTTCGCACAGCTGGGGCAGTTCGTCCAGCTCGACAACAACGTCTTCCGCGCCGTCAAGGCGGCCACCCCGGGCAGCTACACCTTCATCCTCCCCGCCACCAAGGAGGTCCCCCGCCGTCTGATGCACCCGAAGAAGAAGACGGTCGGCGTCCGGATCCCCGACCACGCCGTCACCCGGGCCCTGCTCGCCGAACTCGGCGAGCCGCTGGTCTCCAGCACCCTGCTCCTCCCCGGCGACGACGAGCCGATGACCCAGGGGTGGGAGATCAAGGAGCGCCTCGACCACGTGCTGGACGCCGTGGTGGACTCGGGCGACTGCGGCACGGTGCCGACGACGGTGGTCGACTTCTCCGGTGGCGGGCCGGAGATCGTCCGGCGGGGAGCCGGCGACGTCACCCGCTTCGAGTGACGGGCCGCGTGAGTCGCCCGGGCACCCGGGCGGCTCACGCGAGTCGGGCGGCACGGGCGGCTCGGGCGGCTCAGGCCGCGACGAGGTCCGTGAGCTCGCGCAGGTCGACGCCGCGGCGCAGGGCGCGCAGGTCGTCCTGGAGGTCGGACGGCGGGACGGCGAGCACGGTGCAGCGGGCGTGGGTGAGGCAGTAGCGGCTCACCGATCCGCCCTGGAACAGGCGGCGCACCGTGGTGCGCAGGGTGCCGTGCCGGCCCGCGCCGACCACCAGCAGGTCGTCCGGCCGGTCGGCCAGCGAGGTCAGCACCGGGCCGACCTCGCCGCGCACCACCTGGGGCTCCACCCGGACCCCGGCCGGGAGCCCGCCGAACGCCTCGTCCAGGGCCTGCTCCAGGCGCGCGTCGGCCATGCCCTGCCAGGCGCGGAGCAGCGGCGGGCAGGGGCGCAGCCGGTAGTTGTACTCGCCGCCGGCCGGCGTCCAGGCCAGCACCGGCACCAGGACGGCGCCCCGGTCGCGCGCCTCGTCCGCTGCCCGGTGCAGGGCGGTGAGGCTGTGCAACGATCCGCTGACTCCGACGATGACGCGCGCGCCGTCCGACATGATCCTTCGCTTTCCGGTGTTCGATCCGCTGAATGCTTATGGATTATGGTTCCATAGGGCGCAAGGGCCTGCAAATCGAAGGCTTTCACTGTATATGACCTTGCATCGCGCCGACTCGTCCGGCCGCCGGGCCGAATTCGGTGGCGCCGCCCGGCCGAGCGGTCCACGCTGGCGGCGTGACAGCACCGAACAGCACTGCTCCAGAGCCTGCGGACCGGGTGGACCGGGTGGCCCCTGTGGAGCCGAAGCGCCGGATCCGCGCCCTCCACACCGGACGGTGCCCGTCACCGACGTCACGCCGCTCGTGCGGCGGGTCCACGGCCATCTGCGCCACGGCGAGCCGGAGGCCGCACGGCTGCTGCTGCCCGACGAGCGGCCGTACCCGGTGGCGGACGGCCTGCCGGCCCACGTCGGCGGGTGACCGGCAGCGGGGCGGCATACGATCAGGGCGTGTCCAAGTCTCGTGATTGCTCGTCAACGACCGCCACGGCCGCCTGCGCGCCCGGGTGGGCGGCGTGTTCCAAGGACTCCCTGCTGTCCATCGGGTCGGTGGGATCGGTCCTGTCGATCGGGTCGGTCGGGTCGGTGCTCTCGATCGGATCGGCCGGCAGCTTCCTGTCCATCGGCTCGGCCGGATCGGCGGCCTCCGTGCTGTCGGCCGGATCATGGCTGAGCGTCGGCTCGCTGCTCTCCGCGAACTCGCGCTGGTCGGTGCTGTCCTGGCGCTCCCGGGGCGGGGTGCTGGCCGCCGGTGCGGTGGCGCTCACCGTGGGCGCGGTGCTCACCCGCGGGGCGCGGACGCCGCGCCGCGGCCGGTAGGACCCGGCGTGGGTGCGCGGCTGCTGCGCAATCCGGCGTTCTGGTACGTGAGCGCGCTGGCCGCGATGTGGCCGGTGCTGCGGCTGCTGCCGGCCGAGCGGGTGCTGGCGCTGCGCGAGTGGGCGTCGACCGACCTGGACAATCTGCGCCCCTGGCCGGACGGCCACCCGGTCGGCTCGCTGACGGTGTCGGCGTTCGTCCCGCAGGACACCGTCTGGATCTGGCCGGTGTTCGCGCTGTCCGTCTTCGCGGTGGTCGGGGCGCTCGGCGGCCGGCGGGCGGTGGCGGTACTGGCCCTGGTGCACGTGGTGGCGACCGCGCTGACCGAGGGTCTGGTCCGGTGGCGGATCGACCACGGCGCGCTGCCGCCCGAGGCGGCGCACGCCCTGGACACCGGCCCTTCCTACGTGGTGGTCGCGGCACTGGCGGTGGCGGCCTGCCGGGCCCGCCCGGTGTGGTCGCGGGTGCTCTGGCTGCTCATGCTCGCGGTCGCGGCGCCCACCCTGCTCGGCGGCGTCACGGACGGCGAGGTCGCCGCCGTGGGACACCTGGTCTCGCTGCTCGCGGGGCTCGCCGTCGCGGTCGCGCACCGACTGGGCCTGCGCCCGGTGGCCCGCCGGAGCGCCACCCCGTCGGCGCCGCGCCAGGCCTCGGACCGCGTGCCGTCGAACTGAGGGCGCGAGCCGGCGCGTGCTACCGCGTGCCGTCGAGGTAGGCGAGGACGGCGAGCACCCTGCGGTTGTCGTCGTCGGAGGCGCCGAGGCCGAGCTTCGCGAAGATGCTGGAGGTGTGCTTGCTGACCGCGCCCTCGCTGAAGTGCAGCCGCTGGGCGATGGCGGCGTTCGAGCGCCCCTCGGCCATCATCGCCAGCACCTCCCGCTCGCGCGGGGTGAGCAGCGCCAGCGGCCGGTCGTCGGCGTTGCGGGCGAGCAGCCGGGTGATCACCTGCGGGTCCATCACGGTGCCGCCGGAGGCGACGGTGCGCAGCGCGTCCATGAACTGCGCGGCGTTGGCGACCCGGTCCTTGAGCAGGTAGCCGACCGCCCCGGCGCCGTCGGCGATCAGTTCCCGCGCGTACAGCTGCTCGACGTGCTGGGAGAGCACCAGGACCGGCAGGCCCGGCCGGGCGCGGCGGGCGGCCAGGGCGACCTGGAGGCCCTCGTCGGTGAAGGTGGGCGGCAGCCGGACGTCGACCACCGCGACGTCCGGGCGGTGCTCGGCCAGCGCGGCGGCGAGCTCGGGGCCGCTGCCCACCGCCGCGACGATCTCGTGCCCGTGGGCGGTGAGCAGGAGGGACAGACCGTCCCTCAGGAGGTAGAGGTCCTCGGCGAGGACAACGCGCACGGTAGCTCCATGGTCAGCCGGGTCGGCCCGCCCGGGGGGCTGATCAGCGTGAGCGTACCGTCGAACGCGGCGAGCCTGCGCTGGATGCCCCGCAGGCCGGAGCCCCGGCCCGGGTCGGCGCCGCCCCGGCCGTCGTCGGTGACCTCGGCGCGCAGCAGGCCGCCCACGTGGACCAGCTCCACCGCGGCGTGCCGCGCGCGGGCGTGCTTGACCGCGTTGGTCAGGGCCTCGCTGACCGCGTAGTAGACCGCGGACTCGACCGGGGACTCGGCCCGGCCGGGCAGCTCGGCCCGCACCTCGACGCGCAGCGGCACGTCCAGGGCCAGGGCGCGCAGCCCCTCGGCGAGGCCGCGCTCGGCGAGTACCGGCGGGTGGATGCCGCGGACCAGGTCGCGCAGTTCCTGGAGGGCCTGGGTGACGTTCTCCTGTGCCTCCGTCACCACCGTCTTCGCCTGCGCCGGGTCGCGGTCGATCAGCGCGGCGACCGCGCCCAGCCGCAGGCTCACCGCGACCAGCCGGGCCTGGGCGCCGTCGTGCAGGTCGCGCTCGATCCGGCGCAGCTCGGCGGCCTGCGCCTCGGTGGCGTCCAGCCGGGTCTCGGTCAGCTGCTCGACCCGCAGGGCGAGGCGGGAGCGCTCGGTGGGGCCGAGCAGCGCGTGCGTCCAGCGGCCGTGCAGGCGCAGCGCCGGCCGGGCCAGCGCCGGGCCCGCGGCGGTACTCGCGAGGCCGAGGGCGAGGGTGAGCGCGGGGGTGAGGGCGGGGGCGGGCCGGCCGCCGAGCAGGGCCCGGAGCGGGCCGAGGTCCGGGCCGGGCAGCGGCAGGACGGTGCCCGCGAGGGCGTACAGGCCGACGCCGAGCAGCAGCGGCGGGGTGGCGGCGAGCACCCCGCCGACCAGCGGGTTCAGCACCACCCAGAGCACGTCGCGCCAGGTCGCCGGGTCCTTCCAGAGCCAGCGGATGTTGCGGGCGACGCTCGCGAACCAGCGGTTCTTGTGGTAGTCGTGGCCGGTCCAGAACCAGCCGTGCAGGGTGCGTTCGAGCCCCGGGCGCGGCAGGTACGGCGGTGGCACCGGCACCCCCGACCAGCGGCCGGCGTAGGCCCGGGCGAGGCCGGCGGCCGCGCGGGCGAGCCGGGTGGTGGAGGGGAACAGGACGAAGATCCCGAGGCCGAACCAGAGCACGAAGCTGCCGATGACGACCACCAGCAGCACCAGTTCGGCGGGGACGACCGCCGTCAGCACCAGCAGCCGGCCGAGGGCGGCGACGCGGCCGGGCCGGTCGGAGTGGCCGGGCCGGTCGGCGCGGGCGGCGGGTAGCGGGCGGTTCACCGGGCCTCCGGTCGCTGGTCGATCGTCCTGTGCGGGAGCGGCCCCGCCCGGGTGGCGGTCCGTCGCCCCGTCATGATCCCAGCTCCGTCGACGGGGCCCGGCGGTCGGGGCGGTCGGGGCCGTCCGGCTGCTCGGGCTGGTTCAGCCGGTGCGCCGTCCGCAGGCAGAACGCGCCGAGCAGGACGAACGCCACCGCCACCGGTATCCCGAGCGCCCGGGGCAGGTAGAGCACCAGGAACCAGCTGCGCACGGAGGGCGTGAACAGCGACAGGGCGAGCGCCACCAGTCCCTGCGGCGCGATCAGCAGGATGCCGCCGGTGGTGAGCAGGCCGACCGCCGCCGAACGTCCGTGCGAGAGTCCGGCCGCCGCCGCCGGAGCAGCATCCCCCGTGTCCGCCGACCTGGCAGGCTTCGCGGACTCCGGGGTGCGGCGCAGTCCCTTGCGCAGCACGTCCAGCAGCTCCGGTCCGCGCGCCTCCAGCCGACGCCCGGCCGCGCGGCCCAGCCCCCACGTGTACAGCGCGCCGGTGAGCAGGCCCGCCGGCACCCCGGCCCAGCGCAGCGGGGCGCTGGACAGCAGGGTGCCGGCCAGCACCACGCCGGCCGCGGGCAGCGCCGCGAGCAGTTGCAGCCAGAATGCCGCCAGGCCCTGGGCCCGGACGTGTTCGGCGCTCTCGTCGGCGAGGTCGTCCAGCGGGCCGCCGCCGGGGCGGTCGGGCGACGGGGCGGCGCCGAGCACCGCCATCAGCGGGATCAGCCCGGCCGCCGCGCCGAGCACGGCCGGCAGCACCGCGAACACCCACGGCCGGACGGCACCCGGGGCGACCGGGAGCGCGGCAAGCGTCAGCAGCAGCGCCACCGGGGTGGTGACCAGCAGCCAGGCGGCCTGCCGGGCCCGGACGTCGGCCCGTTCCGCGCCCGGCACCACCAGCGTCAGCCAGAGCGCGCCCGCGTCCAGACCGTACAGGTTGACGCAGAACGCGCCGGCGAACACCGCGGCGACCACCCCCGTCCATGGCAGCAGCTGGCCGAAGCCGTCGAGCAGCGGGAGCAGACCGGTGAACACGCCCGTCCAGAGCGCGGTCCGCAGGAACCGGGCCCGGCGCGGGTCGCGCCGCCAGAGCAGCAGTTCCTTGGCCAGGACCGCCCCCGCCGGGGTGTCGGGGAGCAGCCGGTTCCGCGCCCGGGGGCGGGCGGCGGCCCGGTGGGGGCGGGCGGTGCCGCCGCGCACCAGCTGCCGGGAGAGCAGCGCCGCCCAGGCCGCCAGCAGCAGCCCGCACACGGCGGCCAGGGCGCCGAGCGCGGCGAGGGCCGTCGGCCAGTCCGAGCGGCGGGCCGCGTCCACCGCGACCACCGCCCAGCCCGAGGGCAGCACCCGCACCGCGGTCTGCGCGCCGGCCGCCCAGTCACCGGTCCCGAGCCGGACCAGGAAGCCGATCGCGAACCAGCCGGAGTTCAGACAGGCCATCACCAGGCCGACCAGCAGCGCGGACAGCTCCCAGCCGAGGCGGAAGCGCAGCACGCCGCCCAGCACCTGCGGGGTGAACTTCGCCAGCACCACCACGAAGAGCAGCTGGAGCAGTACGGCGGGCACCGCGACCACCGCCGCCGCCGGCCCCTGGCGGACGCCGTAGGCGAGCAGCCCGCCGAAGGCGACCAGCGCGAGCACCGGGGTGACGCCGACGAAGGCGGCACCGAGCAGCCCGACGGCCAGGCTGCGCGGGCGCATCGGCACCATCGCGAACCAGGCCGGCCGCAGGGTGGAGTCGCCGCCGGTGACCAGCGGCCCGAGCGCCCACCCCAGGCTCCACAGCAGCTGGGCCAGCGCCAGGACGCCGAACCCGGCCTCCGGGGTCGCGTAGTCCGCGAAGCCGAGCAGCGCGGTGCCGACCGCGCCCGCCCCGCCGCACACCGTGCCGACGACCAGCCCGGCGGCACGCGGGCCGGACATCGACCGCCGAAGGACGGTCGCCTTCATGCCGGTGAGCACGGTGATCGCCACACGGCCGCCCGCTGCCGGCGGAACCGTCAGGAGGCCAGCCATTCCAGCCCCTCCGTTCCCCCGGTCCGGGCGCCGACCAACTCGACGAACACGTCCTCCAGAGCCCGCCCGCCCCGCACCTCGGCCACCGGCCCGGCGGCCGCCACCCGGCCCCGGGCGATCACCGCGACGTGGTCGCAGAGGCTCTCGACCAGGGCCATCACATGGCTGGAGAGCACCACCGAACCGCCGGCCGCGACGAACCGCTGCAGGATCGTGCGGACCGTCGCCGCCGACACCGGGTCGACCGCCTCGAAGGGCTCGTCCAGGACCAGCAGCCACGGTGCGTGCAGCAGGGCGGTGGCCAGGCCGATCTTCTTGCGCATCCCGGTGGAGTAGTCGATCACCGCCGTCCGGGCCGCGTCCGCCAGCTCCAGCACGACCAGCAGCTCCTCCGTCCGGTTGTCCACCGTCCGCCCGTCCAGACCGCGCAACCGGCCCAGGTACCGCAGCAGCTCCCGGCCGGTCAGCCGCTCCGGCAGCGCCAGGCCGTCGGGCAGCACGCCGACCAGCGCCTTGGCCCGCAGCGGATCGGCCCACACGTCGACGCCGAACACCTCCGCCCGGCCCGCGTCCGGCCGCAGCAGCCCCACCGCCATCGACAGCGACGTCGTCTTGCCCGCGCCGTTCGGCCCGACCAGCCCGTAGAACGAGCCGCTCGGCACGGTCAACTCCACCCCGTCCACCGCCCGGTGGGACCCGAACCGCTTGCTCAGCCCCGCCAGCCGCAGGGCCGGCGCACCCTCGCCCTCCACCCGCACCGCTCCTCGCACCGCACCCTCCCACCCGCACCCGGCCCACCCCCTCCGGGCGACCCAAGGCAACGCTAGGACGGACACGATCGAGGCGGAATCCACCCCGCCTCACTCTTCGGGGTGGGGCTGGACCCACCCCTGCCCTGCACCTGGCATCCGGCCCCCGACCTGCGCCACCGCACCCCGCCGCCGGCCATACCCACGGCCCGCTCGGCCCGGAGGGGACGGGCAGCGGTCACGGGCAGCGGCCTGCCCAACACACCACCAACACACCCACCGGCAATCCGAACCGCGACGAATCCCGGGCGGCCCCGCCCGGCGCGGTCAGCGGGCGAGGACCCTGGCCAGCCGAGCCGCCTCCGCCCGGACCCGGCGGGGCGCCGTGGGGGCGGTCAGGGCATCGAGGGCGGGGACGGTGGTGCGGATGCCCTCGGCGGCTGCGCAGTCGGCGGCGAGGGTGAGGACGGCCGGCAGTCCGCGGCGCGCGGGGTCGGGGGCGAGTTCGGTGAGCATCGCGGTGAGCACGGCGAACACCTGCCGGCTCGCGCCGCCGCGGGCGGCGTCGGCGAGCACGGGCATGATCCGGTTCGGCTTGACGACGGACAGCCGCCACAGCGCCGCGAGCCACTCGCCGAGCGCCTCCGCCCGCAGCCGGCCGCGGGCGACAAGCATCAGCAGGGCGTCCAGGGCCGCAGTGCGGTGCTCGGCCCGGGCGGCGGTCATCCCGTAGGCGAGCAGGAGATGGCTCACCGGACCCGGCTCGCCCGGGAGTTCCGCGAGCCGGGGCAGCAGGGGGTTGGGTTCGCGGGGGCCGGGTTCGGACACCTGGAGCGCCAGAGTGGGCAGGCCGTGCGCGGCGACGGTCTCCGGGTCCCAGGGCGCCAGCCAGGGCAGCTGGGCGAGCTGGCCGGCCGACGTCCGGAACACGGCCGCGAACCATCCGGTCCGGGTGGGGTCGGGCAGTGCGTGGAGCAGCCCGATCACCCCCTCCGACACGGCCGGGGCGGGGGCGAGCGGGGCGATGCGCGGGGCCGTCGGTGGGGTCCAGTCGTTCGGGTCGACCCGCTCGGGCCGGTCCGGGGGTTGGACGTGGAAGCCCTCGGGTGCGGGCGGCGGTGTGTCGGGCGGCAGGTCGCAGCCGAGTCCGGCCGCCGCCGCACGGACCGCCGACAGCGCGGACGGCGGCACCCGGAGAAGCGCCTGGGCCAGATCGGCGGGCCAGGGGCGGGCACCGGCCGCCCGGTGGGCCGCGAGCCGTTCGGTCAGCACCGACGGATCGAGGGTGCCGTCCGCTGCGGTGGGGGTGGCGAGGAGCACCGGTACCGGCGCGTCGGCGACGCCGCAGGCCACTTCGAAGACGCGGAGCGCGGGGATCAGGGCGGGGCCGCGGAGCGGGTCCCGGAGGGCGAGCAGTTCGGCGCCGAGCGCGGCGGACCGGTGCTCGCGGCCGGTCAGGGCGTCGAGCAGGCAGCCCAGCGCTCCCCCGACGCTGCCGATGCCCGCGAGGAGGACCGGATCCTCGCCGCGGCCCCGGACGAGCGGAGCGAGCGCGTCGGCGAGGGCGGCCCGGTCGCGGTGGTGCTCGGCGACCAGGGCCGCCAGCACCACCTCGAACTCCCCGGGGTCGGGCGTCCGGTCGGCCAGCACCGCGGACAGCCGCTCGGCGAGCTCGAACGGCCCGCCCGGCGCGGGCGGAAGGGCGGCGGGCCGCCCGGGCCCCACCACCGCGGAGCGTTCGGCCGGCGCGGGCGGGGCGGCCAGCAGCTCGTACGCGTCCGACCGCAGGGCGGGGCCGAGGGCGGTGGCGGCGGTGCGCACGGCCTCCGCCGTCGCCGGATCGGCGGTGTCGGGCAGGTGGCGGGCGACGAGGCGCAGGGCGCGTTCCTGGACCGCGGGCGCCGGGTGGGCGAAGGCCACGGCGAGGGCGGGCAGCAGCTCGTCGGCCCCGGCCGGGTCGCGGCGCAGCGCCGCGTCGGCCCAGCTCAGCTGGACGGTGGCGAGCGTCTTCTCCGGCCGGGCCAGGATCCCGGCCGTCAGCTCGGTGAACAGCTCGGCGGCGAGCCGGGTGCCCACCGACCGCAGCGCCGCCTGGGCGGCCTTGGCGGCGGTCGGCGCGCCGTCGACGGCCAGCCGGATGTGGTCGCGGGCCCGCGCGGCGACCTCCTCCGGGTCGGGAGCCAGCTCCGCGTACAGCCGGAGGAAGCCGCGCAGGTTGCCGGGCCGGTCGCCGCGCAGCAGGCTGCCGAGGCAGCGGTCGATCAGCTCGGCGCGGTCGAGCACCCCCTCGCCCGCCAGGGCCGCGAGCACCTTGGGCCACTCGTTGTCCGGCCCGAAGCGGGCGGCGTAGGGATCGGTGAACTCGGCGCCGACGTCCGGGAACTCGAACAGTCGGCGGACGAACTCGGGGAGCCTGGGCTGGGCGCGCAGCCAGGAGAGCAGCGTGTCGTGGTGCGGCGCCGGCGGGCGCAGGCCCTGATCGGCGAACCACTCGCCGATCTCCTGGTGGTCGTAGCGCATCAGGGTGCCTTCGCGCACCCAGCCGATCAGATAGCCGTCGGTGGCGGGGACCTCGGCGCCGGACCAGACGGCGAGTCCGTGGGTGATCAGCCAGCGGAAGGCGTCGCCGCCCGCGGGCAGCCACTCGGCGAGCCGGACCGCGAGTTCACGCTGGAACGCCGCGTCGCGGTGCGGCAGCAGCAGGACCGACAGGAGGTCCCGGGCGTCGGTGTTGGCGGAGCCGCCGCCGGGCAGCGGCCGGGTGAGGGAGAGCAGCCGGCGCGCGGTGAGCCAGTCCAGGGCCTCCGCCGGGGTGGCGGCGGAGAGCACCCCGGCGAACTGCAGGGCGGCGAGCTCGTCGTACGCGGCGGAGTAGCGCCGCGGGTCGCCCGAGGACAGCTCGCGCAGCAGCTCGGTGCGGAGCCGGCGCAGCGGGGCGCGCAGATGGTGCAGCTCGCGGGCGGGCACGGGCGACAGCCGGTCGACCACCGCCTCCGGCAGCCGGGCGGCGATGAGCGCGCGCACCTCGTCCCACGCGATCGTCCCGCTCGTGCGACCGGTCATGACACCCTCCTCCGCCCGCTCCGGTTGGTGATCGCGAAGCTAGCGGATGCCACTGACATTGATGCGGCCCCGCCGAGGCGGTCGCGCCCGGCCGCGAGACGCCGGCCGGGAGACGCCGGCCGGCGCGGGGGCGCTCGCCGCGGCCCCGGACGCCCCCCGCCCGACGCGCGCCCCGGGAATGCCGCCGAGGCCCGCACCGGACGGTGCGGGCCTCGGCGGCGTGCCGTTGTCGTCAGGCCCGGCGGCGGCGGGCGGTGCGGACGGTGTGAACGAGGACGCCGACGAGCAGGAAGAGGACGCCCTGGTAGACGGCCTGGTAGCCGGCGCCGGCGACGAGCCAGGCGGAGAAGGCGAAGGCGCCGAGGGCGAGGGTGAGGTCGCGGGCCAGGCGGGTCGGGGCGACCCGGTCGCGGTCGCCGGCCAGCAGCCAGCGGAGCTGGGCGGCGCTCGAGAGCAGGTAGGGGACGGTCGCGGTGAAGGTGGTGACCAGCACCAGGGTGTCGAAGGCGGCCTTGGCGCCGGAGGCGAAGTCGAGGACGGTGAGCAGCGAGGCGAGGGTGACGCCGGTCAGCACGCCGACGACCGGCACGCCGCGGCGCTCCTTGGCGAAGACGGCGGGGAACAGGCCGTCCTTGGCGGCGGCGTACGGGGCCTGGGCCGAGAGCAGGGTCCAGCCGTTGAGCGCGCCGGTCATCGAGACCAGGGCGGCGACGGCGACGGCCGTTCCGCCCCAGGAGCCGCCGAAGACGGCGTTCACGGAGTCGGAGAACGGAGCGGTGGAGTGGATCAGCCGCTCGTGGGCGACGGTGCCGAACACGGCGAGCGTGCCGAGCAGGTAGACGACGGCGGCGCCCGCGGTGCCGAGCACGCTGGCCCGGCCGACGTTGCGCTCCGGGTCGCGGACCTGGCCCGCGCTCATCGCGGCCGACTCCACGCCGAGGTAGCTGAAGAGCAGGAGCCCGGCGGAGGCCGTCGTCCCGCCGAGCCAGCCTTCGCCGGTCGCGTCGAAGGGGCCGAGGTTCGCCGGATCGAAGGAGCAGAGGCCGGCCACCGCGACGATCGCCAGCGGGATGAACTTGAGGACGGTGGCGACGAGCTGGACGGCGCCCACGTACCGGGTGCCGGCCAGGTTGGCGAGCGCGGGCAGCCACTGGACGGCCAGCGCGCAGCCGAGGGCGAGCGCGGTGGAGTGGCCGACGGCCGGCCACAGCACGGCGAGGTAGCCGACGGCCGCGACGGCGAGCGCGGCGTTGCTGACCCAGGTGGTGATCCAGTAGGACCAGGCGGCCACGAAACCGGCGAAGTCGCCGAAGGCCTCCCGCGCGTAGACGTAGGGACCGCCGGTGCGCGGGTCGCGGCGCGCCAGCCGTCCGAAGACCAGGGCCAGCGTGATGGCGCCGACGGTGAGCACGGCGAAGGCGAGCAGACTGACCGTCCCGTACGGGGCGACCGCGGCGGGGATCATGAAGATACCGCCGCCGATGATGTTGCCCATCACCAGGGCGGTCGCGGTCGGCAGACCGAAGCGGCGGACGGCGGACCGGGGTGACGGCGCCGGGGGCGGGGACGACGGCCCGGGGGACGGCTGCGCAGGGGATGGCTGCGCCGTGGGTGCCTGCCGGGTCACGGCCGGGCTGGTCTGCATGAGGGTGTGGTGCCTTTCTGGTCCTGCTCGCTCGGTGGAGCGCAGGCCCATGCTCACGCAGTGGACACCTTGTACCAAATCGGTGGTATTTGTCCTCCCGGTTGCCCCGCGGACCGAAAAACCTCCGGTCGCGCGACGGCCGGGCGGGCACTCGTCCGGCACCCGTCAGCGGGGAACACCGGGGATGCCGGGGATGGCGGGGTGGCGCCGGGGCGCGAACCCTCGCCCCCCGCCTCACCCCCTCCTCAGCGCACCGAGTGCCGCAGGATCTCCAGGACCTCGCCGCCGATGGCGGCCTCGTTCTGCTCGAAGACCGGCCCGGTGAGCTCGTCCGTCCGCTCCGGCAGGCCGGTCAGCACGGGGGTGTGCAGATGGCCGCCGGGCAGTTGCGGGGCGAGCTCCAGGCGCAGCCGGTTGCTGCGGTAGGCGACCTCGTTGGAGAGGTAGCCCCCGCCGCCGCCCGCGACCGCGCGGGAGCCGGGGGTCGGGCCGTCCGCCCGGTCGACGGGAGCGGTCGCCCCGGCGGGGATCTCGGTGACGGTGGTGTTCAGCTTGACCGGGAACGGCTGCTGAACGGCCGTCATCGGCCCGGCGGGCAGGCTGGTGGCGATGAACTCCGCGCCGGGGCCGAGCCCGGGGGCCGTGACGGGGTGTTCGCGGGTGCCGCCGGAGAGCACGCCGGCGTTGTCGGGGTAGGGGTCGGCGGAGCGGGCACGGCCGGCCCAGGCCTCCAGGGTGAAGAGTCCGGGGTAGCCCTGGCTGATGGTGGTGATCTGGTCGGCCGAGCGGTGGCCGGGGGCGAGCCGGGGGCCGAAGGCGCGCTCGACGATGCCCCGGTCGAAGTCGCCGTAGCGGACCGGGAACACCACCGCCTGGATCTCGGCGGGGGTGCCGTCGGCGAGCGTGATCCGCCGTCCGTCGAGCTGCAGGACCGCCGAGCCCGAGGGGTTGGCACGGCGCGGCTCGGCGTCCAGGCCGAAGGGGTCGAAGCCGCTCACGAGGATCCGGCGCACCCCGGGGCGGGCGCTGAAGCCGCTGTCGGCCAGGCCGCGCGAGGCGTCCTCGAAGCGCTGCCGCAGGGCCGCCGCGTCAACCGCGAAGTCCGGCTGCCAGCGGGCGAGTTGGATGGTCATGGCAACCCTGGCCCAGTACAGCGGGCGGTCGTCGGCGGCCGGCAGGTCGCCGCCGGGTCGGCGGCCCTGGGCGCGGTCGGCACCGGCCCGCCAGAGCGCCTCGCCCCAGGCGTCGACGATCCGACCGGCCCCCGCGGCGCCGCGCGCGCCGCAGAGCGCGGCGGGGAAGCGGCGGACGAAGTCGCCGAGGCCCCCGCGCTCGGTGAGGGCGGCGGTCCGCGGGTCCGCGGTGCGCGCCTGCTCCCGGTCGAGCGGCGCGGAGTCGACGGTCCGACAGGACGGGCGGGCCGGCTGCGCGCTGGCGGCGGTGGCGGGGAGGACGGTGGCGGCGAGAGCGCCGATGAGGGTCGCGGCGAGGGCGACCCGGCGCCGGGCGGTCGTCATGGCGTGGACACTACAGTCGTGCCCCCGCGCTTCACCAGAGCGCCTCGTCGACGCCACGTTCGGTGACGGCGGGCGGCGCCGACGGACGGAGATCCCCAGCGGAACGGGCTCCCCCTCCCCCTGGCGGGTCACGCGCCGTAGCGGTTTACTGGGAGTGAGCAGGGCAGGAGACGGAGGCCCGGCGATGGAATGTCCCCACCCACCCGGATTCCACGCTGAGGTCCGCGCACAGTACGCGGCCGCCGGAGCCGAAACGGCCCGGCTGCTGCGCTCGGTGTCCGAGGACCTCTGGACAGCGCCCACCCCGTGCCGCGACTGGGACGTGCGCACGCTGGTCAACCATCTGGCGGCCCAGCGCCTGCGGGTGTGCCAGGCGGTCGCCGGCTACACCCCGGAGCAGCTCGGCCACCGCTTCGAGGGCGATGTGCTCGGCCGCAACCCGCTGGGCGTGTGGACGATGGCCGTGCAGAGCGCCCTGCGCGCGCTCAACCGCCCCGGCGCGCCCGACTTCCTGGTGCGCCTGCCGTACGGCCTGCGGGACGCCGGCGGGTACGCCCGGGAGCTGACCGCCGAGACCGTCGTGCACGGCTGGGACCTCTCCCGGGCGCTGGGCGAGCGCGGGCGGATGCCGCCCGGCGCCGCCCGGTACGCGCTCGCCGAGTTCCGCGGCTACCGCGACCTGGCCGGCTCGGGCCGGTTCGACCCGCCGCGCGCCGCACCCCCGGGCGCCGACGCGGAGGACCTGCTGCTGGCCCTCACCGGCCGCGACCCGGCCTGGTCGGCCGACCGGATCTGATCCGCCGGACCCGGTCGCCGACCGCGTTTCCCGCCGGTCAGCCCGCCTGCTGCTGCGCCATCGCGGCGAGCGCGCCGGGCTCGTAGGAGCCGCCCGCCCGGTGGACGATGACGTTCATCCGGGTCGCCGCGTTGATCAGCGCGATCAGGCAGACGAGCGCGCCGAGCCGGTCGTCGTCGAAGTGCTCGCGCGCCTCGGCCCAGGTCGTGTCGGTCACGCCGTGCCGGTCCAGCACGGTGGCCTCCTCGGCGAGCGCCAGCGCGGCCCGTTCGGCCTCGGTGAACACGGTGCTGTGCCGCCAGACGGCGACCAGGTTGAGCCGCAGCGCGCTCTCCCCGGCCGCCGCGGCCTCCTTGGTGTGGATGTCGACGCAGAGGCCGCAGCCGTTGAGCTGGCCGACCCGCAACTGCACCAGCTCGCGCAGGGTCTTCGGCAGCGTCGACTGCTCCAGGACCAGCGCCGTGTTGAAGAAGCGCTTGGCCAGCTTCGCGGCGGTCGGGCTGTCGAACAGGTCGAAACGGGGTTCCATGGTGGGGTCCTCACTCGTGGGAGGTCGTGTGCTCGCGCACCGGACGAGCACAAGATGCCGCCGGGCCGCGTGCTGTGACGGCCCGTCGGTGTGAGCTGGAACACCGCGCCCGGATGTCACAGAACGGCGCCCCGCGACGTCCCGTGACCATGGGCAAGCAAACACCGGACCGCCGGCGCTTCCAGGACCGTCGAGACCCCCAGGGCCGTCAGGGCCACCAGGGCAGTCAGGGCCACCAGGGCCTTCGGGAGACCGACCCCACCGGCCTCGCCACCGAGGCCTTCCTCACCCACCGCAACCTGCTCTTCACCGTCGCCTACGAGATGCTCGGCTCGGCCGCCGACGCCGAGGACGTCCTCCAGGAGACCTGGCTGCGCTGGACCGGCGTCGACCAGGACACCGTGCGCGACCGGCGCGCGTACCTGGTCCGCATCACCACCCGGCAGGCACTGAGCCACCTGCGCACGCTCGGCCGGCGCCGCGAGTCGTACGTCGGCCCGTGGCTGCCCGAGCCGCTGCTGACCGCACCGGACGTCGCGGAGGACGTCGAGCTGGCCGACAGCGTCTCGACGGCGATGCTGCTGGTACTGGAGACCCTCGCCCCGACCGAGCGGGCGGTGTTCGTGCTGCGCGAGGTCTTCCGCCTGGAGTACGGCGAGATCGCCGTGGCCGTCGGCAAGACCCTGACGGCCGTGCGCCAGATCGCCCACCGCGCCCGCGGCCGGGTCGGCGAGCGCCGGCCGCGCGGGGCGGTGTCGGCCGCCGAGAACCGCCGTGCGATCGAGGCGTTCCGCCGGGCCGTGGAGACCGGCGAACTGCAGGGCCTGCTCGACCTGCTCGCCCCCGACGTCGTCCTGCTCGGCGACGGCGGCGGCGTGCGCCGGGCCGTCCCGCACCCCGTCGTCGGCGCCGAGCGGGTGGCCCGGCTGCTCACCGAGGGGCTGCCCCGCCTCGCCGGCACCGCAGCCGTGCGGCCCGCCCTGGTCAACGGCGGCCCGGCCCTGCTGGTCGGCCTGCCCGGGGAGACCGACAGCGTCGTCACCCTGCGCCTGGACGACGGGCTCATCACCGCCCTCTACGTCGTGCGCAACCCCGAGAAGCTCTCCCGCCTCACCCGCGCGACCCCGATCACCCGCTGACCCACGGCGGCCACCCGGTGACCCGCGACGGTCACCCGGTGGTCACCGCGCGAGGCGGCCGAGCAGCGCGGAGGAGGCCGCGATGCCGAGGACCGTCGCCAGGACGAGCACGCCGAAGTCCAGCAGCAGGTGCGAGGGCGTGCCGATCAGCAGCCCGCGCAGCGCGTCCACCTGGTAGCTCAGCGGGTTGGCCCGGCTGACCGCCTGCAGCCAGCCGGGCATCAGGTCCACCGGGTAGAGGGCGTTGGAGGCGAAGAACAACGGCATGGTGATCGCCTGACCGATACCCATCAGCCGGTCGCGGGTCAGCACGATGCCGGCGATGGTCATCGACAGGCAGGAGAAGAAGGCCGAGCCGAGCACCACCACCGCCACCACACCGAGCAGCCGCAGCGGGTTCCAGGTCATCGCGACCCCCAGCAGCGCCGCGAGCACCACCACCACGGCGGCCTGCAGCACCGCCTTCACCCCGGCGGCGAACGCCTTGCCGGTCACCAGCGCGGCCCGCGGGGTCGGGGTGACCAGCAGTTTGGTGAGCACGCCGGAGTCGCGCTCCCAGATGATCATGATGCCGTAGAAGATCGCGACGAACATCGCGGACTGGGCGATGATCCCGGGGGCCAGGTAGTCCAGGTACGGGATGCCCCCGGTCGGGATCGCCTTCAGCCGGGTGAAGGTCTGGCCGAAGATCAGCAGCCAGAGCGCGGGCTGGACCGCCCGGGTGTACACCTCGGTGCGGTCGTGGCGCAGCTTCTGCAGCTCCACCGCGCACATCGCCGCGACCCGGGCCGGCACCTGCCGCCAGCCGGTGCGGGCGGGCGGGGGCACCAGCAGCAGGCCGAGGTCGGGCGGGGCGGGCGCCGCCCCGGGCCCGTCAGCCGACGCGGTTGGCCGTGCGGCGGGTTCGGCGGACATCGTTGAAGTCTCCTTCCCCACCCTCCCCCGGGCCGCCGCGGGAGAGCCCGCGGCCCGAGAAGTGGCGGAACACGTCGTCCAGCGAGGGGTCGGGCAGTCGCGGGTCCTGCTCGCGGACCCGGGCCTTCAGCTCCCCGGGCGTGCCGAGCGCGCGGATCCGGCCGCGGTCCATCAGGGCGACCCGGTCGCAGTGGCGGTCGGCCTCGTCCATGTAGTGGGTGGTCACCAGCACCGTCATGCCGGTGGCCCGGCGGACGGCGTCGATCCGCTCCCAGACGCCGGCCCGGGCGATCGGGTCCAGGCCGATGGTGGGCTCGTCGAGCACCAGCAGCCGCGGTGCGCTGACCAGCGCCTGGGCCAGCTCCAGCCGGCGCACCATGCCGCCGGAGTAGGTGCCGGCCAGCCGGTCGGCGGCCTCCGTGAGGTCGACGGCGGCCAGCGCCTGGGCCACCCGGGCGGCCCGCTCGGCGCGCGGCACGTCGAAGACCCGGGCGAACAGGGCGACGTTCTCCCGCCCGGTCAGCCCGGCCTCGGCGGACAGTTGCTGCGGCACGTAGCCGAGCAGCCGACGGACCTCCGCCCGCCGCCGGGCCGCGTCGTGGCCGAAGACCCGGACCATGCCGGAGGCGGTGGGCAGCAGGGTGGTGATCGCCCGGATCGTGGTGGTCTTGCCGGCGCCGTTGGGGCCGAGCAGGCCGAACACCTCGCCGGCCCGCACCGTCAGGTCGACGCCGTCGACGGCCTTGGTGCCGCCGCCTTTCCGCCGCCCGCGGTGGAAGGTGTACTCCAGGCCGCGGCAGACCACCGCCGCCGGCGCCTCGTCCGCTCCGTCGGTCATCGCCCGGCCCTCCCTCCGGCCGTCGCCACCCATCCCGGCTCGGCCGCCCGCCCGCGCAGGCCCGCCGCGACGCCGCGCAGCGCGGGCAACGCGGCGGCCAGCGCCGCCCGGTCGTCCGCCGACAGCCCCGCCACCACCTCGCCGACCAGCACCTCGCGCCGGGCCCGCCAGGCCGCCAGCCGTTCGACGGCCTCGTCGGTGGCGTACAGCAGCGCCGCCCGGCGGTCAACCGGGTCCACCTCGCGGCGCAGCAGACCCAGCGCGACCAGCTGGTTGACCAGGGTGGACACCGAATTGCCGGCCAGGCACAGCTCCTCGGCGGCGTCCGAGACCCGCAGCCCGGGGAAGTCCGCGACCAGGCGCAGCAGTTCGACCTGCGCGCCGCGCAGCCTCGGTTCGCTCAGACCCTCACGCAGCCGGCGCCGCACCAGGCGCTGGATGCCGACGAGGAGGGTGGAGAACTCCTCGCCCAGCGCGGTGTCGGGCGTGTCCGGGGCAGCCGCACTCATAGTCCGATTTTACCTCTCAGTGAGAGCTATCCGTCCAGAGCGAGCCGGCCTCCGGAACGGTTGACGTCCGATTCGCGCCAGCCCAACCCCCCGTCCGCTTGGTGGACTTCGGGAACCGATCACCCGCCGCGCCCGGACAGGAACGCCGCCATGCCCCTCACCACCGCCGCCACCTCGCGACCCCTGCCGGGGTCCCGGTCCCGGACCGGCGGGTGGCCCGCCGTCCTCGCCGTCACCGCGGGCGTCTTCGCCATCGTCACCACCGAGATCCTGCCCGTCGGCCTGCTCACCCCGATGGGCGCCACCTTCCGGATCTCCGACGGCACCGCCGGGTTGACCATGACCCTGCCCGGGCTGGTCGCCGCGGTGGCCGCGCCGGCGGTCACCGTGGCGACCCGTCGCGCCGACCGCCGCACCGTACTCCGCGCCCTCCTGCTGCTCCTCGCCCTCGCCGACCTGCTGAACGCCTTCGCCCCCGCCTACGCGGCGGTGCTGGTGGCCCGGGTCGCGCTCGGCCTGGTCATCGGCGCCTTCTGGTCGATCGGCTCGGGACTCGCCCCGCGTCTGGTGCCGCCGGACCGGCAGGCCCGCGCCAACACGGTGATCTTCACCGCCGTCCCGCTCGGCTCCGTCCTCGGCGTCCCGGCCGGCGTCCTGCTCGGCTCGCTCGCCGGCTGGCGCGCGGCCTTCGCCGCGATGGGCGTGCTCACCCTGCTGGTCCTGGCCGCCCTGTCGCTCTGCCTGCCCCCGCTGGCCCCGCCGGACACCACCACCGGCCTCGGTGTCCTGCGCGGACTGCTCACCGACCGGGGAACCCGCACCGGCCTGCTGGTGACGTTCCTGATCGTCCTCGCCCACTTCGGCGGCTACACCTACGTCACGCCGTTCCTGGCCGAGGTCACCCACGCCGGACCGGCGGTGATCAGCGGTCTGCTGCTCGCCTACGGCGCCGCCGGGCTGCTCGGCAACCTGCTCGCCGGCCACCGCGCCGCCCGCGCCCTGCGACCCGCCTTCACCACCGCCGCCGCCCTGCTCGCCGCCGCCACCCTGCTGCTGCCCGTCCTCGGCACCACCGGCCCCGGCGCCACCGTCCTGCTGCTGCTCTGGGGAGTCGCCTACGGCGCCGTCCCGGTCTGCTCCCTCAGCTGGTTCCTCGCCGCCGCCCCGCACGCCCCCGAGGCCGCCGGTGTCCTCTTCACCTCCTCCTTCCAGGCCACCATCGGCATCGCCGCCCTGCTCGGCGGCGCCGTCGTCGACCGCACCACCCCCTCCACCGTCCTCCTCCTGGCCGGCGCCACCGCCCTGCTCGCGGCCGTCACCGCCCTGCTGACCGCTCCCGCCGCTACGACATCCCGATGAGCACGCCCGTGGGCAGCAGGGTCAGTCCGGCGCTCACCGGCCAGTACACCCACCCGCCCACGGGCCGCCCGGACCGTCCGGCCCGCCGCCGGACACCCTCGTTCGCCAGCCACCACAGCGCCGCGGACGCCAGCACCACCGGCCCGCCGAGCACCAGCCACGGCAGCGGGCCGTCGTTCTCGGTCGGCTCCCCCACCGTCCATCCCAGCGCCTTCAGCGGCCAGTTGACGGCGAAGTACCACAGCAGCCAGACCGGCACCACGGCCGGCAGGCCCAGCACCAGGTTCACGACCGCGGCGGCCGGTGAGTACGTACGCATCCGGCCAGTATCCCCGGCCCCGGACGGGACACCGTCCGGGGCGTCGCGGGGCGCCGGCCGACGCCGGTCCGAGGCCGCCGAACGCCCGCGGGCGCGGCGACGGGCGGGACTCCTCGACTCCTCGACCCCACCGGCGTGCACGATTGTCGGAGGCCCCTGGCACGATGCCGTCATGCTCGCCACCCACCCCGACCGGCACCCCGACGGCGCACCGCCCCTCCCCGGTCTCCGAGGGGAGTTCGAGGTGCACCTCACCGTGCGACCGGACGCCGCCGAGGCGTTGACCGCCTGGGCCACCGGCCACGGACTGAAGTTCACCCACATCCTGCTCGACCGCGGCGCCACGCCCTCCCAGCCGATGCTCACCCTGCGCGCCGGCGGCACGCTGGAGGAGGTCGCCGCGACGGCCGACCGGACGGCGCAGCGGCTGGCCGGGGCCGGGTTCGCCGTGCTGCGCACCAAGATCGAGGCCTCTCCGTGGGCCCTCGGCGTCCCGGCCGAGGACGGCGACGCCGCCGCGCACGGCCCGGCCCGCTACTTCGAGCACCACGTCAAACTGCTGCTGCCCGGGCCCGCCCCGGCGCCCGGCCTCGCCGAACTCGCCGTCCGGCACGGCGCCCACCTCTCGCACAATCCCCGCCGGGTGCGCGAGGACGGCCACCGCGAGTGGTTCGTCACCCAGCGGTGCCGCCGGGTCGGCCTGGCCACCGCGGGCCACCGCCTGGAGGCACTGCTCACGGACCTCGCCGCCGACGGCCACCTGATCGCCTCCGTGGAACGCGAGTTCGTCGCCGTGGACAGCGACGAGGCGCTGGACGCGGGGTGGCTGACCGACCACAACCGCACCGCAGAAGGAGATCCCCGATGACCAAGGAGCAACCCCTCGCCTGGGAGGGCCTGGAGTACGGGCCGTGGCAGGGCCTGCTGCTGCCCGGACAGCCCCCGCCGGAGGACGTCCGGAAGGAGCGGGACCTGCCACGGTCCATCCGGCCGATCGACGACGAGGCGGTGCGCCAGCAGCCGGTCTTCGACCCCGCGCTCGCCGGCTACGCCCGAGCCCTGCGGCCCAGCGAACCCGTCTTCGACGACCCCCGGCTCGCCGAGCGCTGGCTCACCGCCCGCCGCGAGGCGCTGAGCACCGTCCTGTCCGCCGTCGCCGCCTCGCCGTGGGCGGAGCACCTCGTCCTGCGCGGCAGCGTCCTGCTGCGCGCCTGGTACGGCGAACAGGCCAGGGAGCCGGGCGATCTGGACTTCGTGGTGCAGCCGAGGGACTGGCTGCTGGAGGACGAGCGGACCGGCCGGATGCTCGCCGAGCTCGCCGCCGACGCCGAGGCGCGCTCCGGCACGGTGCGGCTGCACGCCGACCGGGCCGTCGACGACGACATCTGGACGTACGGCCGGGTCCCCGGGCGCCGGCTGGTGCTGCCGTGGACAGCCCCCGACCTGCCCGGCGGCACCGTCCAGCTGGACTTCGTGTTCACCGAGCACCTGCCCGCCGCGCCGCGGCCCTGCGACCTGCCCGGCGTCGACGGCCCGCTGCTCGCCGTGACGCCGGAGCTCTCGCTCGCCTGGAAGATCCTCTGGCTGTACTTCGACTCCCACCCGCAGGGCAAGGACCTCTACGACGCCGTTCTGCTCTCGCGCACCGCCGAAATGTCCTACGAGCTGCTGCGCGAGGTCTTCACCCTGTCCGATGCGGGCTACGCCCGGTGGCCGCTGCTCCCCGGGAGGATCGCCGAAATCGAAGCCGACTGGGAGGAGTTCGCCAAGGACTACCCCGACTTCACCGGACCGGTCGAGCAGTACCCGGCCGAACTGCTGGCCGGACTCGCCACCACCTTCGCGGGCCCCGGCGAGTACGCGCTGCGCGCGCTGGCTCGCACCCGTCATCGAGGGGCAACGGGAGGTCCTGGCCAGCGAGGGCATGCCCGCGGTCCAGCGCTGGCTGACCAATCACTACATGTACCCCGCCGACGCCCTGGTGCTCGTCACCGAGCTGCTGGACGGCGACCTCGCCGCCGCCCGCCGCTTCCTGGGGGACCACGCCCACCTCGACCAGTACGTGCACGGCCTGGCGGAGGCCGCCGAGCGCTTCGCCGCCGAACTGGCCGCCGGGTAGCCGTCCTGGCGCCCGTCCGGGGGGCGGGCGCCAGGACGGGCCGTGGGCCCCCCCCCCACACCCGCGGCGGGGGGCGCGGCGGGGGGCCGCCGCGGGGCCGGCCGCGGGGGGCCACAAACCCCCCCCCCCGCGGGGCGGGGCCCCGCGCTATG